>NZ_JAFLXH010000008.1:0-187917 GCF_019891515.1 Pseudomonas sp. Wu6 | reverse complement strand
CTTCTCGCTGAACAACTCGATGCTGATCATCGCCGGCTCCCTGGTGGGCTCCAGCGGCGCGATCCTGTCGTACATCATGTGCAAGGCCATGAACCGCTCCTTCTTCAATGTGCTGCTCGGCGGCTTCGGCAATGCGCCGGACGCCGGTGCTGCGGCAGGTTCCAAGGAAGCACGCCCGGTGAAGTCCGGCTCGGCCGACGATGCGACTTTCCTGCTGACCAACGCCGACACCGTGATCATCGTGCCGGGTTACGGCCTGGCCGTGGCTCGGGCGCAACACGCGCTCAAGGAACTGACCGAGAAGCTGACTCATCGCGGTGTGACGGTAAAGTACGCGATCCACCCTGTGGCGGGCCGTATGCCCGGGCACATGAACGTACTGCTGGCCGAGGCCGAAGTGCCGTACGACCAGGTGTTCGAGATGGAAGACATCAACTCCGAGTTCGGTCAGGCCGACGTGGTACTGGTGCTGGGCGCGAACGACGTGGTCAACCCGGCCGCCAAGAACGATCCGAACTCACCGATCGCCGGCATGCCGATCCTTGAAGCGTTCAAGGCCAAGACCATCATCGTCAACAAGCGCTCGATGGCCAGCGGCTACGCAGGCCTGGACAACGAGTTGTTCTACCTGGACAAGACCATGATGGTCTTCGGTGATGCCAAAAAGGTTATCGAAGATATGGTCAAAGCTGTCGAATAACACTGCGCCAGCGCAGTACCCGAAACCCCGGCCTGAGATAGGCTGGGGTTTTTTCGTTCCCATGCTCTGCGTGGGAATGCAGCCAGGGATGCTCTGCGTCCCGCTGTGCACACTCCGATGAAACCCGACCAAAGGCTCTAAATCGCCACTCGGCATTCGACCATGGTAGCGGGCCGAAACTTTTTGAAATCACTACACTGCCCAACTTGCTTCCGCAGCCTGAGATAACCATTCATGTACCGTGATCGTATCCGCTTGCCTTCGTTGTTGAACAAGGTCATGAGCGCGGCAGACGCCGCTGCACTGATCGAGGACGGCATGACCGTCGGCATGAGCGGCTTCACCCGCGCCGGTGAAGCCAAGGCCGTCCCCCACGCCCTGGCCGAGCGCGCCAAGACGTCCCCGCTGAAAATCACCCTGATGACCGGTGCCAGCCTGGGCAACGACCTGGACAAGCAATTGACCGAAGCCGGCGTGCTGTCACGCCGCATGCCGTTCCAGGTCGATAGCACCTTGCGCAAGGCAATCAACGCCGGCGAAGTGATGTTTATCGATCAGCACCTGTCGGAAACCGTCGAGCAACTGCGCAACAACCAGCTCAAGTTGCCGGACATCGCCGTGATTGAAGCCGTCGCCATCACCGAACAAGGCCATATCGTGCCCACCACCTCGGTGGGCAACTCCGCCAGCTTCGCGATTTTTGCCAAGCAAGTCATCGTCGAGATCAACCTGGCGCACAACCCGAACCTGGAGGGGCTGCACGACATTTATATCCCTTCCTATCGGCCAACTCGCACGCCGATTCCGCTGGTCAAAGTCGACGATCGTATTGGCAGCCCGGCGATTCCCATCCCGCCCGAGAAAATCGTCGCCATTGTGATCACCAACCAGGCCGATTCCGCCTCCACCGTGACGCCACCCGACAGCGACACCCAGGGCATCGCCAACCACCTGATCAACTTTCTGAAACAGGAAGTCGATGCCGGGCGCATGACCAACAAGCTCGGCCCGCTGCAGGCCGGTATCGGCAACATCGCCAACGCAGTGATGTGCGGCTTGATTGACTCGCCGTTCGAAGACCTGACCATGTATTCGGAAGTGCTGCAGGACTCGACGTTCGACCTGATCGACGCGGGCAAACTGAGCTTCGCCTCCGGCAGCTCGATTACCCTGTCGGAGCGGCGCAATGCCGATGTGTTCGGCAATCTTGCGCACTACAAGGACAAGCTGGTGCTGCGCCCGCAGGAAATCTCCAACCATCCTGAAGTGGTGCGCCGCCTGGGTATCATCGGCATCAATACAGCGCTGGAGTTCGATATCTACGGCAACGTCAATTCCACCCACGTCTGCGGCACGCGGATGATGAACGGTATTGGCGGCTCCGGGGACTTTGCGCGCAATGCGCACCTGGCGATCTTCGTGACCAAGTCGATTGCCAAGGGCGGTGCGATTTCAAGCGTGGTGCCGATGGTCAGCCATGTGGACCATACCGAACATGACGTCGACATCCTGGTGACCGAAGTGGGCCTGGCGGACTTGCGTGGCCTGGCACCCCGCGAGCGTGCCCGCGTGATCATCGACAACTGTGTGCACCCGGCGTATCGCGACGCACTGAACGGCTACTTCGTTGCCGCCTGCGCTATCGGCGGGCATACCCCGCATATCCTGCGCGACGCACTGAGCTGGCACATTAACCTGGAAGAAACCGGGCACATGCTCAAGGCTTGAGGGATATACAACCGGGTTGGTGCCAATACAGTTTCATCGGCCCGGTGTTTGATCGCTATATCTATCAAAAACTGTACTGCTGTACCGGTCATTTCCTGAAGAAATATCCCACGTCCCTCACCGAAAAAGCCGATTTCGCACCGTTACGGTGCGAACAGGTACAGTTGCCCCCATTTCGTACCGTACAGCCTCTATAAACAGTTAACTGGCCCCTCACAATACAGGTGAACTGTATCTAGAGAGTCTTGCGTGCGAGGAGGATCATTGGCATCAGTTAAACCACTACCTAATCCCGCCACAAGCGGAAGGATGTCATCATGGAACGTACACTCAGTTCCGAACTGTTCTTCGAAGAAAAAGCTGTTAACACCCAGGCTTCCCTGCCTTTGCGCGTTCTCGCCAACCTGATGTTGTGGCAGCGCCGCATCTCCAGCCGCCACCAATTGGCTCGTCTGGATTCGCGTCTGCTGGCTGATGCCGGTATCAGCGAAGCTCAACGCTACGAAGAGCTGAGCAAGCCGTTCTGGCGCTGATTGGCGCTCGCTGGCCCTGACCCGCCGGGTCCACCGCCAGCACTCTGATTTGTCAAAGCAAAGCCCGCCCCGGGTAACCGGAGGCGGGCTTTGTTGTATCTGGATATGGGAACCGGAAACAGCAGCCCTCTACCAGACCAGTACAGTTTTCGTATTTATAAATAAAACCACAACAGTTAACCGCAGGCTTCCGAATGAGCAAGCGGTGACCTAATATCCAGTCACCACGTGGCGAACCTTGTAGAACGGGCGTCAGATGCCCAATTGCCCAACGTCCGTTTCACTGTGGCGGTTCTACGCCACCTTATTTGCTCATCTACAGGAGTCACCCCATGTCCCGTCTTCGCCTGCTGTGCACCGCCGCCCTGTTGGCCGTTGCTGCCAACGCCAACGCGAGCAGCTTTATCGTTACCACCGATTCGATCGTCGGCGCACTGAAAGCCACCTCCGACGCCACGTCCGATGCCACCTCCTCCCTGCGCGACAACAAGGTGGTGCGAGCCGCCCGTGACGACGCCGCCAGCTTTGTCGCAAGCGAAGGCGCCATCCGTGGCGTGAAACTGGAAAGCGCCCTGGCGCAGATCCGCCAGCAGGCACCGCAATTGAACACCGCCACTGACGCTCAATTGGCCCAGGCAATCCTGGCGATCTAACGCCAGGGCCGGCAGGAAGGGCCGTCACTGCACTGGCTCTCACCCGGTCATTGCGCTAGCCTTGGCGCTCGTTTTCAGTTGTCGAGTGCCATGGCTTTTTCATACCGCCTGTTGATTGTTCCGGTAATGCTCTGTGCCTGCTGGGCACCATTGGCTTCGGCCTTTGACGTCTCTGTTCAGAGCACCGTTGCCAGCGCGTACGCCACCAGCAAGGTGACGTCTGCACCGTTTGATAACAAGTTGGTCCGGGTCGCCAGGGATGATGCTGCTGCTTTCATTGCCACAGACGGCCAATGGCGGGGCGCGCGCCTGGAGTCCGCGCTGGATTACCTGCGCCGCACCCAGCCAAAACTTCATGCAAGCGACCTTGAACTGGCGCAGGCAATTCTCGTCCAATAATCATCTTTGTATAGCCATCTTTGTATTGGAGTCACCCCATGCGTAGCCCGTTGATCGTCGCCGCCCTCGGCCTGCTGTTTCTGGCTGATGTCGCCCAGGCGCAAACCCTGAAGGCCACCAGCAACATCGTGGTTCGCGCTTCGGCGCGCACCATTGATTTCACCTCTGACACCACCACCTCGATCCGCGATTCCAAGATCGTGCGCGAAGCCCATGATGATGCCGCCAGTTTCGTCGCCACCCATGGCGAGATCCGTGGCGCGCAACTCGAGGCCGCCTTTGACACCCTGCGCACCCGCGTACCAGAAGCCCGTGATGCCAGCGACCAGACGCTCGCCGAAGCTATCCTCGCTCTGTGAGGCGAATCAAGGCCTGGCTCCTGGCCGGGGCTGTGCTGCTGTGTGCCGGTGCGGCCCAGGCCAGCCTGCAACTGCAGCTCAAGACCGATGGCCTGAGCCCGGCTGAACAGCAGGCCACCCAGGCATTGCTCGATGAAGCGATGGGCGCCCTGCCGCCGCGCTTCATCGAGCAGCTGGACCGCCGCATCGAGGTCGGCTGGACCGACAAGATGCCTGAAAACGCTTACGGCCAGGCCTCACTGGTGTCCGAACTGGACCTCAACCGAAACCTGCTTGCCAGCCTGACCGACGGCAGCGCCGCCACCCGCAAAACCAACCGCCCCCATGGCACCGTGCGCCGGGAAATGCTCGCCACTGTGCTGCACGAACTGACCCACATCTATGACCGTGCGCGTCTGTGGTCCAAAGACGAGCGCGCCCTGATCCAGCGCTGCAGCCGCCAGAACAACATCACCGGCCTGATTGGCCTGCCCGATCAATGCCGTGGCCAGAACGACCGTCGCTTCACCCTGAGTGACGACCCTCGCCTGCTGGACCTCGCCGGCTGGCCGCAATACGTCGGCCGTCGCGGCGAACGCGAGCAGCACAACAACCAGGTGGTTCGCAGCCCGGATATCTACGAAACCACCAGCCCGCTGGAATTCGTCGCGGTCAACATGGAGTACTTCCTCCTCGACCCCAGCTACGCCTGTCGCCGTCCCGCGCTGGCGCGCTATTACAAGGAACATTTCGGCTGGGCGCCGCCGGGGCAGGATAAGTGCGGCAATACCTACGCCTTTCTGAACGCCGGCAACGATTTCGCCAAGACCCCGCTCGGCCAGATCGACCCGGAACGTGTGTACGAAATCGACTACCTGCTCGCCGAAGCCAACCAGAATCTGGTGAGCCGCTGGGGCCATAGCATGCTGCGCCTGGTGATCTGCGCGCCCGGCCGTCCTCGCGGGCCGGATTGCCGGCTGGACCTGGATCAGCACCTGGTGCTGTCCTACCGCGCCTTCGTCGGTGACGTACAGCTGTCGAGCTGGGATGGCCTGGTGGGCAAATACCCGTCGCGACTGTTTGTCCTGCCGCTGGCCCAAGTCATCGACGAGTACACCAAGACCGAACTGCGTGGCCTGGCGTCAGTGCCGCTCAAGCTCAATCGCCAGGAAATCAACGAAACAGTCGAACACGCCGCCGAGATGCACTGGAGCTACGACGGCAACTACTTCTTCATTTCCAACAACTGTGCGGTGGAAAGCTTGAAGCTGTTGCGCAGTGGCAGCGCCAACCCGCAATTGACCGGCCTGGACAACATCACCCCCAACGGCTTGCTGGAGGTGCTCAGCGCACGCGGGTTGGCCGACACCAGCGTACTGAATGACAAGCGCGAAGCGTTGCGCCTGGGCTATCACTTTGACTCGTTCCGCGAGCGCTACCAGGCGATGTTCGATGTACTGCGCAAGCGCCTGCCGATCAAGCAGACCCAAGTCGAAGACTGGCTGTCGCTGAATGCGCAGGAGCGCCGCCAATGGTTCAGCCAGGCCGACTTGCGAACCAGCGCCGCGCTGCTGTTGCTGGAGCAGGCCAGCTTTCGCAAACAATTGATGCTCGCCCAGGACGAAGTCAAACAACGCTACCTCAATGCGCGGGAGCTGAAGAACGGTGGCATGGAAAAAGCCAACAACACGTTGCAGCAAATCCTCGCCAACAGCGGCTTCCTCAGTCGCCCCGCCGAATTGCTCGACAGTGGCGGCTACGGCCTGCCGCAGCCTTCGGAGGCCAAGCGGCTGGAATCGGAAAGTGCCGAGCGCCAGAAGCAACTGCAATCGCTGACCGGCGAGCTGGATAAAGAAGTCAGGGCGCTGCTCGATCCGTCCCGCGCTGCCGAGATTGCCGCTTGCGAAGCCAATCTCAAGCAAATGGGCGAACACCTGCGAGCGTTGCATAAAGCGGCCGGCGGCCTCGAACTGCCGTAAACACTCAGCGAATCAAGTAATTCCAATGTGGGAGGGGGCTTGCCCCCTCCCACATTTTTTTATCCGCATAAGCCTCAAGACCGAATGTCACCTGTTTTCCCGGCGAAAGCTGGCTGAAAGCTTACCCGTCTAGGATCGCCCCACTGTCGGCAATAGACCGACTGTTAACAACAACAATGGTGATTCCCGATGTCCGCCCGTACCCGTCTGTTTTTCCCTACTCCCCCCGTACGCCTCGTGCCTTTCGTTCTGCGCTGAACCCACCCGGTTCGCCATTCCCTAGCCGCGCTACGCCTGGAGTATTCCTATGCTGACTTTCCTTGGCTTTGCCATGGTCATCACGTTCATGTTCCTGATCATGACCAAGCGCCTGTCTGCGCTGATCGCCTTGATCATCGTGCCGATCCTGTTCGCGCTGTTCGGCGGCTTCGCGCCGAAGATCGGCCCGATGATGCTCGAAGGCATCACCAAGCTCGCGCCGACCGGCGTGATGCTGATGTTTGCCATCCTCTACTTTGCCCTGATGATCGACTCCGGCCTGTTCGACCCGGCCGTGCGCAAGATTCTCAAGATGGTCAAGGGCGACCCGCTGAAAGTCTCGGTCGGCACCGCCGTGCTGGCCCTGGTGGTGTCCCTCGACGGTGACGGCGCCACCACGTACATGATCTGCGTCGCTGCGATGCTGCCGCTGTACAAGCGCATCGGCATGAGCCCGCGCATCATGGCCGGCCTGATTATTCTTGCCGGTGGCGTGATGAACATGACCCCCTGGGGCGGCCCAACCGCTCGCGCCGCCAGCGCGCTGCATGTGGACCCCTCGGACATCTTCGTACCGATGATCCCGGCCATGGCGGCCGGCGTGGTAGCGATCCTGGCGATTGCCTATATGTACGGCAAGCGCGAGCGTGCACGCCTGGGTGAACTGCATCTGCAAGGCGACGAGATCGACCACAGCGAAATCAGCGTGTCGCAATTTCCCGACGCCCGCCGTCCGAAGCTGATCTGGTTCAACGGCGCGCTGACGCTTGCCCTGATGTGCACGCTGATCGCCGGCCTGCTGCCGCTGCCCGTGCTGTTCATGGTGGCGTTCAGTATCGCGATGATCGTCAACTACCCATGCCTGCAGCAGCAGAAAGACCGCGTCGCCGCCCACGCCGGCAGCGTATTGGCGGTGGTCGGGCTGATCTTCGCCGCCGGCATCTTCACCGGCATCCTGTCGGGCACCGGCATGGTCGACGCCATGTCCAAGAGCCTGCTGGCGGTTATCCCTGAAGCCTTGGGACCGTACCTGGCGGTCATCACGGCGCTGGTGAGCATGCCGTTTACCTTCTTCATGTCCAACGATGCGTTCTACTATGGCGTGCTGCCCGTGCTGGCCGAAGCTGCCAGCCACTACGGCATCACCGCCGTGGAGATGGCGCGTGCGTCGATCGTCGGGCAACCGGTGCATCTGCTCAGCCCACTGGTACCCTCCACCTACTTGCTGGTCGCCCTGGCAGGTATCGAGTTTGGTGATCACCAGCGCTTCACCCTCAAGTGGGCAGTGCTGGTATGCCTGTGCATAATGTTCGCCGCGCTGCTGATGGGGATTTTTCCGCTGTTCAGCACTCTATAATCGTACCGACTCACTCACCGCGCGGCGCTACAGTCCGCGCGGTCTAATACTTGCTCAAAGGAATACACATGGAATGGCTGACCAATCCGGAAATCTGGATTGCCTTCTTCACCCTGACGGCGCTCGAGATCGTCCTGGGCATCGATAACATCATCATGATTTCGATCCTGGTCAGCCGCATGCCCAAGCACATGCAGGCGCGCACCCGGATCTTCGGCCTCGCCCTGGCGATGGTCACGCGCATCCTGTTGCTGCTGTCGATCACCTGGGTTATGCAACTGACCGCCGACCTGTTCGTGGTCTTCGGCCAGGGCATCTCCGGTCGCGACCTGATCCTGTTCTTCGGTGGCTTGTTCCTGCTGTGGAAAAGCTCCCAGGAGATGTACCACGCCCTGGAAGGTGAAGACGAAACCCACGACGAGCCGGGTGGCAAGGGTGGCAAGTTCATCTACACCATCATCCAGATCGCGATCATCGACATCGTGTTCTCCCTGGACTCGGTCATCACCGCCGTCGGCATGGTTTCCCATGTGCCGGTCATGGTCGCCGCCATCGTGGTTGCCGTATTGGTGATGATGCTGGCCGCCGGCACCATCAGCGAATTCATCGACAAGCACCCGTCGCTGAAGATGCTGGCGCTGTCGTTCCTGCTGGTGGTGGGTACCGTGCTGATCGCCGAATCCTTCGACGTTCACGTGCCAAAAGGCTACGTCTACTTCGCCATGGCGTTCTCGCTGGCGGTGGAAGCGGTGAACATCAAGATGCGCACCGCCATCGCGAAAAAGAAGAAGCAGCAGGATCCGGTGAAACTGCGCAAAGATATCCCGGGTCAATAAATTCAACCCGCTGTCGATCATTCCCACGCTCCGCGTGGGAATGCCGCCTCGGACGCTTCGCGTCCCGATCTTCATGACAGTTTTGTTTCAATCCCGCGTTCAGCTATGCGATGCTGGCGCAGAGCCCATTCGCCAACTACAGCTTAACCACAAGACGTAGAACGGCACGCGGCAACTTTCCTTCGCTCCTGCTGGAGCTCACCCACACGGGGGGCCGAGCATGCTGACCTTGCTCAATCTGCTTTCCGCCGTGACCCTGCTGATCTGGGGCACGCACATCGTCCGTACCGGCATCCTGCGGGTCTACGGCTCCAACTTGCGCCAAGTCATCGGGCAGAACATGTCCAAGCGCTGGCTGGCGTTTGTCGCCGGTATCCTGGTGACGGCCATGGTGCAGAGCAGCAATGCCACGGCAATGCTGGTGACGTCCTTTGTCGGCCAGGGGTTGATGAGCCTTACGCCCGCCCTGGCCACCATGCTCGGCGCCGACGTCGGTACCGCGTTGATGGCGCGGGTGCTGACCTTCGACCTGTCGTGGTTGTCACCGCTGCTGATCTTCCTCGGGGTGATTTTTTTCCTGTCGCGCAAACAGACGCGGGCAGGGCAGTTGGGCCGGGTCGGGATCGGCCTCGGGCTGATCATCCTGGCCCTGCAATTGATCGTCGAAGCCGCCGGGCCGATTACCCATGCCCAGGGCGTCAAAGTCATCTTCGCTTCGCTGACCGGCGATATCCTGCTCGACGCCCTGGTCGGTGCGCTGTTCGCGATGATTTCCTACTCCAGCCTCGCCGCAGTGCTGCTTACGGCAACCCTGGCCGGTGCCGGCGTGATCGGTCTGCACGTGGCCATCGGCCTGGTCATCGGCGCCAACATCGGCAGTGGCATCCTGGCCTTTCTCAGCACCAGCATGCAAAACACCGCCGGGCGGCAAGTCGCCTTGGGCAGCCTGTTGTACAAATTGATCGGCCTGCTGCTGATCATTCCGGTACTCGACCCACTCGTCCGCTGGATGGACGGCCTGGACTACAGCACCCAAGGCATGGTCATCACCTTTCACCTGCTCTACAACGTCAGCCGCTGCCTGATTCTGTTGCCCACTATTGGCCCGATGGCGCGGCTGTGCGAATGGCTGCTGCCGGAGCGTCCCGAGACCAACGGCAAAGCCAAGCCGCGCCATCTGGACCTGGCCTCGCTGAACACGCCGAGCCTGGCGCTGGCCAACGCCGCCCGCGAAACCCTGCGGCTCGGCGACCTGATCGACAACATGCTCACCTCGATGCAGGAAGTGCTGCGCGGCAACCAAACCGCCATTACCCAGCAAATGCGCAGCCTCAGCGATGACGTCGAGGCGCTTTATAGCGCGATCAAACTTTACCTGGCGCAAATGCCCCGTGAAGACCTGAGTGAGCAGGACAATCGACGCTGGGCAGAAATCATCGAACTGTCGATCAACCTGAAGCTGGCAGGCGACCTGATCGAGCGCATGCTGCGCAAAGTGCAGCAGCAGAAGACGTCCCAGCGCCGGCAATTTTCCGAAGTCGGCCTGGAAGAACTCAGCGGCCTGCACAGCCAACTGATCGCCAATCTGCGCCTGGGCCTGTCGGTATTCCTCAGCGGCGACCCGGAAAGCGCCCGCCAATTACTGCGGGAGAAACGCCGCTTTCGCGCCCAGGAGCGGCGCCTGGCCCACGCTCACGTCAGCCGCTTGCAGCGTAAAATCGTACAGAGCCTGGAAACCAGCTCCCTGCACCTGGAGCTGATCGCCGACATGAAGCGCCTGAACTCGTTGTTTTGCAGCAGCGCTTATGTCGTGCTGGAAACGTCCGACACCGGCGCACTCTCCGCCGACGATATTGCCGACATCACCCATTCGCCCTGAACGTACGCCAGCGAGCGAAGTCAGTTAACAACGGACCTCATTCGCCAGGAAGCTTGTTATGCGTCGCCTGTTACTCGCCTGCCTGCTCATGGGCTCGGCACACACCTTTGCCTTTGACCGCCTGCAGGTCGAAGGCTATACCTTGCCCAACGGCCTGCAATTGCTGCTCAAACCGGGCACCGAGCGCGGGCATGTGGCGATCCGCCTGGTAGTCGGCGTGGGCCTGGACGATTTCAGCTGCGACCAGAAAGAGCTGCCGCATTTGTTCGAGCACCTGCTGTTCAGCGGCATCGACGGCGGTAACGAAGGCGACCTCGAAGACCGCATGCAGGCCCTGGGCGGGGAGTGGAACGCCTACACCAGCAACGCCGACACCACGTTCGTGATCGAGGCGCCCGCGCAGAACCAGCGCAAGGTATTGGATCTGCTGCTGGCAATCGTCACCCGCACCCAACTGACCGACGCCAATATCAACGCCGCCAAGCAGGTGGTCGAGCGCGAGGACGGTGGCCATTATTCCCACTTGCAACGCCTGCTGGACCGCCAGGACTTGGGCCACAACGCCAGCAACCAGCTGGCCGTCGAGTTGGGCCTCAAGTGCGCCGAACGCGCCGAGGTCAACGCTCTGACCCGCGACCAGTTGGAGGCGCTGCGCAAAAACTGGTACGCACCGAACAACATGACCCTGATCGTCGTCGGCGACCTGGACAAACTGCTGCCGGCCTACCTGGAACGCACCTATGGCCAGCTCGACCCGGTAGAGCCGAGCGAACATCGACCGCTGCCGCAAATCCAGCAGGCCGCCGCCAGTCATCGCGACCTGATCCACGGCTGGGTCGGCGACAATGCCAAGCTGCACTGGCTGTTCCCGGAGCCGGTGCTGGAAGACCAGCATGATGAAACCTACGACCTGCTCAAGGACTACCTCGACTGGGCGTTGTACCGCCAATTGCGCCTCAGGCACGGCCTGTCCTACGGGCCCTGGAGCGAGCGTGAAGTGCTCGGCGGCGTTGGCTTCCTGAGCCTGAACGCCGACCTCGAACGGGAAAACCTCGAGCAAGCCGAGCAGGTATTGCAAGACCTCAAGGCCCGCTTGCTCAAGGATGGCCTCGACCCGGCGGTGTTCGCGCGCCTGCAGCAAGCCGCCATTGCACGTCAGGCCTGGGCCGTGCAGGGCAACAGCGCGCTGGCCGACTATTATTGGAGCGCCGCCGGCGAATATGACGATGGGCGCTTCAGCGACCCGGCCAAACGTATCAAGGCCGTGACCCTGGCCCAGACCAATCAGGCCATGCGCCAGGTATTGGAGCAGCCGGGCTACTGGCGCATCGAAAAACCGCTGTTGAGCTACAACGCCCTGAGCTGGATAGGCGCGGGCGTGCTGGGACTGATCGGGCTTGCGTGGATCGCCCTGCGGTTTTATCGCAAACGGCTCGCGTAATGAGGCGCCGAACAGCGGACCAAGACGTTATTCTGTCGCGGATTTTTCTAACCCTTATTGTGAATCGCCCATGCCAAACCTGCCGCCCCTTATCCAGCGCGTTATAGAACTGATCAAGCGCTACCCTGGGGTGATCGCACTCGGCGGCTTCATCTCGGGTGTGGGCAGCTTCATCCTGGTGGACCGCCAGCAAGGCATGGCCAGTTGGATCGCCGTGATCCTGCTGGTGAGCTGGTTGTGGCTGATGCTGGAAAACAGCTTCACCCAGCTGTTCACCAAGATGTTCAACCGCGAGATACCGGAACCGCTGCTGCGCTATGCGACCCAGATGATCCACCAGGAAAGTCTGTTTTTCGTGTTGCCGTTCTTTTTCGTCACCACGGCCTGGAACAGCGGCCAATCGGCGTTCACCGGCCTGCTCGGCGCGGCGGCGCTGGTCTCGATCATCGACCCGCTGTATTACAAGTGGCTGGCGCCCAAGCGCTCGCTGTTCCTCGCCTTGCATACGCTGACATTGTTCGCCGCACTGCTGACCGCGCTGCCGATCATCCTGCACCTGACGACCGCCGAAAGTTACAAACTGGCACTGGGCGTCGCCATGGCCCTGTCGATTCCGAGCCTGGCCGCCAGCCTGCCGCTGCGCAGCGTCAAAGGCTGGGCAATGCTGCTGGGGGTGACAGCCGCTATTGGCAGCGCCGGCTGGTTGCTGCGTAGCTGGGTGCCACCTGCCACCCTGTGGATGACTGAAGTGGCCATCAGCACCCAGCTGCAAGACCGCACACCGGGCGACGACCTCAAGCAAGTCAGCGCCGCCCAGCTGCGCAGCGGCGGACTGTACGCCTACACCGCAATCAACGCGCCGCGCGGCCTCGATGAGCGGATCTACCATGTGTGGAAATTCAACGGCAAGGAAGTCGACCGCATTGCCCTGGATATCCATGGCGGCCGCAAGGAGGGCTACCGCGCCTGGACGCACAAGCAGAACTTCCCGCCGGATGCGGTAGGCCGCTGGCAGGTGCGGGTGCTCACCGAAGACGGGCAAGTGATTGGCGTGCTGCGCTTTAACGTCACCGACTCAGCACAAACGGACAACCCGCCATAGGCCCGATCGTGCTATTACGTAGCAATTGTGGACAGCCAAATACGCTCGGAGCTTATGACCACTCCCACGACGGCCGGCGCGGCCCAACTCGATACGTCCCGCACACCGCCGTTGCTGCGCATTACCGGTGACTGGACGCTTGCCCATTACGCAAAGCTGAAGAAGCTGTCGAACACACTCGACGGCCAATACGACGCCGGCGCGCACATCGACCTTAACGGCCTCGGCGCCCTGGATACTGCCGGCGCTTCGCTGCTGGTGGAGTTGCTGGGCCCCGAACGTATCGAACGCTCCGCCGAGCAGAGCGATTGCAGCCTGTCCGCCGCCGACCGGGCACTGCTCAAGACGGTCTACCGCTCGCTCAATGATTTTTGCGTACCGCTCAAGGAGCCGGAAGAGGGCGCCGGTGTGCAACTGCTGGCGCGCATCGGCCGCGCCGTGGACACCGTCTGGCAAGACGGGATGAAACTGTTGGGCTTCATCGGCCTGATCCTCGAAACCTTCGTGCGCGGCATCCTGCGGCCCAAGCGCTGGCGCCTGACGCCGGTGGTCGCGCATATCGAACAGACCGGCCTGGATGCCGCGCCGATCGTTGCGCTGCTGACCTTTCTGGTCGGCGCCGTGGTGGCCTTCCTCGGCGCCACCGTGCTCAAGAGCTTCGGCGCGACGATCTTCACCGTGGACCTGGTGGCGTTTTCATTCCTGCGCGAATTTGGCGTGTTGCTCACCGCCATCCTGATCGCCGGTCGCACGGCCAGCGCCTTTACCGCACAAATCGGCTCGATGAAGGCCAACGAAGAAATCGACGCGATCCGCACCCTGGGCCTGGACCCGATGGAGCTGCTGGTGCTGCCGCGGGTCCTGGCATTGCTGGTGGCGCTGCCGATGCTGACATTCCTGGCGATGCTCTCGGGGATTGTCGGCGGTGGCGTGGTGTGTGCGGTGGCTCTGGATATTTCGCCGGCGATGTTTCTGTCGCTGCTGCAATCGGACATCGGCGTGCAGCATTTTCTGGTGGGCATGGTGAAAGCGCCGATCTTCGCGTTCCTGATCGCCGCGATCGGTTGCCTGGAAGGCTTCAAGGTCAGCGGCAGTGCCGAGTCGGTCGGCGCGCACACCACCTCCAGCGTGGTGCAGTCGATTTTCGTGGTGATCGTGCTGGACGCGGTCGCGGCAATGTTTTTCATGGAGATGGGCTGGTGAGTCGTCTGCATCGAGCGCCCACTGAGGCGGTGATTGAAGTTCGCGGCCTGTGCAATCGCTTTGGCAGCCAGAGCGTGCACGAGAATCTCGACCTGGATTTGTACAAGGGCGAGATCCTGGCGGTGGTCGGCGGCTCCGGCAGCGGCAAGTCGGTGTTGCTGCGCAGCATCGTCGGCCTGCGGCGGCCCAGCGAAGGGCAAGTGCGGGTATTGGGCAAGGACCTGCCGAATTTGTCCGAGCATGAACGTTCACTGGTGGAACGGCGCTTCGGCGTGCTGTTCCAGAAGGGCGCCTTGTTTTCCTCGCTGACCGTCACCGAGAACGTCGCCTTGCCGTTGATCGAGCATGCCGGGCTCAGCCGCGCCGATGCCGAGCATCTGGCGGCGGTCAAGCTGGCCCTGGCCGGGCTGCCGTTGTCGGCGGCCGACAAGTACCCGGCGTCGCTGTCCGGCGGCATGATCAAGCGCGCCGCCCTGGCGCGCGCGCTGGCCCTGGACCCGGACATCCTGTTTCTCGACGAACCCACCGCCGGCCTTGACCCGATTGGCGCGGCGCAATTCGACCAACTGATCCTGACCCTGCGCGACGCGCTGGGCTTGAGTGTGTTCCTGGTCACCCACGACCTCGACACGCTGTACACCATCACCGACCGCGTGGCGGTGCTGGCGCAGAAGAAAGTCCTGGTGGCGGACGCCATCGATGTCGTCTCGGAAACCGATGACGCCTGGATCCACGACTATTTCCACGGCCCCCGAGGCCGCGCGGCATTGGATGCCGCTCAATCGCTCAACGAGGTATGACATGGAAACCCGAGCCCATCATGTGATGATCGGACTGTTCAGCGTAATAGTGGTGGTCGGCGCGATGCTGTTCGGCCTGTGGCTGGCCAAATCCAGCGTCGACAGCGCCTTCCAGGACTATGAGGTGGTGTTCAACGAAGCGGTCAGCGGCCTGTCCCAGGGCAGCTCGGTGCAGTACAGCGGGATCAAGGTGGGCGATGTCACCAGCCTGCGCCTGGACCCCAAGGACCCGCGCCGCGTGCTGGCGCGCATCCGCCTCGCCGGGCAAACGCCGATCAAGGAAGACACCCAGGCCAAACTGGCACTGACCGGCATCACCGGCACGTCGATCATCCAACTCAGCGGCGGCACCCCGCAGAGCCCGGAACTCAAGGGCAAGGACGGCAACCTGCCGGAGATCATCGCGTCGCCGTCGCCCATCGCCCGCCTGCTCAATAACAGCAACGACCTGATGACCAGCGTCAACCTACTGCTGCATAACGCCAACCAGCTGTTCTCCCGGGAAAATGTCGAACGCTTGAGCACCACCCTGGACAATCTGCAGCAAACCACCGGCGCCATTGCAGAACAGCGCGGCGACATCAAAGTGGTGATGCAGCAATTGATGCAAGTGAGCAAGCAGGCCGGCGGCGCGCTGGAACAGACCACCGTATTGATGCGCAACGCCAACGGTTTGCTCAACGACCAAGGCAAGCAAGCCTTTGGCAGCGCGGAGCAGGCAATGAAGTCCCTCGAGCAAAGCACCGCCACCCTCAACACCTTGCTGGCCAACAACAAGGACTCGGTGAACAGCGGCCTGCAGGGCCTCAATGAACTGGCGCCGGCCGTGCGCGAACTGCGCGAAACCCTCGGTTCGCTACGCGCCATCTCCCGCCGCCTGGAAGCCAACCCCAGCGGTTACCTGCTGGGCAGTGACAAGAACAAGGAGTTCACGCCATGAAGCGTGCTTACCGAATCATCGCTCCCGTGGCCTTTGCATTGATGAGCGCGTGCTCGATCCTGCCCAAGCCGGACCCGTCCGACGTCTACCGCCTGGCGTCGACCCAGCCCGTCAGTCAAGGTACGCCGGTGAGCTGGTCACTGCGCGTGACCAAGGCACAGACCAGCGAATTTCTCGACAGCCCACGCATCGCGGTGGTGCCCAATGGCGATCTGATCAGCAGCTATGCCCACTCGCGCTGGAGCGACCCGGCGCCGGTGCTGTTGCGCAATCGCCTGCTGGATGGCTTCCAGCGTGATGGGCGGGTGACGCTGTTGAGTACCGATGAGACCAACCTGCAGGCGGACTATGAGCTGGGAGGCCAGTTACAGGCGTTTCAGAGCGAATACCATGGCACGGCAGTGGAGGTGGTGATTCGCCTGGATGCGCGGCTGGTGCGCGGCAGTGATCAGCGGATTATTGCCAGCCGGCGGTTTGAGGTAAGGCAGAAGGTGGGGGATACCAAGGTGCCGGCGGTGGTGGCTGCTTTTGGGCAAGCCGGGGATCAACTGAATAGGCAGGTAGTGGATTGGGTTGTGGCGCAAGGCAATACTGCTGCGAAACACTGAGGGCCTCATCGGGGGCAAGTCGAATCGTCGCACCGCCCCTCCCACAGTTTGAATGTGTTCACAGATCTAAATGTGGGAGGGGCGGTGCGACGATTCGACTTGCCCCCGATGGCTATCTAAGCCTTAACCAAAGAACCAGTAGCACACCGCAATAGCCGCGACCACGCCGGCAAACTCCGCCAACAACGCACACCCCACCGCATGCCGCGCCCGCTGGATGCCCACTGAGCCGAAGTACACCGCCAACACATAAAACGTGGTCTCGGTACTGCCCTGGATCGTCGCCGCCACCAACGCCGGGAAGCTGTCCACCCCCTGGGTCTGCATGGTCTCGATCAGCATCGCCCGCGCCGCGCTGCCGGAGAACGGCTTGACCATCGCGGTGGGCAGCGCGTCGACAAACCGCGTGTCCATGCCGGTCCAGGCCACCAGGTGGCGAATCCCTTCCAGGCCGAAGTCCAACGCGCCGGAGGCACGCAATACGCCCACCGCACAGAGCATCGCCACCAGATAGGGCAGCAGGTTCTTGGCGACGTCAAAACCTTCCTTGGCACCTTCGACAAAGGCCTCATACACCTTGACCTTGCGCAAGGCGCCGATCACAAGGAACAGCATGATCAAGCCAAACAGCGTGAGGTTGCCCAGGATCGAAGACAACCCGGCCAGCGCCGTGGCGGACAGGGTCGCCAGCAGCGCCATGAAGCCCCCCAGCACCAACGCGCCGGGAATCAGGTAGGCGAGCACGACCGGGTCCCACAGGCGCAGGCGCTGCATCACCGCTACCGACAGCAGGCCCACCAGCGTAGACGCGCTGGTGGCCAGCAGGATCGGCAGGAACACCAGCGTCGGGTCGGCAGCGCCTTGCTGGGCGCGGTACATGAAGATGGTCACCGGCAACAGCGTCAGCGAGGACGCATTGAGCACCAGGAACAGGATCTGTGCGTTGCTCGCCGTATTGGGGATGGGGTTGAGTTCCTGCAGCGCCTTCATGGCCTTGAGGCCGATGGGCGTGGCGGCGTTGTCCAGGCCCAGGCCGTTGGCGGCGAAATTGAGGGTGATCAAGCCGATAGCCGGGTGGCCGGCGGGCACCTCCGGCATCAGGCGACGAAACAGCGGGCCCAGGGCCCTGGCCAGCCAGTCGACGATCCCGGCTTTTTCGGCGATACGCAGAAAACCCAGCCACAACGTCAGGGTGCCGAACAAGAGCACCATGACCTCCACCGACAATTTGGCCATGGCGAAAATGCTTTCCACCATCGCCGCAAAAATTCCGGCGTTACCGCCCACCAGCCATTGCGCCAGTGCTGACACCATTGCCACCACAAAGAAGCCAAGCCACAGGCCATTGAGCATCAGTTGAATCCCCCGAAAGATGGGCGAATGATAACGGGGCTGACAGAAACGACAAACCCCGGAATTATCCGGGGTTTGTGTCAGAGCATTCGAGCGATCAGCCGCGAGTGATCTCGCCGGCCGGCAGCACCTCTTTGCTGCGCCAGTGCGGCAGCGAATTCCAGTAGCGCTCGCCCTTGGCATCGTCGTACATGCCTTCCCAGCGCGAGATAACCAGCACGGCCAAGGCGTTGCCGATCACGTTCAGCGCGGTACGCGCCATGTCCATCACACGGTCGACACCCGCGATAAACGCCAGGCCTTCCAGTGGGATGCCCACGCTGCCCAGGGTCGCCAGCAACACCACGAAGGACACACCCGGCACGCCGGCGATGCCTTTGGAGGTGACCATCAGGGTCAGCACCAGCATCAGTTGCTGGCCGATCGACAGGTCGATGCCGTACAGCTGGGCAATGAAGATCGCGGCGATGCTCTGGTACAGGGTCGAACCGTCGAGATTGAACGAGTAACCCGTCGGCACCACGAAGCTGCAGATCGCCTTCGGCGCGCCGTAGGCTTCCATCTTCTCGATCACACGCGGCAGTACGGTTTCGGAACTGGCGGTGGAGTAGGCAAGCACCAGCTCGTCCTTGAAGATGCGCATCAGCTTGAGGATCGAGAAACCAAACAGGCGGGCGATCAGGCCCAGCACCGCAAACGCGAAGAACAGTATCGCGACGTAAACCAGGATCACCAGCTTGGCCAATGGCAGCAGCGAGGCGAAGCCGAAGTTGGCGACCGTCACCGCGATCAGCGCAAATACACCGATAGGGGCGTACTTCATGATCATGTGAGTGACTTTGAACATGCTCTCGGACACGCCCTGGAACATGGTCACCAGCGGCTCGCGCAGTTCCGGCTTAAGGCTCGACAAGCCCAGGCCGAACAGCACGGAGAAGAAGATGATTGGCAGCATCTCGCCACGGGCGACGGCTGCGAAGATGTTCGACGGGATCAGGTTGAGAATAGTCTCGATGAACGCATGCTCATGCTGCACTTCGGCGGCGGTGGCCTGGTACTTGGAGATATCGACAGTACCCAGGGTACTCATGTCGATGCCCGCGCCCGGATGGAACAGGTTGGCCAGCAACAGGCCGACCACGATGGCGACGGTGGTGACGACTTCAAAGTAAAGGATGGTCTTGACGCCGATGCGACCCAGCTTTTTCGCGTCACCCACACCGGCAATACCGACGATCAGCGACGAAATCACGATTGGGATAACGATCATCTTGATCAGGCGGATAAAGATATCGCCTGCCGGCTGCAGCACGTTGCTGATCCACCAGGCTTTTTCAGCACTGAAATGGTTGAGCACTGCACCGATTGCGATCCCCAGCACCAAACCGATGAGGATCTGCCAGGCGAGGCTTAGCTTTGCCTTCTTCATGTCATTACCCTTACTTCAAGTGAACTTAAGGCAAATGCGCCAGCTGGACCGCTCGAAAGCGAAAAAGTGTGAGCATCTGCCTCCATGGAAGGTCACCGCAGCGTGGCCGAAATGGCTTACTGGCAGGCGAAAAAAGGCGCAACTATTCCCATGCAAGGCGGCGACGTCTAATGCCGTAAACGCCTACCCTATGCCGAATCGGCATGGTTTTTTTTGAAAATAATTGTCTGAACGGTCAGTTCGGATATGCCATTGAAGCGGGTGAACCGGCCGTGAAGCTGCCAATTCCGGCTTGCGCAGAGGTAGCTGAGGACTTGGGGTGTTGGGTAGAAATGCTTGGAATATCCGCGGCATGGCGTGAGAAATAGCCTATTGCGCTCGGAAAAATTTATCGATGGATGGTCGCGCCGACACACTACGTAATGATTGGCGAGAGGCAAAACGAGGAATGCCAGCTATGGCCGGCATGATGCCCGGGCTTTGAGAGTCATAAGCCCGCCGCAAGTTCAGCAAGCTTGAGGACTTGTGAACTTGCGTCGCAGCTTTTCACCTGACCCGGCCCTTGCGCAGGCACTCCCTGTGCCCGTAGGTCACGCCGATCCTGATCGATCAGAGCAACCCGGCCCCCTGGTCATGCATCGCATTTGGTATGCGATGCAAACAGAAAGAAGCGAACTGGCTTCTTTCTATGGACGCCGGCTCCGTAAGACGGAACCTAGTACCAATTCGGATCTTTCTTCAGCTGCTCCATGAGCAGCTTCTGCATACCTTCATCCGGCTTACCGATAAAGCGGTAATCGGCATGCCGCGTCGGCGATTTGTCCGCCGGCAGGCCGGCCGGGACTTCCACCAACATGGCGTAGGCATCTTCCTTATCGAAGCTGAAAGCGACGATCAGGCGCTTGTTCCGGCAGGTATCTGCCGTTTCACACAGCGGACCTACCAGGTACTTCTCACCGTCTTCTTCGACAGCGTTCATCTGCTCCGCCGCGCCCGACAGGTTCATCACCCATTCGGGCAGGCGCTGCTCTTTCTTGACCACGCCTTGCCAGGTTTCACGGTATTGCGCATCCGTGCTGAGCAATTCATTGGCCCGGGATTGGCCGTCGTTGGCGGCCATCACCAGGCTGCTGCCGCCCAACAGCAGGGCGGCGGCTATGGCTTTAAAAGGCACAGTGGTCATATTCAGCCTCGGCCTTTGCGACCAAAGAAGAACGACGCGATAAACATCACCAGGAAGACCACGAAGAGAATCTTGGCGATACCCGTAGCGGTGCCGGCGATACCACCGAAGCCCAGGACTGCAGCCACAATGGCGATGATCAGAAATGTGATTGCCCAACTCAACATGGTGATTCTCCTTAAGCTTTCATAGGGGTAACAGCGGTGATGCCATGCAGTCGCTCGACGCGAGCGACGATGTGTTGCTTAGAACACCCAGCGTTCTTGAACCGGCAGTTCGCTCAGGGTGGACTCCTGGTCTGCCAGTCGCAGTTGCGGGGCTGTTGCATCAGCAGTCGTGCTGCCAACGGAACGGAAATGGGTCTGGGTCATGACGGGGCGTTCGAACTGCGGGGCCTGCTGCTGACTCTGCTGCCAATGCTGCATCTGCTGGCCGGCAATCAGCGTGACCATCAACGCCAGGCTGGCGAACAGACCTTGCTGCACGTGAAGCGGCGATACACGCAATTGGCTGAGGCTTTGGCGAGTCATACTGCTTTCTCCCGCATTCTGATTATTCGGTCATGACGCTCTATGCAGTAACAACTATTGCAGAGCTCATGCCAGCTTTTTTATAAAATAAAACTCAATAAAATCAGACACTTAAGAATTATCTATCGGCACACAGCACAGCATCCTGCACGATGCACTGTCAGGGGCCGTGCGAAATGCACGATGGTCAGTGGTCGGGTCGAGGGATCGAAAGCGAATGGACGATTGCCGAAGGGGCGAGAAGCTATGAAAACGCCACTAGATCGGGCCTTTTACTAGGGCGTGTAGGAAGATGTGCAGATAGCTACGCGATGCTTCCTTTTATCGATCAGAATAAACCATGCAACTTGCCCGATTATTCCGGGACTAAACACCAACATTCACAGTTAAGGAGCGCGGGACAGATGGAATCAGCCAAGGAACTTCAAGGCCGCATTCTTTTAGTGGATGACGAGTCCGCGATCCTCCGGACCTTCCGCTATTGCCTGGAAGATGAAGGCTACACCGTCGCCACCGCCAACAGCGCAGCCCAAGCCGATGCCTTGATGCAACGCCAAGTGTTCGACCTGTGCTTTCTCGACTTGCGCCTAGGCGAGGACAACGGCCTGGATGTATTGGCGCATATGCGTATTCAAGCGCCATGGATGCGTGTCGTGATCGTTACCGCCCATTCGGCGGTGGACACTGCAGTCGATGCGATCCAGGCCGGCGCCGCCGACTACCTGGTCAAGCCCTGCAGCCCGGACCAACTGCGCCTGGCCACCGCCAAGCAGCTTGAAGTACGCCAGCTCTCGGCACGCCTGGAAGCCCTGGAAGGCGCGGTGCGCCAGCCCAAGGACGGCCTCGACTCCCATAGCCCGGCCATGATGGTGGTACTGGAAACCGCACGGCAGGTCGCCGGCACCGATGCCAATATCTTGATCCTCGGCGAGTCAGGCACCGGTAAAGGCGAGTTGGCGCGGGCCATTCACGGCTGGAGCAAACGCTCGAAAAAATCCTGCGTGACCATCAACTGCCCATCGTTGACCGCAGAACTGATGGAGAGCGAACTGTTCGGCCACAGCCGCGGCGCATTTACCGGCGCCAGCGAGAGCACATTGGGCCGCGTCAACCAGGCCGACGGCGGCACGCTGTTTCTCGACGAGATCGGCGACTTTCCGCTGACTCTGCAACCCAAGTTGCTGCGATTCATTCAGGACAAGGAATACGAGCGAGTGGGCGACCCGGTTACCCGCCGCGCAGACGTGCGCATTCTCGCCGCCACCAACCTGAACCTGGAAGACATGGTGCGCGACGGCCGCTTCCGTGAAGACTTGCTGTACCGCCTCAATGTCATCACGTTGCACCTGCCGCCGCTGCGCGAGCGCAGCGAAGACATCCTCACCCTGGCCGACCGCTTCCTGGCGCGTTTCGTCAAGGAATATGCCCGCCCGGCGCGCGGCTTCAGCGATCAGGCGCGCGAAGCGCTGCTCAACTATCGCTGGCCCGGCAACATCCGCGAGCTGCGCAACGTGGTGGAGCGCGCCAGCATCATCTGCCCTCAGGAGAAGGTCGAGATCAGCCACCTCGGCATGGCCGAGCAACCGATCAACAACGCCCCACGCATCGGTGCGGCACTGAGCCTGGACGAATTGGAAAAAGCCCATATCGGCGCGGTACTTGCCACCAGCGATACGCTGGATCAAGCCGCCCGCACCCTCGGCATCGATGCGTCGACCCTGTATCGCAAACGCAAACAGTACAACTTATGAGCTGTACTTCATGAAGCTCGCGATGAAACTGCGCACCCGGTTATTCCTGAGCATCTCGGCGCTGATCACCGTGGCCCTGCTGGGGCTGATCCTGGGCCTGGTCAGCGTGATGCAGATGGCCAAGACCCAGGAGTCGTTGATTCGCAGCAATTTCGTCACCCTCGACCTGGGCGTGAAGTTGCGCCAGAGCCTGGGCGATCAACTGATCATGATGCTCGAAAAGCGGCCTGACCCGGCTGCCCTGCAAGCCTCCAAACAGCGCTACTTTGACCTGTTGGACCAGGGCATAGCCCATGAACAGAGTGACGGTCACACCCACGGTTTCGAGCAGGCACGCGAGGACTATCAGAACCTGCTGCAGGCTTTTGACGAGTCTCAACAGAACCCGTCTCTGCCGAGCAGCAGGCAAAAGCTCACTGAAGCCTTCAATACCCTGCGCAACGGGCTGATCGTCCACCACAAGCTGGCGCTGGAAAATATCAGCACCAGCGAGCATAAATCCCGTGAACGTGCGCTGCTCGTCGCCAGCTTGCTGGGGCTGGTGGGCCTTGCGGTGTTGATCATCGGCTTCGTGACCGCCCATGGCATTGCCCGGCGATTCGGTGCACCCATCGAAGCGCTGGCCAAGGCTGCCGATAAAATCGGGCAAGGCGATTTCGAAGTGACATTACCGATATCGACGGCGGCGGAAATGAACCTGCTGACCCGTCGCTTCGGCATCATGGCCGAGGCCTTGCGCCAACACCAGGCCACCAATGTCGATGAGTTGCTCGCCGGTCAGCAGCGCTTGCAGGCGGTGCTCGACAGCATCGACGATGGCCTGCTGATGATCGACCGCCAAGGCCGCCTTGAACACCTCAACCCCGTCGCGCAACGCCAGCTGGGTTGGGACGAAGAACGCCTCGGCCAGGGCCTGGGCGAAGCGCTGGGCCGCCCGGAAATGGATGAACAACTGCATCTGGTGCTGCGCGGCGGCAACCTGGAGCGGGCGCCGGAAGATCTGGAAGTGGAAGTCGAAGGTGAGCTGCGCCTGCTGACGTACAGCCTGACCCCGGTGAGCCACACCGAGGGGCATATTCTGGGCGCCGTGATGGTGCTGCATGACGTCACCGAGCAACGTGCCTTTGAGCGGGTGCGCAGCGAGTTCGTGTTGCGCGCCTCCCATGAATTGCGCACACCGGTGACCGGCATGCACATGGCCTTCGGACTTTTCCGCGAGCGAGCCAAGTTCCCGGCTGAGTCGCGCGAAGCCGACCTGCTGGATACGGTCAACGAAGAAATGCAGCGGTTGATGCAGTTGATCAACGATTTGCTCAACTTCTCGCGCTACCAGAACGGCCTGCAGAAACTCACGCTGGGGCCGTGCGACGTCACCGACCTGCTGGAACATGCCCGGGCCCGGTTCGCGGAACCGGCGAACGCGCAACGCGTCGAACTGCTGGTGGAAGCCCAGTCAGGCCTGCCACGCCTGTACGCCGACCAGGCGCAACTGGAGCGCGTGCTCGACAACTTGCTGGGCAATGCCCTGCGGCATACTGCCGAGGATGGGCAGATTCGCTTGCAGGCGCGACGTCATGGCGAACGGGTGATTATCAGCGTCGAGGACAACGGTGAAGGCATTGCCTACGGCCAGCAAGGGCGCATTTTCGAGCCCTTCGTGCAGGTAGGGCGCAAGAAAGGCGGCGCCGGCCTGGGGCTGGCGCTGTGCAAGGAGATCGTGCAATTGCACGGCGGCCGCATGGGCGTGTATTCACGGCCGGGGCAGGGCACACAGTTCTATATGGCCTTGCCTCTGTAAGCACCCATTCAGCGTTGGTTCAAGGCGCGCAGGATCGCCGCGCTTTGTGCATCCGGCGTTCCGTCGAACAACGATGGGCGGAAACGCATCTGGAATGCGGCGATCACGTGACGCGTGGCCACGTCCAGCTCACCGGTTTGCGGCGTCGGGTAGCCCAGACGCGCCAGTTCTTCCTGGAACCAGGTGATGCTCGGCAACTGCGCGGCGTACTGCTGCTGCAATTGCGCCACTGCCTGGGCATTCGGCCAGACCCCCAGGCCCTCATCGGCCAGGCGCTTCCATGGGAACAACGGGCCCGGGTCCAATTTGCGCAGCGGCGCGATATCGCTATGCCCGATGATGTTCCTGGGGTTGATACCGTTACGTTTGCTGATGTCCTTGAGCAGCACCACCAGCGACTTCACCTGCGCCTCGGAGTACGGGTACCAGACCCGGCCGGTCGGGGTATCGCTATAGCCGGGGTTGACGATCTCGATGCCGATGGAGCTGGAGTTGAGCCAGGTACGCCCCATCCACTCGCTTTCCCCCGCATGCCAGGCACGCTGGCTTTCATCAACCAGCTTGTAAATTGTGCCTGAGGCGTCATCGCCGATCAGGTAATGGCTGCTGACCTGGCCGTGGGTCAGCAGCGCCAGGGAGCGCTCGAGGTTGGCAGAGGTGTAATGCACCACCACGAACTGCACGCGGTTGTCGTGATTCACGGAAGGATGGCTGGTATTGAGGCGCGGGCCGCTGGAGCAGCCGGCAAGCAGAACAACGGCAACGGCGATGAAGAAAGATTTCATAGGAGAAGGCATTACACAAAGGACGATAATGCAACAGTGTAACGTACCGCTGGCGGGCAAGCGGTCAAATTACATATTCAGAACATTTTTTACGCCGCCTGCACCCGATTACGCCCCGCCGCCTTGGCCCTGTAAAGCGCTTCATCGGCACGCTTGAGTACCAGATCACTGCGCTCGCCCGGCTGGAACTGCGCCACCCCCATGGATACCGTGATGGTCACCGGCTCGCCCTTGAAGTGGAACGGGCAAGCCTCGATGGCCACTCGCAGCATGTCACCGACAGCCAAGGCGTCCGCCAGGGCTGAATCGGGCATCAACAACACAAATTCTTCGCCACCGAAGCGCGCAATGAAATCAGTCGGGCGCAGGCGTTTGCGCAGCACATTGGCGATGATCTTCAGGACTTTATCGCCGGCCAGGTGGCCGTAGCCGTCGTTGATACGCTTGAAGTGGTCGAGGTCCAGCATGGCCAGTGACAGGCTGTTGCCACGCTGGTGCCAGGCATTGACCTCATGATCCAGGCGCTCACTCCAGGCCGCGCGGTTGGGAAGGCCGGTGAGCGGATCGATCAGCGCCTTCTGGCGCTGTATCTCCAAATGCTCACGATAGCCCTGGGCTTCCTGCTCCATGTTCGCCACCCGTTCAGCCAGGCCCTGGAGCCGCGCGGCCACTTCCTGCTCGCGCTGGTCGCGCTGTTGTCGGTGCTCGTCCATGGTGCCGAGCAAGCCCTCGAGGTGGCTCTCCAGCACCTGCTTGAGGCTGTCCAGATCGGCGGCGTCCTGCACGCTGCTTTGCAGGCCGTCTACCTGTTCGCGAATTTGCGTGTCCAGCTCCCGCGCGGCGGAGCGGCTGTCGGCGTGCCCTTCGCTGGCGACCTGCAGGTGACCCTGGAATGCCTCAAGACGCTCGTTGAGCTGTTTAAGATAAGCCTCGAATTCATGCTGGCCGCTGTCGGTAACCGCCAGCATCAGCACCGCCAGGTCGTCGAGGATCGGCAGCAGCTCGTACCAGTTCAAGCCATCGGCCAGGCGTTCGCGCATGGCTTCGGCCTGTGGTCGGTGGCGCTCGGGCAGGGCCAGGTCTTCCAGCAGGCCGAGCAAGGTGTCTTCAATATGCTTGGCAACCGAGCTATAGGAAGGCTCGGGCGAATCGGGCAGGGCGTAGAGACCATCCGACTGCAGGGCGTCGGGGTCAGGCTCTGCGGTATCCAATACGGGCGGGAGTGAAAGGCTGCCGATCAGCGTTTCCTCTGGCGTATCGACGGGGTCTTGGGGCGCTTCGATAAAAGCCGCGAGTGCGCTTTCGGCAGCGGCGTCTTCGGCTGGCGTTTCAGTCGCCTCGCGATCGAAGGCTTCGTCGGGCATGGGCGCGAGCGACGTTTGAGCAGGCACTTGGAACTCGGACGTTACGCTGGCCGGTGCCTCTTTGACGGCGGCCGCAGGCTCAGGCGCAGAGACGTCCGTTGTCGGCGGCAACGGCGCGAAAGCTCGCAATGCCTGGGTCAGTTCCTCGGACTGCGCGGGCTCCGGGGCTTCAGGCGAGGGCGCGACGGAGAGCGGCGCAGGGGGTGTCTCGGGCTCGGGCGCTTCGCTCGAGTGCTCCTTGGCACCAAACAGGCGCTGCAATAACCCGGGCCCGGAGCGCGGCGTTTCGCCATCCGGCTCCAGGTTATTCAGCGCCTGTTCCTGCAGGCTGCTCAACTCGCTGAGCAGCAGCGGTATTTCCCGTGCCTGCCCGACTCGACCGTCAAGCTGCTTGGCGAAGGTTTTCAGCGGGCGCGCCACCTCACGGGGTAGCGGCAGTTTCTGCAACTGCGCGACCAGAGCGGTGAGGGCGGTACTGATTTGGTCAACCCGGGTTTCGCGGCGCTGCTCGGAATCCAGCACGGCCTTTTCCAGGCGCGGCAGCAGGGCGGCCAGGGCAGCGTCCATGTCGTCAGTGCGCACGACATCGCGCATTTCCTTCATGCACTGATCGACAGCGCGGTCAGTCCCTTCCGCCGCCAGCGTGCTGCGCACCAGCCCTCGACGCAACAGATCGAGGCGGGCGGCCCAGCGGCGTTCGAGCTTGTCTTGCTGCTCAACGCCTTTAAGGTACTTTTCTTTCCAGCGCTGGGCGTCGTCGCTCATGCAACAGGTCCGCCGGGGCCAGGGCTCAACGCGGGGAACGCATCAGCCGTCAGCGAGCCCGGCAGACGAATTTCCACCGCGACCGGCAGGTGATCGGAAATGGGGTGCGCCAGCACCTGCACACTTTCCAGTGTGAGGCTCGGGCTGAGCAGGATATGGTCCAGACAGCGCTGCGGGCGCCAACTGGGAAACGTGGCTTCGACTTGCGGCGCCAGTAGGCCGAGGTCACGCAGCGGGGAATTCTGCAGCAGGTCGTTGGCGTGGGTGTTCATGTCCCCCATCAACACCTGATGCTTGTAGTTGCCAATCAAGTCGCGCACGTAGGCCAACTGGAGGTTGCGCGTACGCCCGCCGAGGGCCAGGTGCATCATCACCACCACCAAGGCTTCCGGGCCTTCGCCAAAACGCACCAGGATCGCACCGCGCCCCTTGGGGCCTGGCAACGGGTGATCCTCGATGACTGTCGGCTTCAGGCGACTGAGCACACCATTGCTGTGCTGCGCCAGGCGCCCGAGGTTGCGATTGAGTTGCTGGTACCAGTAGGGGAAGGCACCGAGCTGGGCAAGGTGCTCCACCTGATTGATGTAGCCGGAGCGCAGGCTGCCGCCGTCGGCTTCCTGCAGGGCGACCAGGTCGAAGTCGCTGAGCAGGTCGCCGATTTTCTGCAGGTTGCCGGTACGCCCCTTGTGCGGCAGCAAGTGCTGCCAGCCACGCGTGAGGTAGTGCCGATATTTCTCGGTACTGTTACCCACCTGAATATTGAAACTGAGCAGGCGCAAGCGGCTGTCCGCCGGCAGGCCTGTGGACTCCAGGTGATGTTCGTTGACCTGCGGATCATGCAGGCCGACGACACGCTCGGTACCCCAACGACGCATGGCGAGCCCCTTACTTGGCTGCACGCTCTTTGGCGATCAGCTGGTCGGCGACATTGAGGACCGCTTCAGGACCACCGGCAGTGCCAAGGTCGAAACGGTACTTGCCGTTGACGATCAGGGTCGGTACGCCTTGCACGCCATACTTCTGCGCAAGTTCCTTGGCCTGCTTGATCTGGCCCTGGATGGCAAAGGAATTGAAGGTGGCCAAAAACTTGTCTTTATCGACACCCTGGGTGGCAACGAAGTCAGCCATTTCGTCCGGCTTGGTCAGGCGCTTGCCTTCTTTCTGGATCGCGTTGAATACCGCGTTGTGGACCTTATGCTCCACACCCATGGCTTCCAGGGTCAGGAACAGCTGGCCGTGGGCATCCCATGGGCCACCGAACATGGCCGGAATGCGTTTGAAGTTCACGTCCTTGGGCAGCTTTTCGGCCCAGGGGTTGATGGTCGGTTCAAAGGCGTAGCAATGCGGGCAGCCATACCAGAACAGCTCCACCACCTCGATTTTGCCGGGCACCGAAACCGGGACCGGGTTAGTCAGTTCAACGTAGGTTTTACCGGCTTCAAGCGGCACGTCGGCAGCTTGTGCGGTCATGCCGAAGAGACTGGCAGTGACGAGAGCGGCGCTGAGGATCAGTTTACGCATGCTTTACTCCTGGACAAATAAAGTCGCCTCACGCGACCTTTATGTGTGACAGGTCTACGCGGACATGAGTTCGTTAGTGTAACGGCAGCGGCCACAAAAAAGGGCGGCCGTGGCCACCCTTTTTATGCTTGCATCGACGGATTAATCGAGCGTTAACGTTGCCGTCTGTCAGTGCAGGCCCTGGATGTAACTGGAGATTGCAGCAATGTCTTCATCGCTCAGTTTGCGGGCAATGGTGCGCATGGTCATTGCGTCGCCATCATTGGCCCGGCCGGCGTCTTCCTTGCGGAAGTCGGTCAGCTGTTTGGCGATGTAGGCAGCGTGCTGGCCGCTCAAGTGCGGGAAGCCGGCGGCGGCGTTGCCTGCGCCATTTGGCGAATGGCAGCCGGTACAGGCGGGCAGGCCCTTGTCCAGGTCGCCGCCACGGAACAGTCTCTCGCCGCGGGCGACCAGTTTCGGATCAGCAGCTCCCACACTGCCTTTCTGGCTGGCAAAATACGCCGCGATGTCAGCGATGTCCTGATCGCTGGAGTTGGCCAGCAAGCCGGTCATTTCCAGCACCACGCGCTTGCCATCCTTGATTTCGCGCATCTGCTTGGCCAGGTAACGTTCACCCTGGCCGGCCAATTTGGGGAAGTTCGGCGCCGGGCTGTTACCGTCCGGTCCATGGCAAGCACCACACACGGCGGCTTTCGCCTGCCCCGCGGTAGCGTCGCCTGCGGCATGGGCAATACCGGTGATGCCCAAGGTCAACAGCAGACTCACGATCAGTTTGTTCATCAGCTAATCCAACTACGGCTAAGGGTTTAAGAGTTATCTACCGGGTTTACTCACCATCAACTCATTGATGGCCTGGTAATCCTCGGTACTGCAGTCCATGCACAAACCACGCGGCGGCATTGCCTTGAAACCCTGGGGCAATCACTTGATCATGTGGCGATCAATTCAGGGTTTGAGAGCGTTTTGCGTTCTAATGCGCAATAAAGGTCTTTTCGCTCCCGTGAACGTCATCCTTCGCTGGGACAAAGCACACACAAAATCTGCGGCATTATATACTGGCGCTACTGAAACGGAAACGACACCGCTTGCCGCACCCTTTTTCGGCACCGCCCACATCGGAAATCTCATGCAACTCAAGAATCCCATCCTCGGCCTGTGCCAACAGTCCACCTTCATGCTCAGCGCCGCCAAAGTGGACCAATGCCCCGATGACGAAGGCTTTGAAGTCGCCTTTGCCGGCCGTTCTAACGCTGGCAAGTCCAGCGCACTGAACACGCTCACCCATGCCAGCCTGGCACGCACCTCGAAAACCCCGGGTCGCACGCAGTTGCTCAATTTCTTCAAGCTAGACGATGATCGGCGTCTGGTCGACCTGCCGGGCTACGGTTATGCAAAAGTCCCTATCCCGTTGAAGCTGCACTGGCAGCGTCACCTGGAGGCTTACCTGGGTGGTCGGGAGAGTTTGAAAGGTCTGATCCTGATGATGGACATCCGTCATCCAATGACCGATTTCGACCTGTTGATGCTCGATTGGGCGGTCGCCAGCGGCATGCCGATGCATATCCTGCTGACCAAGGCCGACAAGCTGACCTACGGCGCGGCCAAGAACACCCTGCTCAAAGTGCAGTCCGAAATCCGCAAGGGTTGGGGCGATGCCATCACCATCCAATTGTTCTCCGCGCCAAAGCGCATGGGCCTGGAAGACGCCTACACCGTACTGGCCGGCTGGATGGAATTGGCGGACAAGGGCGCGGAAATCGCCGAATAACTTTTGCGCAGGCAAAAAAAACCCCGGACTTCGTATGGGGAGGGGAAGTTCGGGGTCCAAGTTCCGAACCGCTAGGGCGGGGTCCGGATATCTGCCAACACTTAACACAACATAGGAGCATTGAAGGGCTTCACCACCCATTCAGTAACTCTGAGTGGCAGTTCACAGGTTAAGTTCCGGCAGGTTCAAAAAACACTTGGAAATAACTGACGGTAGCTTCCGATCTAAAGCGTTTCGCCATCACCGGGTGTGACGGCGAAACCGCAGAATCAATGCGCCTCGTCCCAGTTATCGCCCACGCCCACGTCCACCACCAGGGGCACGTCCAACTGAGCCGCAGCGCTCATGTGCTCGCGAATTCTTTCGCTGACCTCGGCGACCAGATCCTCACGGACCTCCAGTACCAGTTCGTCGTGCACCTGAAGGATAACCTTGGCGTCCAGGCCTGATTCAGTCAGCCAGTCGTCCACCTTCACCATGGCCTTCTTGATGATGTCCGCTGCAGTGCCCTGCATCGGCGCGTTGATCGCGGTGCGTTCTGCCGCCGCGCGCTCCTGGGGCTTGTTGGAGTTGATGTCCGGCAAGTACAGGCGCCGCCCGAAGAAGGTTTCCACGTAGCCCTGGTCCGCCGCCTGGGCACGGGTGCGCTCCATGTACTCGCGCACGCCGGGGTAGCGAGCGAAGTACACATCGATATAGGCCTTGGCAGTCTTGGTGTCGACGCCAATGTCCTTGCCCAGCTTCTGGGCGCCCATGCCATAGATCAGGCCGAAGTTGATCGCCTTGGCGCTGCGGCGCTGGTTGGAGGTGACCTCGCTCAACTCAACCTTGAACACCTCGGCAGCCGTGGCGGTGTGCACGTCCAGGTCGTTGCGAAAGGCATTCATCAACCCTTCGTCCTTGGACAGGTGCGCCATGATTCGCAGTTCGATCTGCGAGTAGTCCGCCGCCAGCAGCTTGTAACCCTTGGGCGCGATAAACGCCTGGCGAATGCGTCGCCCCTCGGCGGTGCGCACCGGGATGTTCTGCAGGTTCGGATCGCTGGAGGACAGACGCCCGGTCGCCGCCACCGCCTGGTGGTAGGACGTATGAATACGCCCGGTACGCGGGTTGATCTGTTCCGGCAGGCGGTCGGTGTAGGTGCTTTTTAGCTTGCTCATGCTGCGGTACTGCATGAGTACCTTGGGCAATGGAAAATCATCCTCCGCCAGTTTGGCCAGCACTTCTTCAGCGGTGGATGCCTGGCCCTTGCCGGTTTTTTTCAACACGGGCATGCCGAGCTTCTCGTAGAGGATCGCCCCGAGCTGCTTGGGCGAGCCCAGGTTGAATGTCTCGCCGGCGATTTCGAAGGCCTGGCGTTCCAGCTCGATCATCTTGTTGCCCAGCTCGATGCTCTGGATGCCCAGCAGATCCTTGTCCACCAAGGCACCCTGGCGCTCGATACGCGCCAGCACCGGCACCAGCGGTATTTCGATATCCGTCAGCACACTGGCCAGGCTCGGGATCGCAGTCAACTTCGCGTGCAGTGCCTGATGCAGGCGCAAGGTCACGTCGGCATCTTCGGCCGCGTAAGGGCCGGCTTGCTCCAGAGCGATCTGGTCGAAGGTCAGCTGCTTGGCGCCCCTGCCGGCGATGTCCTGGAAGCTGACGGTGGCGTGGTCCAGGTACTTCTTCGCCAGGCTGTCCATGTCATGGCGGGTCGCGGTGGAGTTCAGCACGTAGGATTCGAGCATGGTATCGAAGGCGATGCCGCGCACGGTGATGCCCTGCGCCGGGTCGCCACCGATGGCGCAGTTGGCCAGGATGTTCATGTCGAACTTGGCGTGCTGGCCGACCTTGAGTTTGGCCGGATCTTCCAGCAAGGGCTTCAAGGCCAGCAGTACGGTGTCACGGTCCAATTGCTCCGGCGCGCCCGTGTAGGCATGCGTCAGCGGGATATAGGCGGCTTCGTGGGCCTGCACCGCAAACGACAGCCCAACCAATTGGGCCTGTTGGGCGTCGATCCCGGTGGTCTCGGTATCGAAGGCAAACAACGTCGCGTCGTTGAGTTTCTTCAGCCACAGATCAAACGTGGCCTGGTCAAGAATAGTGGTGTACACCGTCTCCACCGGCACCGCGAGAACCGCCTCGGCAGGCAGCTCGGCGGCAGGTGCAACTTCGTTGGTCGCCTTGAGTTCGACACGCTTGCTATCGCGCTGGATCTCGTCGTACCAGCTCTTGAACTCGAGCAGCGTGTACAGCTCCAGCAACTTTTCGCGATCCGGCTCGATCAGGTGCAAGTCGTCCAGGCCGATGTCCAGGGGCACGTCGATTTTGATCGTCGCCAGTCGATAGGACAGGAATGCCATCTCCTTGTGCTCTTCCAGCTTGGCCGGCAGCGTCTTGGCGCCACGAATCGGCAGGGTCGGCACAATGTCCAACTGCTCATACAGCTCTTTGAGACCGCCATTGACCCCCACCAGCAGACCGGAGGCGGTCTTCGGACCAATGCCGGGAACCCCAGGGATGTTGTCGGAGGAATCGCCCATCAACGCCAGATAATCGATGATCTGCTCCGGAGCGACGCCGAATTTCTCCTTTACGCCCTCGATGTCCATCGAACTACCGGTCATGGTATTGACCAAGGTAATGTGCCCGTCCACCAGTTGCGCCATGTCCTTGTCGCCGGTGGAGATCACCACCGGGCGGTCAGCGGCGGCGCTGCTGCGGGCCAGGGTGCCGATCACGTCATCGGCCTCGACGCCTTCGACGCACAGCAACGGGAAGCCCAGGGCGATCACGCTCTGGTGCAGGGGTTCGATCTGCAGGCGCATGTCATCGGGCATGCTCGGGCGATTGGCCTTGTAGTAGGCGAACATTTCATCGCGAAAGGTCCCGCCCTTGGCGTCGAATACCACGGCGAACGGGCTGTCCGGGTATTGCTTGCGCAGGCTCTTGAGCATGTTCAACACGCCCTTGACCGCACCGGTCGGCAGGCCTTTGGAGGTGGTCAACGGTGGCAGCGCGTGGAAGGCGCGGTACAGATAAGAAGAACCGTCCACCAGGACGAGGGGCGCTTGGCTCATGAGCAGGATCAACCTTTTCGGCGGGTCAGGCGCTAGAATAGCCGGACCAATGAAAACAAAGGGACAAGGTTATCATGCGTACATTCAATCGCCTGCTGTTGACTGGCTTGATTGCACTCGCTCCGATGGCTGCCATGGCGGCAGACGATGCGCCATCGGGCGATCCGGAAGTGACCATTCGCACGGAAGGCGACAAGACCATCCAGGAGTACCGTCAAAACGGCTTCCTGTATGCCATCAAGGTAACGCCAAAAGGCGCTCCACCGTATTTCCTGGTACGCGCGGATGGAACCGACGCGAACTTCATCCGTTCTGACCAGCCGGATATGCTGATCCCGTCATGGAAGATCTTCGAATGGAAATGATTCCCTAATTTCAACCGGCGCCGCCCTGAGCGGCGCCCGTAACGGCAGTTTTAACCATGTCTGTGTTCACCCCCCTGGCTCGGTCCGAGCTGGAAACCTTTCTTGCCCCTTATGGGCTCGGCCGCCTGCTTGATTTCCAGGGGATTGCCGCCGGTAGCGAAAACACCAATTTCTTTATCAGCCTGGAGCAGGGCGAGTTTGTCCTGACCCTGGTCGAGCGCGGCCCCGTGGCAGAAATGCCGTTCTTTATCGAACTGCTCGACGTGCTCCACGACGCCGACCTGCCGGTGCCCTACGCCCTGCGTACCACCGACGGTATCGCTTTGCGCGAACTCAAGGGCAAACCCGCCTTGCTGCAACCGCGCCTGGCCGGCAAGCACATCACACACGCCAACGCCCAGCATTGCGCCCAGGTCGGCGACCTGCTCGGCCACCTGCACCTGGCGACCCAGGGCGACAAGGTCCTGGAGCGCAAGACCGATCGCGGGCTGGAGTGGATGCTCAGTGAAGGCGCGCAGTTGATTTCCCATCTGAACGACGCACAACAGCGTCTGTTGCAGGATGCATTGAACGAGATAGAAGCCCACAAGGCGCAGGTTCTCGCCCTGCCACGCGCCAACGTTCATGCCGACCTGTTTCGCGACAACGCGATGTTCGAAGGCACCCACCTGACCGGCCTGATCGACTTCTACAACGCCTGCTCCGGGCCGATGCTGTATGACGTCGCCATCGCCTTGAATGACTGGTGTTCGAACGCCGACGGCGTGATTGATGGGCCGCGCGCCCGTGCGCTGCTGGGTGCTTATGCGGGGTTGCGGCCGTTTACCGCCAAGGAAGCCGAGCTATGGCCGACCATGTTGCGCGTGGCGTGCGTACGGTTCTGGCTGTCGCGGCTGATCGCAGCCGAGTCGTTTGCCGGGCAGGATGTGCTTATTCACGACCCCGCCGAGTTCGAGCATCGCCTGCTGCAGCGCCAACAGGTGGCTGTGCATCTGCCGTTCGCGCTCTAAAGACCTGCTCGCTCCAAATGTAGGAGCGAGCTCGCTCGCGAAAAACGTCAACGATAACGCGTGCTTTCTGAATGAACGCGGCGCCTGTGAGTTTTTCGCGAGCAAGCTCGCTCCTACAACAAGCCTTAACGCTTGCCCCACATTTAGAGTGACTCCAGGCACCCGGCCAGGTCGTTGCCCAATTTCTCCAGCACCTGCTCATACCCCTGCGCAGTGGCCGGGGTGTAGCCGCCCAGCGCATCCAGCTCTGCCAATTTAACCGGCAACCCGGCAACCAATGTTTCGGCCAATCGCGGCCGCAACGGCGGCTCGCTGAACACGCACGTCTTGCCCACTTCCTGCAGCCGCGTACGCATCGCCGCCACATGCTGGGCGCCGGGCTGCACTTCGGCGGCTACGCTGAACACGCCGGTGTGCTTCAAGCCGTAAGCGTCTTCGAAGTAATCAAAGGCCTCGTGAAACACAAAGTAAGGCTTGCCTTCAACGCCTGCCAGACGCTTCTTCAAGCGTATATCCAAAGCATCCAGGCGACCCGCAAAGGCTTTGGCGTTGCTCTGGTAACGCTCGGCGTTGGCCGGGTCGGCCGCACTGAGGTCAGCCGCCATGCGCGCCGCGATGACACGCGCGTTCACCGTCGACAACCACAAATGCGCATCAACGCTGCCGGGACGATGATCGTGATCATGCTCGTCGGCTTCGTCGGCATGGGAGTGGCTATCTTCGCCGAAACGGCGCAGCTTCATGCCTGGCAGGTCCTGCACGGCGACCGTCGCCGCGGTACGGCCTTTCAGCACGCGCGGCAGGAAAGTTTCCATGTCAGGCCCGATCCAGTACAGCAGGTCGACTGACTGCACGCGCCGTACGTCGGATGGGCGCAAGGCGAAGTTATGCGGCGACGCACCCGGCGGCAGCAACACCTCCGGAACGGCCACTCCGTCCTGCACAGCCGCGGCGATCAGTTGCAGCGGCTTGATGCTGGTCAGCACCTTGACGTCGGCCTGAGCGGCGCCAGCCACGAACAAACTGGTGACAAATACGACAAAAACGGGAAAAAGTCGGGACACGATGACCACTCAATGGCATAGGAACAGGTAACATAATAACGTCTCTATCAAATATCTGTCGCCGCTCATGCCTATAACACCGCTTGCCAGCCGTCCCCATGACCACTCTCACTGCGTTCACACCGCATTGTCGGAGGCCGACACCCTATGCGCGCAGAAGGGCTTGCGCCTGACCGCGCTGCGTCGACGCGTGCTGGAGCTGGTGTGGCAAAGCCACAAGCCGCTGGGCGCGTACGACATCCTTGGCGTCCTCAGCGAACAGGACGGCCGTCGCGCCGCGCCGCCTACGGTTTACCGCGCGCTGGATTTCCTGCTGGAAAACGGCCTGGTGCACCGCATCGCCTCGCTCAACGCATTTGTCGGCTGCAACCACCCGGAGCACGCGCACCAGGGCCAGTTCCTGATTTGCCGCGAGTGCCACGCCGCCATCGAGCTTGAACAGAAAAGCATCAGTGATGCCATCGTCAAAAGCGCCGCCGGAGTTGGCTTCAGCGTCGAAGGGCAAACGGTCGAAGTGGTCGGCCTGTGCTCGGGTTGTCAGGGGGCTTGATGAGCAACCCGTTAATCCGCCTGGAGCAGGTCGGGGTCACGTTCGCCGGGCAACACGTGCTGGACAACATTGCGCTGAGCGTGGAGCCGGGGCAGATCGTGACCCTGATCGGCCCCAATGGCGCCGGCAAGACCACCCTGGTGCGCGCCGTGCTCGGCCTGCTCAAGCCCGACCGCGGCAGCGTATGGCGCAAGCCCCGGCTGCGCGTGGGCTATATGCCGCAGAAGCTGCACGTGGACCCCACATTGCCGCTGTCGGTATTGCGCTTTCTGCGCCTGGTGCCGGGTGTAGACCGCGCCCGCGCCCAGGCGGCGCTCAAGGAGGTCGGCGCTGAACAGGTGATCGACAGCCCGGTGCAGAGCATCTCCGGCGGTGAAATGCAGCGCGTGCTGCTGGCCCGCGCCCTGCTGCGCGAGCCGGAGTTGCTGGTGCTCGATGAGCCGGTGCAAGGCGTCGACGTCGCCGGCCAGGCCGAGCTATACAGCCTGATTACCCGTTTGCGCGACCGCCATGGCTGCGGCGTGCTGATGGTCTCCCACGACTTGCACCTGGTGATGAGCACCACCGATCAAGTGGTCTGCCTCAACCGTCACGTGTGCTGCTCCGGCCACCCGGAACAGGTCAGCGGCGACCCGGCGTTCGTCGAGCTGTTCGGCAAGAACGCTCAGAGCCTGGCGATTTATCACCACCATCACGACCACGCCCACGATCTGCATGGCGCCGTTGTCGATGACACTTCTACCCCCCACGTTCATGGAGATAGCTGCAAGCATGGCTGATTTTCTGCTCTACGCCCTGCTGGCAGGCTTGGCTCTGGCGTTGGTGGCGGGCCCGCTGGGCTCGTTCGTGGTCTGGCGGCGCATGGCGTACTTTGGCGACACCCTGTCCCATGCCGCACTGCTTGGCGTGGCCATGGGCTTCCTGCTCGACGTGAGCCCGACCATCGCCGTAACCGTCGGCTGCCTGCTGCTGGCGGTGTTACTGGTGACGCTGCAGCAGCGCCAGCCGCTGGCGTCCGACACGCTGCTGGGCATCCTGGCGCCGAGCACCCTGTCCCTGGGCCTGGTGGTGCTGAGCTTCATGCATGAAGTGCGCATCGACCTGATGGCCTACCTGTTTGGCGATCTGCTGGCGATCAGTCCTACCGACCTGGCATGGATCCTCGGTGGCAGCGCGGCGGTGCTGGTGCTGCTGGTGAGCCTGTGGCGCCCGCTGCTGGCAATCACCGTGCACGAGGAGCTTGCAACGGTCGAAGGTTTGCCCGTGCCGGCCCTGCGCCTGGCGCTGATGCTGTTGATCGCGGTGGTGATCGCTGTCGCGATGAAGATTGTCGGCGTATTGTTGATCACCTCGCTGCTGATCATTCCAGCCGCCGCCGCTCAGCGCCATGCCCGTTCGCCGGAGCAAATGGCCATCGGCGCCAGTCTGCTGGGCATGCTGGCAGTGTGTGGGGGCCTGGCCTTGTCATGGTTCAAAGACACGCCGGCCGGGCCGTCGATTGTGGTGTCGGCGGCCGCCCTGTTTCTGCTGAGTTTTGTCCTGCCCCGTCGAGGGGTGTAGACTTGCTCGCTTTTTGCGCAAATAGAGAGTCGCAGGAATGAAGCCGTTCACTTTCCGTTATCTGCTCCTTGCCGCATTTTCCCTGCTGCTGGGCGCCTGTCAAAGCACACCGCCCGCCGCCCCCGAAGCGCCGGACCCGCGCGCTGCGGCCATCGCGCAGCTGGAGCAAAACCTGGCCAGCAGCGAATTGGCCACGGCCGAAGACCAGCTCGCCACCTTGCAGGCCCAATCGCCCAATGACCCGGCGCTCGAGGCTTACCAGCGCCAGCTGGCCGAAGCCTACTTGCAGCGCAGCCAGATCGTGCTGCAAAAGGGTGACGTCAACGCCGCCGCCACGGCGCTAAGCCGTGCCCGCGCGCTGATGCCCAAGGCCCCGGCCCTGACCGGCGGCGTCAACAGCGCCATCAGTCATGCGCGCAAAGCCGAGCTGGATCAGGCCGAGGCCGCCCTGAAAGCGGCCGAAGCCAAGCCCGCCGCCAAGGTCATCGACCCGGCGGCGCCGAGCACCACCGTGGCGTTGAATTTGGCGGATGTCGAAGCCATGCGCCATCAGCTGGATGCCATCGCCACCGACGTGGTGAATTACCAGTGCGACGTCAGCATCCAGGTGCCACGCACCGAGGATTACCCGTGGCTGGCCACATTGCTGACCAAACGGGTGAAGCGAATTGATTCGGGGTATGACCTGAAGATTCACCGGCAGATTCTGAAGCACATTCCGGCGCAGGTTGTGCTGATTCCGCGTAAAGCGGACTAAAAGCATCGGGGGCAAGCCCCCTCCCACATTTGAACTGTGAATACATTCAAGTGTGGGAGGGGGCTTGCCCCCGATGACGATCTAACAAACAACCAACAAATTAAGCCGGAATCGCCTTAGCCTTCGGCTCCCGCTCCCATACCCGGTGCTGAGCAATCGCGGCAAAGAACGCCTTGAACGCCTTGGCATCCGCCCCCACGATCAACCCCGCATCCGCTTCCAGCTTCAACAGGTCGAGCAATGGCTTCACGTCGCTGGCGACCGCAATGGCCTTCAGGTGCTTGTACGCTTCCAGCACGTAATGCAATGCCACGCCGTCGCCGCTCAGGGCCTTGACCGACTCCTTGCCGCCCGGGATAAACACCGCGTCGAACGCAATGGACGGCAAGCCTTCCATCGACGCATCCACCGGCAGCGACTTGCCATCGGCCGTGGTCACAGGCGCCGACGTCGGCCCGAGCAACTTGGCATGCGCACCTTCAGCCTCCAGGGCTGCCTTGAGTGCAGCAATCGCCGCACCGTCCACGCCGTTCGCCGCCAGAATTGCCACTTTGCGCGTCTTGATGTCGCCCGACAGCAAGTTCACCTGGCTCAAGGCCGGCGATTCCTTCAACGACGTTTCACGCACAGGCACCGTGCCTTTCGTCGGCGCCGGCAAGCCCAGGTTCTGCGCAACGCGCTTGGCCAGTTCCAGGTCGATGTTGGCCAGAATATCATTCACCTGGCGGGCACGAATATGTTCGCGCTCGACCTTGCCCAACTCGAAGCTGTAGGCGGCGATGATGTGCTCTTTCTCGTGATGGCTCATGCTGTTGAAGAACAGCGTGGCCTGGGAAAAATGGTCGCCGAACGATTCGCTGCGCTCACGCACCTTGTTGGCATCCACGCGCTCGTAGTAAGTCTCGAAGCCACCATCCGTAGGACCGGGAGGTGTTTCCTTCGGCCAGCCGCCATCGATGGAGTTGGGCTCATAAGCCGCACGCCCTTTGTCGATCACCGTGCGATGCTGAGCGTCGCGCTGGCCGTTATGGAACGGCGCCACTGGGCGGTTGATCGGGATCTCATGGAAATTCGGGCCGCCGAGACGGCTGATCTGGGTGTCCGTGTAGGAAAACAGACGACCTTGCAGCAGTGGGTCGTTGGTGAAGTCGATACCCGGCACGATATGGCCCGGGCAGAACGCAACCTGCTCGACCTCGGCAAAGAAGTTGTCCGGGTTTCGGTTGAGCACCATCTTGCCCAGCGGAGTGATCGGTACCAGTTCCTCGGGGATGATCTTGGTCGGGTCGAGCAGGTCGAAGTCGAACTTATGCTCGTCTTCTTCTGCAACGATCTGAACACCCAGCTCCCACTCGGGGTAATCGCCGCTTTCGATCGATTCCCACAGGTCGCGACGGTGGTAGTCGGTGTCTTTACCGGCCAGCTTTTGCGCTTCGTCCCATACCAGCGAGCAGGTGCCGACTTTTGGCCGCCAGTGAAACTTCACAAAGCTCGACTTGCCTTCGGTGTTGATCAAACGGAAGGTATGCACGCCAAAGCCCTGCATGGCACGCAGGCTTTTTGGAATGGCGCGGTCAGACATTGCCCACACCACCATATGCGCCGACTCGGGCACCAGCGAGACAAAATCCCAGAACGTATCGTGCGCCGACCCGCCGGTAGGAATCTCGTTGTGCGGCTCAGGCTTAACGGCATGCACGAAGTCAGGAAACTTGATCGCATCCTGAATGAAGAACACCGGCATGTTGTTGCCCACCAGGTCGAAGTTGCCTTCCTCGGTGAAAAACTTCACGGCGAAACCGCGTACGTCACGCACGGTGTCACCGGAACCGCGCGGGCCCTGCACTGTGGAAAAACGCGCGAACACCGGCGTTTTATGTTCTGGAGTCCGTAGGAAACCGGCCTTGGTCAGCGCCGAATGGTCGCCGTAGCTCTGGAAATAGCCATGGGCGCCCGTACCACGGGCGTGCACGATGCGCTCCGGAATACGCTCATGGTCAAAGTGCGTGATCTTTTCACGCATGATGAAGTCTTCCAGCAGCGACGGGCCACGCGCGCCGACCTTCAGGGTGTTCTGGTTGTCAGAGATCTTCACGCCCTGGTTGGTGCGCAGGGCCTGACCGGTCGCATCGGAACGGAATTCTTCCAGCGCCTGCAGTTTGGCGTTGGTATTGCCTCGGTCCAGGGTATCAGTGCCCGCGAGTTCACTCTTCGGCGGGGTGGCTGGCTTCTTGGTACTCATCAGTCAAAACTCCTTAGTCAAAGTGGCCAGAGCGGTCCCCGGCTCATTTGAGCGAAACCCCGGACACGGCACCCGGGAGATCGAATTGCTTAAGTAGTGACTGACAGGGTTTTGAGCCGTTCCTTTTTTATGACCTTTGGTCTCGTTATTGCCAAATCGCTGGATGGATGCGAAATAAATGCTAAGAAACGCTATACGGACAGGCTAAAATGCGCGCCCGGCTAACCGCTGATCCCTTTTCCATGCGCCCCACAAGGTTCGCTACGTGATCGAGTTTCAAAACGTCCATAAAACCTACCGCGTCGCCGGTAAGGATATTCCCGCCCTGCACCCCACCAGCCTGCGCGTCGAAAACGGCCAGGTGTTTGGCCTGATTGGCCACTCGGGTGCGGGAAAAAGTACCCTGCTGCGCCTGATTAACCGCCTCGAAGAACCCAGTGGCGGGAAGATCACGGTTGACGGTGAAGAAGTCACCGCGCTGGATGCCAACGGCCTGCGCCGTTTTCGCCAGCAGGTCGGGATGATCTTCCAGCACTTCAACCTGCTGGCGTCCAAGACCGTTGCAGACAACGTGGCGCTGCCGCTGACATTGGCCGGCGAATTGTCGCGCAAGGACATCGACCTGCGCGTGGCTGAACTGCTCGCCCGCGTCGGCCTGTCGGACCACGCCAGGAAGTACCCGGCGCAATTGTCCGGCGGCCAGAAACAGCGCGTCGGCATCGCCCGCGCCCTGGCCACCAAACCCAAGATCCTGCTGTGCGACGAGGCCACCAGCGCCCTCGACCCGCAGACCACCGCCTCGGTCCTGCAACTGTTGGCCGAGATCAACCGCGAACTCAAGCTGACCATCGTGTTGATCACCCATGAAATGGATGTGATTCGCCGCGTCTGCGACCAGGTGGCCGTGATGGACGCCGGCGTGATCGTCGAGCAAGGCTCGGTGGCCGACGTGTTCCTGCATCCAGAGCATCCGACCACCAAGCGCTTCGTCCAGGAAGCTGAACAGGTCGACGAAGGCGAGCAACGCGACGACTTCGCCCACGTGCCGGGCCGTATCGTGCGCCTGACCTTCCAGGGGGACGCGACCTACGCGCCATTGCTGGGTACCGTCGCCCGGGAAACGGGGGTGGACTACAGCATCCTCGCCGGTCGTATCGACCGCATCAAAGACATTCCCTACGGGCAATTGACCCTCGCCGTCACCGGCGGTGACATGGACGCCGCGTTTGCGCGCTTCACCGCCGCCGACGTTCATATGGAGGTGCTGCGCTAATGGACGTTTTCCTGAGTTTCTTTGCCAACATCGACTGGTCCGAAATCTGGCTCGCCACTGGCGATACCATGATCATGCTGTTCGGTTCGCTGTTCTTCACGGTCGTGCTCGGCCTGCCGTTGGGCGTACTGCTGTTTCTGACGAGCCCGCGCCAACTGTTCGAACAGAAGGGCCTATATGCGCTGCTGTCGCTGGTCGTGAACATCCTGCGCTCGCTGCCGTTCATTATCCTGCTGATCGTCATGATTCCGTTCACGGTGTTGATCACCGGGACATCGCTGGGTGTGGCAGGTGCGATTCCGCCGCTGGTCGTGGGCGCCACACCGTTCTTTGCCCGCCTGGTGGAAACCGCCTTGCGTGAAGTCGACCGCGGCATCATCGAGGCCACCCAGTCGATGGGCGCAACGACGCGTCAGATCATCACCAACGCCCTGCTGCCCGAAGCCCGCCCCGGCATCTTCGCAGCGATTACGGTGACGGCGATTACACTGGTGTCCTACACGGCGATGGCCGGGGTAGTCGGTGCCGGTGGCCTGGGCGACCTGGCGATCCGCTTCGGTTACCAACGCTTCCAGACCGATGTAATGGTGGTCACCGTGGTAATGCTGTTGATCCTGGTGCAAATTCTGCAAACCGTCGGCGACAGGCTGGTGGTGCACTTTTCTCGAAAATAACGGCCATTGCCGGCCTTCTGCCGGCAGATGCCCGAACAAGGAGCTTGCTGGATGAAAAAACTACTGGTTGCTTTCGCCGCCGTTGCCGCGTTTTCCGCCCATGCCGAGACCATCACGGTCGCCGCATCGCCGGTGCCGCACGCGGAAATCCTCGAATTCGTGAAACCTGCGCTGGCCAAAGAAGGCGTAGACCTGCAGGTCAAAGTATTCACCGACTATGTACAGCCGAACGTGCAGGTGGCTGAAAAGCGCCTGGACGCCAACTTCTTCCAGCACCAGCCGTACCTGGATGAGTTCAACAAGGCCAAGGGCACTCACCTGGTGAGCGTCGGCGGCGTGCACCTGGAACCGCTGGGCGCGTACTCGAGCAAATACAAAAAGCTGGCCGACCTGCCGGACGGCGCCAATGTGGTGATCCCAAACGACGCCACCAACGGCGGCCGTGCCCTGTTGCTGCTGGCCAACAACGGCCTGATCACCCTGAAGGACCCGACCAACATCCTGTCGACCATCAAGGACATTACCGGTAACACCAAGAACCTGAAATTCCGCGAACTGGAAGCCGCCACCCTGCCGCGCGTACTGACCCAGGTCGACCTGGCGCTGATCAACACCAACTACGCGCTGGAAGCCAAGCTGGACCCGTCCAAGGACGCCCTGGTGATCGAAGGCAGCGACTCGCCTTACGTCAACATCCTGGTGACCCGCGAAGACAACAAGGATTCGGACGCCGTGAAGAAGCTGGTTGCCGCCCTGCACACGCCTGAAGTGAAGCAATTTATCGAAGAGAAGTACAAAGGCGCGATCAAGCCGGCGTTCTGATTCAAAGCGGACGCAGAGCGTCCAGGGCGGCATTCCCACGCAGAGCGTGGGAACGATCAACGATCTCCAACACACTGGAGATCAAAATGTGGGAGGGGGCTTGCCCCCTCCCACATTTGTTTTTTGGCGTGAGCTATTTACGCTGCAGCAACCCCGGCAGCTGCGCCACCAGCTTCTGGTTGTTCAACGGCGCACGAATGAACCCGCGCTGGGTACCGTCCGGGCCGATCAGCGCCAGGTTGCCGCTGTGGTCGACGGTGTAGTTCGGCTTGCTGGTGTCCGCAGGAATGAAGGGAATGCTCACGGCATTCGAGACCTTCTGCACCTCCTGCACATTGGTGCCGGTCAACCCCTGGAATTGCGGGTCGAAGTAGCCCAGGTACTGCTTGAGCTGGGTCGGGGTGTCGCGGTTCGGGTCGACGCTGACCAGGATCACTTGCAACTTGTCCACCGCCTCTTTGGGCAGTTCGCTCTTGATCTGGCGCAGTTGGGCGAGGGTGGTGGGGCAGATGTCCGGGCAGAAGGTGTAGCCGAAGAACAGCAGGCTCCACTTGCCTTTGAGCTCATTGACCAGCACCGGCTGGCCGTCCTGGTTGGTCATGCTCACCGCAGGCAGCTGGCGGCTTTGCGGCAGCAGGATAATGCCGGCATCGATCAGCGCGGTCGGATCGCCCTGGCCTTTGCCCGAGAGCACCTTGTTGACGGTCAGGCCCATGATCAATGCCACCAGGGCCACCAGAATGAAGACAGTTTTTTGAGTTCGAGTCATAGGTTCAACAGTAGGTAGTGGTCTACGAGCAGGGCGATAAACAGCAACAGCAGGTACCAGATAGAGTACTTGAAGGTGTTGACCGCCGCGTGCGGCTGGCTGCCACGGTACAGCACCCAGGCCCATTGCAGAAAGCGCCCGCCCAATACCGTCGCACAGGCCAGGTACAACAACCCGCTCATATGGATCACATAGGGCATCAGGCTCACCGCCAGCAGGGCGAAGGTGTAGAGCAGGATATGCACTTTGGTGTAATGCTCGCCGTGGGTGACCGGCAGCATCGGGATGTCGGCCTTGGCGTACTCCTCCTTGCGATGGATGGCCAGCGCCCAGAAGTGCGGCGGCGTCCAGGCGAAGATGATCAGCACCAGCAGCAGCGGCTCGGCGCTGACATGCCCGGTCACGGCGACCCAGCCCAACAACGGCGGCGCGGCACCGGCCAGGCCACCGATGACAATGTTCTGAGGCGTTGCGCGCTTAAGAAACCCGGTGTAGATCACCGCGTAGCCCAGCAACGAAGCCAGGGTCAGCCAGGCCGCCAGGGGGTTGGTGAACGCCAGTAACAGCGCCAGGCCCGTCACCGCCAGCACCAACGCAAATACCAGCGCCGCAACGGCTGAGACCCGCCCCTCGGCCAGTGGTCGTTTGTGAGTGCGCGCCATCAGCGCATCAATGCGCCGATCCACCACATGGTTGACCGCCGCCGCCGCGCCCGCACACAGGGCAATGCCCAGGTTGCCGAACACCAGCACCGTCCACGGCACCCCGGCGCGGGTGGCGAGGAACATGCCCACCAGCGAGGTGATCAGCATCAGCACCACCACTTTCGGCTTGGTCAGCTCCAGATAGTCACGCCAGACCGCCTGGCCGTGACGCGCGCCGATCAAGGACGCCATGGCATCTCTCCTTTAAGGGTTATCAAGCCCGATGCCGGTTTTCGCGCAATGAACCGCCAGGTGATTGGGTGTGGATAGCGCACCCGAACCAGGCTGGTGCGCGCGTGATAATTGACCAGCACCAGGGTCAGCAAGAGCGCTGCGCCCCCGGCGTTGTGCGCCACCGCCACCGGCAGCGGCAAGCCGAACGCCACATTGCTCAGGCCCAGGCTGATTTGCGCCGCCAGGGCGATCAACAGCAAGCCCGCCAGGCGCGTCATGCCCACCGCGCGCAACTGCCAGGCCAGGCCCAGCAGCACCAGCGTGACCAGCACCGCACCCACGCGATGGGTGAGATGAATGGCGGTGCGCGCATCGCTGTCCAACTGACCGCCCAGGTAATTGGGGCCGATATGCTGGGTCAGGTGAAAGCCATTGGCGAAGTCCGCCGCCGGCCACCATTGACCGTGACACGTCGGCAAATCGACACAGGCCACCGCCGCATAGTTGGCGCTGACCCAACCGCCCAAGGCAATCTGCCCGATCACCAGCACCAGCCCCGCCGTCGCCCAATATTGCAGGCGCCTGGGTACGATCAATGCGGGCAGCACGCCGGACAGACGCAGGCTCAGCAGGAACAGCAGGCTCAAGGTGGCAAAGCCGCCCAGCAAGTGGCCCGTCACCACCTGCGGCCACAGCTTCAGCGTCACCGTCCACATGCCAAACGCCGCCTGGGCGCACACCACTACCAATACGAACAGCGGCAATTTCACCGGCTGGCCCGGATCACGCCGGTGGCTCCAGGCCCGCGCCGCCAACAGCGCGATGAGGATGGCGAGGGTGCCGGCAAAGTAGCGGTGGGTCATCTCGGCCCAGCCCTTGTCGGCCTCCACTGGCGTATCAGGAAAGTGCAGTTCGGCATGGGCCAACTGGGCTGCGCTTTGCGGCACGCCGATAAAGCCATAGCACCCCGGCCAGTCCGGGCAACCAAGGCCGGCATGGGTCAGGCGGGTATAGGCACCGAGCAACACGACAATCAGCGCGAGCAGGGTGGCAAACAGCGCGAGGCGAAATCCAGGCTTGGCCATGACGATGCCCTTATCCGATGTTCGACAGTTTCAGCAGCAGGCGCAGGTCGTTGAGCAAGTCCTTGCCGTTGACCTTGGCGTCGTAGCGCAGCACCAGGTTGCCGTGGGGGTCGACGATCCACAGTTGCGCATCGCCAGGCGCGGCGGCGTTGCGGTTGAAGGTCGACAGGTCCAGTGAATAGCGCTGCAATTGCGGGTATTCGGCCTTGAGCCGGGTGTCGTAGTCGGTGCCGACCGGCTGCGCACTGGCCAGCGCGTGGCTGGCGCGGGACGCATCGCGACCCAGGCCGATCTGCAGCTGGCGCGCCAGGTACACGAGTTGCTGGCACTCGGCGGCGCAGCTGGCGGGCGCGGTGACCAGCAACTGCCAGCGATCCTCAGCGGCCTGCACGCCTATGTCTGCGCGGGTCTGACCGTTTCCGATCAGTTCACCGTGATAACTGCGGCTGTCCGGCACCCAGAATTGCAGTTTGTACATAAAGGTCGCCAGCACCATCGGGCCCACCACCATCAGCAGGATCAGGATCAACTGCCAGCGGCCCTTACGCCGGTCCGGCGCTTCAGACACGTTGAGTGGATTCATGGCGGCTCCCATGGCGCTTCTCCTTTGCGTTGTGCCATCCGAGGTAGAGGTAAAGCGCCAGCAGCGCCAGTGACATGGCAAACCACTGCACCGCATACCCCAGGTGTTTTTCCGGCCCCATGGCGACCACAGGCCAGTGGGTGTCGTACGTACCGGGGCCGGCTTCGGCGCGCAGTTCAAAGGCGAACCCATTGCGGCCCAACTCGGCCCACAGGGCGACGGGATGCAACGCGGTCAGCAGGCGCGGCCATTGCACCGTCGCGGGATCAACCTGCAACTGGAAGGTTTCGCCGGGAGCGACGTACACCCAGGCGACCAGATTCACCGGTTGACCCGGCGTGGCGAACGCCGGTGGCGTACGGCGATCCGGCCAGGGCAGCCAGCCGCGATTGAGCAGCACCCAAAGGCCGCTGGCCTGATCATGAAAGGGTTGCAGCAACTCGACACCGGCCTTGCCGTCGCGCATACGGTTGTCGAGCAACACACTGTGGTCGGCATCGAAGCTGCCGCGCAGATGCACCCGGCGAAAGGCTGGATCGGCGCTCGTCTCAAGCTGCTCGCTGCCAATAGGCTCGGCGGCACGCCGCTCGGCGTAGATGTCGACCAACTGCTGTTTTTCCTGACCGCGCGACAGCTGCCAGAAGCCCAGGCCAATCATCAACGGCAGCAGCATCAGCACCACCAACGTCGGTGCGATACCGGGCCTGAAGCACTGTCGGGCACTGGCTATACTGGATTTCATTGCCCCTCCCCGTATGGCCCGGAGCCAGACCATGCTCAAAGCACTGATTGCCCTGATGCTGATCGCGACCGTTGCGAGCCTGTTCAGTGGCTTGTTCTTCCTGGTCAAGGACGAGGGTCGTTCCAACCGCCTCGTCACTGCCCTGACCGTACGTGTGGTGTTGGCCGCAATCACCGTGGGACTGATCGCCTGGGGCTTTTTCAGCGGCCAGTTGGTCTCGCATGCGCCGTGGTAGAACGGCTTACAGCACATACACAAAGAAAAACAGCCCAATCCACACCACATCCACGAAGTGCCAATACCAACTGGCCGCCTCGAAACCGAACTGGTGCTCGGCATTGAAATGCCCCTTCAGGATGCGCATCAGCATCACAAACAGAATGATCGTGCCGATGGTCACGTGGGCGCCGTGAAACCCGGTGAGCATGAAGAAGGTCGCGCCGTACACGCCCGAACCCAGCGTCAGGCCCAGCTCTTTATAGGCGTGGATGTACTCCTCGGCCTGGAACCCGAGAAACGCCAGGCCCAGCAAAACGGTCAGCGCCAGCCAGAGCTTCAGCGCACCGCGATGCCCTTTGCGCAGGGCATGGTGGGCAATGGTGATGGTCACGCTGGAGCTGACCAGCAGGATGGTGTTGACCAGCGGCAGGCCCCACGGGCTGATGGTGCCTTTGGGCGCCGGGTACAGCTTGGGGTCCGGGTTGTTCAGCAAAGGCCAGGCAAACTCGAAATTGGGCCACAACATATGCGCGATGCCCTTGGGCCCCTCGCCCGCCAACCATGGCCCCGACCAGGTGCGCACGTAAAACAGCGCGCCGAAGAACGCGATGAAGAACATCACTTCGGAAAAGATGAACCAGCTCATGCCCCAGCGAAACGAACGGTCCATTTGCGCACTGTACAAACCGGCGCGGCTCTCCTTGATCACTGCGCCGAACCAGCCGAACAGCATGTAGGCCAGCAACAGTCCGCCAACGAAAAAGATCCACGGGCCGTGGGATTCCGCGCGCAAGGCCTTGAGGTCGTTGAACCACACGGCCAGTCCATACACGGTCACCAACAGGCCAATCGTGGCAATTATCGGCCATTTGCTTTGCGACGGTACGTAGTACGTATCATGAGTCGACATGTATTCGCTCTCCTGATTGAGCGGGCAAACAGTAGCTAGCCGCCGCTGCGGGCCGCCCCTGGCGGCTGGCGCGCGGTGATATCGAACAGCGTGTACGCCAGGGTCAAATGCTTCACATCCTTGGGCATCGCGCGATCGACGATAAAGCGCACCGGCATCTCGATACGTTCGCCCGGCTGCAGCACTTGCTGGGTGAAGCAAAAGCACTCGGTCTTGTGGAAGTACATCGCCGCTTCGGCCGGGGAAATGCTGGGCACTGCCTGGGCGGTCATCGGTTTGTCGGTGGGGTTGTAGGCCACAAACAGCATCTCGGTCACCGCGCCCGGATTGACCACGACTTCGTCGGCCTTGGCATGGAAATCCCAGACCATATCGATGGCGTTGGTGGACAAAAACTGCACCCGCACCTGACGCGACGGGTCGACGACCTGCTCGCCTTCGTATTGCCCGCCAGTCTTGCCATTGATGCCGAACGCCTTGCACATCACGTCGTAAATCGGCACCAGGGCAAAGCCGAAGGCAAACATGGCCAGCACCAGGATCAGCAGGCGTGTGACCAGGCGTTTGAGCGGCACGGAGTCAGCCATGACACCCACCCAAAGCGAACACAATCAATGTGCGAGGGGGCTTGCCCCCGATGGCGGTGTACCAGTCGACACTATCACTGGCTGTGAGATAGCTATCGGGGGCAAGCCCCCTCCCACAGAGGATCACGAGCGTACTCATTTGACCTCCGGCGGCGTGGTGAAGGTGTGGTACGGCGCGGGCGAGGGCACGCTCCATTCCAACCCTTCGGCGCCATCCCACGGCTTGGCCGGTGCGGGCGGGCCGCCGCGGATGCACTTGATCACGATGAACAGGAAGAAAATCTGCGTGGCGCCGAACATGAAGGCGCCAATCGAGGACACCATGTTGAAGTCGGCGAACTGCAGGTTGTAGTCCGGCACCCGGCGCGGCATCCCGGCCAGGCCCACGAAGTGCATCGGGAAGAACGCCATGTTCATGCCCACGAAGGACAGCCAGAAGTGCAGCTTGCCGAGGGTTTCGTCATACATGTGGCCGGTCCATTTCGGCAGCCAGTAGTACGCCGACGCGAAGATGCCGAAGATCGCGCCGGGTACCAGTACGTAATGGAAATGCGCCACCACAAAGTAGGTGTCGTGGTACTGGAAGTCCGCCGGCGCAATCGCCAGCATCAGCCCGGAAAAGCCGCCGATGGTGAACAGGATCACAAAGGCCACCGCAAACAGCATCGGCGTCTCGAAGGTCAACGAGCCCTGCCACATGGTGCTGACCCAGTTGAACACCTTGACCCCGGTAGGCACCGCAATCAGCAGGGTGGCGTACATGAAGAACAGCTCGCCCACCAACGGAATGCCGACCACGAACATGTGGTGCGCCCACACGATGAACGACAGGAACGCAATGCTGGCCGTGGCGTAGACCATCGAGGTGTAGCCAAACAACGGCTTGCGCGAGAAGGTCGGGATGATCGAGCTGACGGCGCCAAAGGCCGGCAGGATCATGATGTACACCTCGGGGTGGCCGAAGAACCAGAACACATGCTGGAACAGCACGGGATCACCACCACCCGCCGCACTGAAAAAGCTGGTGCCGAAGTGGATGTCCATCAGCATCATGGTCACGCAACCGGCCAACACGGGCATCACCGCAATCAGCAGGAACGCGGTGATCAGCCAGGTCCACACGAACAGCGGCATTTTCATCAGGGTCATGCCCGGTGCGCGCAAGTTGAGGATGGTTGCGACCACGTTGATCGCGCCCATGATCGAACTGATGCCCATCAGGTGAATGGCGAAGATGAAGAACGTCACGCTTTCCGGCGCATAGGTGGTGGAGAGCGGGGCGTAGAAGGTCCAGCCGAAGTTCGGCCCGCCGCCGGGGCTGAACAGGGTCGACACCAGCAGCAGGAACGCCGCCGGCAGCAGCCAGAAGCTGAAGTTGTTCATGCGCGGCAGGGCCATGTCCGGCGCGCCGATCATCAGCGGGATCATCCAGTTGGCCAGGCCGACAAAGGCCGGCATTACGGCGCCAAACACCATGATCAGGCCATGCATGGTGGTCATCTGGTTGAAGAACGCCGGCTCCACGATCTGCAGGCCGGGCTGGAACAGTTCGGCGCGAATCACCATGGCGAACGAACCGCCCAGCAGGAACATGGTGAAGGCGAACCACAGGTACATCGTGCCGATGTCCTTGTGATTAGTGGTCAGCACCCAGCGCATCAACCCTTTGGCGGGGCCGTGGGCGTGGTCGGCGTGACCATGGTCATCGATCACAGTGCTCATGGCCGTTCTCCTGCAAGCGAGTAAGCGGGGCGATTCAGTGCATGTGCAATGAAGGTAGTCATTTGCTTTGCGCCTGTTTCAGAGCCAGCACGTCTTTGGGCGTGACCATGTCGCCTTTGTTATTGCCCCAGGCATTGCGCTCGTAGGTCACGACAGCGGCGATATCGACTTCCGAAAGTTGCTTGCCGAAGGCCGCCATCGCGGTGCCGGGTTTGCCGTGATAGACAATGTTCAGGTGATCGGCGGCCGGGCCGGTGGCGATTTTCGAGCCCTTGAGCGCCGGGAACATCGGCGGCAGGCCCTGGCCTTCGGCCTGGTGACAGGCCACACAGGTGGTGTGGTAGACCTTGTCGCCGCGCGCGACCAACTCTTCCAGCGTCCACTCCTTGGAGGTCAGCTCCTTGAGCTTGACCGCCTCTTGTTTGCGCTCACCGAGCCAGGTGTCGTAGTCAGCCTTGGATTTGACTTCGACCACAATGGGCATGAACCCATGGTCCTTGCCGCACAATTCGGCGCACTGGCCGCGATAGATGCCGGGCTTCTCGACACGGGTCCAGGCCTCGTTGACGAAGCCGGGGATGGCGTCACGCTTGACGGCAAAGGCCGGCACCCACCAGGAGTGGATCACGTCAGCGGCGGTCACCAGAAAGCGCACCTTGGCGCCCACCGGCAACACCAGCGGCTGGTCGACTTCCAACAGGTAATGTTCGCCCTTGGTGGCCTGGTTATGGATCTGTTCGGCGGGCGTGGCCAGGTTGCTGAAGAACTCCACGTCCTGGCCCAGGTATTTGTAATGCCACTTCCACTGATAGCCGGTGACCTGGATATCGATATCCGACTCACTGCTGTCGTAGATGTTGATCAGGGTCTTGGTCGCTGGAATGGCCATGGCCACCAGGATCAGCAATGGCACCACGGTCCAAAGAATTTCTACGGTGGTGCTCTCATGGAATTTGGCCGCTACCTGGCCCGTGGACCGGCGATGCAGAATCATCGACCAGAACATCGCGCCAAACACGACGATGCCGATCACCACACAAATCCAGAAAATGGTCATGTGCAGGTCAAACACAGCGTGACTGACTTCAGTGGCCCCTGGCGCCATATTCGTTGTCCAGGCCGCGTGGGCCTGGCCGAATACCGACCACAACAGTAAGCCCATCCAAACGTGTGGATGTCGCGTCATTGCGGGTTCCCCTTTATGTTTCTTGTTATCCCGCCGGTTTGCACCTGCGGCCAAGGGAGCGGCTTCCAGACTGCTTACAACCGCCAAGCCTTGCCTGCTTCTGCAGTTGGGCGTCATCAGCTAATTGCGTACAGATCCGAGTATAGACAGCCGTAGCGACCCCGCAATGTGTAGGGGCAAATGAGTGAAAACAGACGGACCGAGGCCCAATGCAATGGGCGGCAGAATCGTTTATCCGGCCAAGGCTGGTATTTCGATATAACGTCTACGTATAACCATGAAATAATTATGACAAATGCGTCTTAGGCGCTCGTATAAACGAGCTACCTTATCCTCTCCCTTTTCCTACACCTGCATGACTGGAGCCTTCATGAACACCGCCGCATTGCGCGAGCAGATTTCCCGTGCCCATCAACACGAAGCCACGACGGGCCAGCTTGCCCGGCGACTGGAAAAACAATTGCCGCACCTGCATTCGGCCATTTCCCTGGCTGACGGTGATCGCAACATTGTCATGACCCGCTTTGTCACCGCCTACATCAACCTTGTCCCCGAGTTGCTCGACGCTGCCAATGACGTGGCACGCGAAGCCGGGATCGAAAGCCAGATAAAGCCCGTGCTGAAGATCGCCGAGCATTTCTTCCTGCAGCCGCCGGCGATTCTGGCCGGCCACGAAGGCCTGGACGGCCTGCTGGACGAGGCCTACCTGGCCCATCGTCTGGTGGAAGAGGTCAACGATCTGTACATCAAGCATTTCGGCCAGCCGCTGATTCCGGCCGATACCACCGTCGCCAACCTGATTGCCCATCAATTGATCGGTGAAGGTTTCGCCAACCAGCTGGATGAAGCCGTGCACCTGGCGGTGGATGAGATGCTTAACGAGGAGAGCTTTGCGCTGGAGTCGGTCGAGGCTTATCGCGAAACGCTCAAAAGCCCGAACACAGAAGCCGCGTGGAAGCGCTGGCCATGCCTGTCGCGCCAGTTGGGCGTTGAGCTGGCACTGGATCAGCCTGCCTGAATCTCGAGTCCGATAAAACTCCAATGTGGGAGGGGGCTTGCCCCCTCCCACATTTTTTTACCCGGTTTCGTCAGGTGGTGGACGGCGCCGAGCCAATCCCCACCGTTGTCCTTACCCGACCTTCCAACCGACGCTTCAAACCACGCGCTTCGATCACCAGCTTGGAGCCCTTGGCCGCATTGGCCCGTCCCCATTCCTCCAGCAACTCCAGGCAGGAATGGTCGATATAGCTCAGGTTATTGAGCGGCACATGCACGGTGGTTCCGGTCGGCACGGTCGACAGCACCTGCGTCAACGCCGGTACTTTGAGGAACGTCGCCGCTCCGGTCAGGCGCAACTCCATCTCACCGTCCTGAGGCAAATCGACCAGGCTGATTTTCAGCCGTGATGCCTTGAAGGCCAGCTTGACCAGCGTCAGCCCGAAGCCCACCAGCACCCCCGTCAGCAGGTCGGTGAAGATGATCGCCAACGCCGTGGCGGCATAGGTGAACATCGGCATCCGGCCATAACGTCCCAAGGCCTTGAACGCCTTCACGTCCACCAGCTTGATCCCGGTATACACCAGCACGCCGGCCAGGCTCGCCACCGGGATGCTTTGCAGCACACTCGACAGCAACAGCACGAAGCCCAGCAACCACACGCCATGGAACATCGCCGACAACCGCGTGGTGGCGCCCGCCTGGACGTTGGCCGAACTGCGCACAATCACACCGGTCATCGGCAAGGCACCGACCAATCCGCACAGCATGTTGCCCACGCCCTGGGCGGACAACTCCTTATCGAAATCCGAGCGCTGCCCGCTGTGCATGCGGTCGACCGCTGCGGCGGACAGCAGCGTCTCGGCACTGGCGATAAACGCGACGGCAAATGCGGCGATCAGCAGTTGCGGGTCAGCCAGGTTGAGCAGGTCGCTGGGGCGCAACCAATCGATGGCATCGGACAGGTTCGCCGGTACTTCCACACGCTTGACCTGCAATGCCAGCACCAGGCTGGTCACCGTCGCCAGGCCCACGCCCAGCAGAGCGCCTGGCACAAAGCGCAGTTTTTGCGGCCGGAATTTATCCCACAGGTACATCACCAGCATGGTCGACACACCGAGCAGGCCCGCCTGCCAGCCGAGCCCGCCGCCGAGGGTGGGAATCGCGTCGACCAACGCGGCCGGAAAGCCCGCCAGGTTATCCAACCCCGACGGTTTGGGGGCACCGTCGAGCATCACATGGATCTGCGACAGCACGATCAATACGCCGATCCCCGCCAGCATGCCGTATACCACCGCCGGCGCCGTCACGCGGAACCAGCAGCCCAGGCGCAGACGCCCGGCCACCAATTGCAGGAAACCCGCCAGCAGCAGGATAGGTCCCAGCATCATCATGCCGTGCTGGCGCACCAACTCGAACACCAACACCGCCAAGCCCGCTGCCGGGCCACTGACTTGCAGCGGAGACCCCGCCAACCAGCCCACCACCAGACCACCGATGATACCGGTGATCAAGCCCTTGGCCGGCGGCATGCCGGACGCGATTGCAATCCCCATGCACAAGGGCAGGGCGACCAGGAACACCACCACGGAGGCAAGCAGCTCCCGAGGCAGAACAGCTTTTAATTGAGCAGCACGCATGATGACTCTCCCGAGGCATTCGCCGGGCGCGGTAAAGCCTGGCTGCATCCATGGCAGCCACCGCATTACCCGGCAGGGAAGTGTGTTAGAAGCGCGCTTTAGGCGTCGCGGATGGAATCGGGCCTTCGCCGCCCAACGGTCGGAACGCCGACTGATCCGCATCGTAAGCCCGGATTTCGCTGGTCTCGATGTTGTAGATCCAGCCATGAATAAACAATTGGCCATTGGCCATGCGCGAAGCCACGGAAGGGTGGGTGCGCAAGTGCTGCAACTGGGCGATGACGTTTTCTTCGGTCAGTACCTTCATGCTCTCGCCTTCATTGGCGCAGTCGCAGTTGTCGTGGACCATCGTCTTGGCGACCTCGGCATGACGCAACCAGGCCTTGACCGTCGGCATCTTCTCGAGGCTGTCGGGATTGAGCACCGCGCGCATGGCGCCGCAATCGGAATGCCCGCACACGATGATGTGCTGTACGCCAAGGGCGAGTACCGCGTACTCGATGGCCGTGGAAACACCGCCGTTCATCTGACCATAAGGAGGGACCACGTTACCCACGTTGCGGGTCACGAACAGGTCGCCGGGCGAACTTTGGGTAATCAACTCGGGCACGATGCGCGAGTCGGCGCAGGTAATGAACATCGCGCGCGGGCTCTGGGCCGTGGCGAGTTTCTTGAAGAGTTCTTCCTGCTGGGGGAAGACGTCGTGATGAAAATGCAAAAAACCGTCGACGATGTGCTGCAGCGCTGCATCGGCGGTTTCCGCCACTTGAGGGGCTGAAGCCGACGCAGCCAACGGCTGTTTATCCTTATCACTCATGATTCAACCTCTTGATCAATGCAGGGGAAGTGTTCAAGTCAGTTCGACGCTCGGGCGGTGAAATAGTTGGGAAACTCCACCGACCAGGGCGCCGACTCATTAGTCACTCGTCGAACAAGGTACCCGTCGAAACTTAACTCAAACTGAATGAACCGCTCTAGATCGAGGGTTTCAGTGATATTAAAACGCGACTATTCCTACGGTAGTTTCCCATTTGTCTTCTTCCTACAACAATGCCATTTGCCTGCCCGGTGGGCAAAATGCGGTGCAATCGAGATTGAAGCCTTCCCGGCGATTGAGCCCCAGGCGTTTGATCGCCTTGCTGAAACGCTGTGCCAGCAGATCGGCAAACGGGCCCTCACCGCGCATGCGCACCCCGAAGCGGCTGTCATACACCTCGCCACCACGCACCTGACGCACCAGGCTCATCACATGCGCCGCGCGCTGCGGGTAATGCGCCGCCAGCCACTCCTCGAACAGCGGCGCCACCTCGAGCGGCAGGCGCAGCATCATGTACGCGGCACTTTGCGCACCGGCGGCATGGGCCTCGGTGAGCAGGCTTTCCAACTCGCTGTCGTTGATCATCGGAATCATCGGCGAGCACAGCACGCCGACCGGAATACCCGCCTCCCGCATCACCCGTATCGCCCGCAACCGCGCCTTGGGTGCCGCCGCACGCGGCTCCAGGATGCGCTTGAGCTCATCGTCGAGGCTGGTGAGGCTGATCATCACCGCCACAAGCCGTTGGCGGGCCAGTTCGGCGAGCAGGTCCAGGTCGCGCAGGATCAATGAGCCCTTGGTGATGATAGTCACCGGGTGCCGATAGCGCAGCAGCACTTCGAGGGTTTGCCGGGTGATCCTGTATTCACGCTCGATAGGCTGGTACGGGTCGGTGTTGGAGCCCAGGTTGATCGGCGCGCACACATATCCCGGCTTCGAGAGTTGCTGCTCCAGCACGTCGGCGGCATTGCTCTTGGCGATCAACCGGGTTTCGAAATCCAGCCCCGGTGACATGTCCCAGTAGGCATGGCTGGGCCGTGCATAGCAGTAGATGCAGCCATGTTCGCAGCCGCGATAGGGGTTGATGGAGCGATCGAACGGCAAGTCCGGCGAGTTATTGCGGGTGATGATGGTCTTGGCCGTTTCGATACGCACTTCGGTGCCCTGGGTGGGCGGCACTTCCTGGAACCAGCCGTCGTCCTCGGCCACGCTGACGGTGGGGGCGAAACGGTTGTGCAGGTTGGTGGCCGTGCCCCGGCCACGGGGTGGCAGTGCAGTGGTCATGAAAACGCCTCGATACTGTTTTTATATACAGTATCGAGGCGCGCGCTATCTGACCAGTGCCGTTTGGCGGTCAGTGCTTTTGCGTGACCTGCCCCAGATCGTCACCCGAGGTGGTGCGCATATCGCTCTTGCGCAGGTCGGCCACGTCGCTTGCGCTCACGGGTGCGCCCTGATTGCCCCAGCTGCCGCGGATGAAACTGACCACATCCGCCACTTCTTGGTCCGACAAGCGCCAGGCGAATGCCGGCATGGTGAAGGTCGATGGCGCAGCGTGGGTGGCGGGCAAGGTGCCGCCGTTCAGCACGATGTTGATCAACGACGTGGCATCCGCCGTCTGCAGCACCGGGTTGCCCGCGAGCGCCGGGAACACCCGGGTATAGCCATGCCCATCGGTACGGTGGCAGGCCGCGCAGTTGTCGATGTACACCGAGGCGCCCGGCTTGCTGTCATCCCCTTTCCAGAGCGCCTGGGCCACTTGTTGGTCGTACTGGTGCGGCTGGTCCTTGGGGTCCACCGCCGGCAGGCTCTTGAGGTAGCGAGCGATAGCGGTCAGGTCGTCCTGGGACATGTATTGCATGCTGTGGACCACCACATCGCTCATGCCGCCGAACACCGCGCTGCGATCACTGCGACCGGTCTTGAGAAATTGCACCAGTTGCTCTTCGCTCCAGCTGCCGAGGCCGTCCTTGTGGTCGCCGCGCAGGCTTTTCGCAATCCAGCCTTCCAGCGGCGCGCTGCCGGACAGGAATGCACTGCCGTCGGCGGCGCTCAGGGCTTTTTCCTGCATGGTCAGGGCGCGCGGTGTATGGCACGCACCGCAATGGCCGAGGCCTTCGACCAGGTAGGCGCCACGACTGACCACCGGATCGGCGGTGGTCGGTACCTGATGCTCCTCGACCGATGGCGCGAACATCCAGCGCCATGCCGCCAGGGGCCAGCGCATGCTCAACGGCCAGGTAATATCACTGTCCCGGTTCTGCTGGGCGACCGGCTCGACGCCTTTCATGAAGTAGGTATATAGCGCCTGCATATCGCTGTCGCTGACGCGTGCGTAAGACGGGTAGGGCATTGCCGGGTAAAGCGTACTACCGCTCTTGGCGACGCCATGGCGCACGGCCTTGTCGAAGTCTTCGAAGCTGTAGTCACCCAGGCCGGTCTTGTCCGGTGTGATGTTGGTGGAGTAAATCACGCCAATGGGGGTTTCCATCGGCAGGCCGCCGGCGAATGGCTTGCCGCCCTTGGCGGTGTGGCAAGCCACACAATCACCGGCGCGGGCCAGGTATTCACCTTGCTTGATCAGGTCGGTTTCAGCCGCACTGACCGAGCAACTGCTCAGCAGCGCCAGAGAGGCGATAACGAGTGCTTTCATGGTCATCGCTCCTTATGCCTGAACCAGCGGGCCGGGGTTTTTCAGGTACTGCTCGCGGATTGCCCGAGCCGACCAATAGGTCAAAGCTGCCACCAGACCGGTAGGGTTGTAGCCCAAACCTTGTGGGAAAGCAGACGCCCCCGGGACAAACACGTTGTGTACATCCCAGCTCTGCAGGTAGCGGTTCAACGCGCTGGTTTTCGGGTCGGTGCCCATGATCGCGCCACCGTTGAGGTGCGTGGTCTGGTACGACGCGGTATTGAAATGCTCACCGACCTTTTTGCCGAGAACGGCAATTGCCTTGGGATTCATCGCCTGGGCGACCTTGCCCATTTTTTCCATCATGAAGCGGTTCATCTTGATGTCGTTTTCCTGCCAGTCGAAGGTCATTCGCAACAGCGGCAGGCCGTAGGCATCGCGGTAAACCGGGTCCAGATCCAGGTAATTGCTGCGGTAGGACTGATGCGCACCGTGGGAATCCATCGACACCTGGTGGGTGTAGTAATCGGCGGTGGCACGCTTCCACGCGCTGCCCCAGGCCGGCGTGCCCGGCGGGTTGGAAGTGCCGGCAATCGGCCGGCTGCCCGCCTGGTTGACCCACATCGGCGAGCCGCCCACGAAGCCGTGGGGGCCGTGGTCGAAGTTGTCGGCGTTGAAGTCGTCGATGGCCACGCCATTGCCGCCCGCGCCGATAAAGTTGTTGGTGTGGGTGTCCTTGTCGAAGAACGCCTTGATGGTGCCCATGTTCTGGTAGGCAAAGTTCCTGCCGACCACGCCTTCATTGGTAATCGGGTCGTAAGGCTTGCCGATGCCCGACAGCAGCATCAGGCGCACATTGTGGAACTGGAATGCGCCGAGGATCACCAGGTCCGCCGGTTGTTCGCACTCCCGACCCTGGCCGTCGACATAGCTCACACCGGTGGCTTTCTTCCCGGTGCTGTCGAGGTTGACCTTGAGCACATGGGAATTGGGCCGCAACTCGAAATTCGGCACCTGGCGCAACGCCGGCAGGATGTTCACGTTCGGCGACGCCTTGGAGTACATGTAGCACACGTAGCCACTGCAAAAGCCGCAGAAGTTGCACGGCCCCATCTGCGCGCCGTAAGGGTTGGTGTAGGGCCCGGAGGTATTGGCCGACGGCAGGTTGTAGGGTTTGTAACCCACATCAGCAGCCGCTTTCTGAAACAACTGCGCGGAGACCGTGTTTTTCTGCGCCTCCAGCGGGAAGGGGTTGGAGCGATCCGGTGCATAGGGGTTGCCGCCGCGACCTTCACCGACCAATTGACCCTTGACGGTCCAGGCCTGGCCGGAAGTGCCAAAGACTTTTTCCGCGTAGTCGAAAAACGGCTCCAGTTCTTCGTAGCTGACGCCGAAGTCCTGGATGGTCATGTCCTTGGGAATGAAGTGCTTCCCATAGCGTTCCTCGTAGTGGCTGCGCATGCGCAACTCGATGGGGTCGACGCGAAAATGCACGCCCGACCAGTGCAGGCCTGCACCGCCGACGCCGTTACCCGGCAAGAAGGCGCCGAGCTGACGGTTGGGCAGGGCGACGTCATTCACACTATGGCGAATGGTCACGGTTTCTTTGGAAATGTCCTGGAAGAGCTTTTTACGCACGCTGTAGGTCAATTCGTCGATGACCTGGGGATAGTTGCCGTCCGGGTAGGTGTCCTGCATCGGGCCGCGCTCCAGCGCTACCACGTTGAGGCCGGCCTCGGTCAGTTCCTTGGCCATGATCGCACCGGTCCAGCCGAAGCCCACGATCACCGCGTCCACTTTCTTCATGATGGTCGCCACGCTCATGCCCTCTCGCCGCGAATGGAAACAGCCGGGAAGGGGTATTGCTCGTTGCGCTCCACCCAATCCATGAAATCGGCGCGGGCGCCGGGGAAACCGATCATGGTCCAGCCGACCATGCCTTTGTTGCCACCGTGGATGGGGTCGCAGAAGAAGCCTTCCTTGGTGTTCTGCAACAGCAGGTTGAAGAACATCTTTGGCGGCACTGCCGCGAAGTGAGCGCTCACTTCACTGCCACCCGCCTCAAGGCGGCGCAACATGTCGTCTCGGGTAGCGCTGTCTTGCGCAGCAAAAGCTTTACCGTTGAACGCCTTCGACCAGGCATCCGTCGCGGCGATACCCAGGCGATAGATCTCCTTGGGCACCAATTTGCTCTGCCAGCCCATCTCCGGCGCGGCGTCGGCATTGAAGGGGCCTTGCATGAACCACAGCGCGCCACTGGCGTACGGGGTGTTCATCTGACGGTCGATGTATTCCGGCGCACCGGCTTCCAGAGCGCCTGGGCCCTGGGCATCGGCGGGAATCAAACGCTCGACGGCAGCGTTGATAAACGCCCATTCCTCGGCGGTGAAATAAGTCGGTTCATACGCCTTGTCACTGGGAGCCGGCTGGACTGGCGCGGCCTGGACAGGCTCGGGCGTGGCCATCAGCATCGAACCGCCAAGGCCGGTACTGGCAACCGTGACCACCGGGATCAAGGTCAAGGATTTGCGCAAAAAATCACGCCGGGGGTTGTCTTGATCTTGATCAGACATGGGTGCACCTCATCATGTGGTCACGGGTATATCAGCCGCTTCTGGGAGCAGCGTGAAGGTTTGCCAACGAGTGGGATCCAAAGACAGAACACTTTCGCAAACAATATTTACAAATGATAGCAGGCTAAGAATTGGGAAGAATCTCTTCAATAACAAAAACAGCGGATCAGATCTGATGATTCACAATTCTTTGACGAGCACCTCACGCCCCATTCACCCCGTGCGTACGACTCTGGACATCATCCACATTGCCCAATTCGGTTACGTTAAAAATGTTCAAGATTCGACTGTTGCCGGCCTTCGGCTTGGCACTGATGGCCCTGATCACTGCCGTTAATGTCCACGCCGATAGCACCACCTCTTCCATTCGCTCGCCTGAGTGGGCCCAGCCAGTGGGTGATCAATACAATCTGCACCAGATGACGCCCACGCTCTATCGCAGCGCGTTGCCAGACAGTGATGCAGTGCCCGTGCTGGAAAAACTGAAGATTGGCACGGTGATCAACTTTTTGCCGGAGTCCGATTCGGCTTGGCTGAAGTCAGCGGATATAAAGCAGGTGCAAATTATTTATCGTACCAACCATGTCGACGATTCCGATGTGCTGGCGGCACTGCGAGCGATTCAAGAGGCTCAGGCCAACGGCTCGGTGTTGATGCATTGCAAACACGGCTCTGACCGCACCGGGCTGATGGCCGCGATGTATCGGGTAGTGATTCAGGGATGGAGCAAGGAAGACGCACTCAACGAGATGACTCTGGGCGGCTATGGCAGCAGTAACGGCTTCAAGGATGGCGTTCGTTACATGATGAAAGCCGATATCGACAAGTTGCGCACAGCCTTGGCGAATGGCGATTGCAGCACCAGCGCGTTTGCGCTGTGCTCGATGAAAGATTGGATCACCACAACGGGCAAGGAAGAGAAAGAATTGTAGGAGCGCGCTCGCTCGCGAAAAACTCGATTACGCCACGTTTATCCAGGAAACACGCGTTATCGTTAACGTTTTTCGCGAGCAAGCTCGCTCCTACAGTTAAGTGCCGCTTTAGTCTTTTTTCAGCTTCGGGTTAGGAAAGAACTGCACCGCTTGCACCTTCGGGTCCGCCGGCGCTTTCAACGCCGAGGTATTGACCCGCGTGCCCAACTCCCTGGGCACTGACAGCCCCTGATCATTGAGCGTATCGGTATAGCCGCAGGCCACACATTCGCGGTGCGGCACGTTGTCCTCGGTCCACATCTTCAGCTTGTCTGGCTCGCTGCACGCCGGGCAGACCGCCCCGGCGATAAATTGCTTTTTGGTAATCACAGGCCCTTCACTCATGCTGCCGCGTCCTCACTCAGGCCGCTGTGGCGCAAGAGTGCGTCAATCGACGGCGCCCGTCCGCGGAAGTCGACGAACAACACCATCGGCTCCTGGGAACCGCCCCGTGCCAGGATCGCTTCCCGGAAGGCGCGACCGGTCTGGGCATTGAGCACGCCGTCTTCTTCGAACTTGGAGAAGGCATCCGCCGAGAGCACTTCGGCCCACTTGTAGCTGTAGTAACCCGCCGCATAACCGCCGGCAAAGATATGCGCAAAGCTATTGGGGAAACGATTGTAGGCCGGCGGACGCATCACCGAGACTTCATCGCGCACACCGTCGAGTACCTGCGCCACACTGCGTCCGTCGCCGTGGGTGGCGTGCAGTTCGAAGTCGAACAGCGAGAACTCGAGCTGGCGCACCATCATCAGGCCGGACTGGAAATTCTTCGCCGCGAGCATTTTTTCCAGCAGGTCCTGGGGCAGCGGTTCACCGGTTTCGTAGTGACCGGAAATCAGCGCCAGGCCTTCAGGCTCCCAGCACCAGTTCTCCATGAACTGGCTCGGCAGCTCCACCGCATCCCAGGCCACGCCATTGATACCGGATACGCCGGCGTGTTCAACGCGGGTCAGCAGGTGGTGCAGGCCATGACCGAACTCGTGGAACAGGGTGGTGACTTCATCGTGAGTCAGCAGGGCAGGCTTGCCACTGTCGGCCGGAGTGAAGTTGCACACCAGGTTGGCCACCGGGCTTTGCAGCACGCCATCGATGGTGCGGCGGCGGTCGCGGGCGCCGTCCATCCAGGCACCGCCACGCTTGTTGGCGCGGGCATACAAATCAAAGAAGAAGCGGCCGACGTGCTGGCCGTTTTCCTTGATCTCGAACAGGCGCACGTCCGGGTGCCAGGCGTCGAAACCTTTCTGTTCGGCGATTTCAATGCCGTACAGGCGCTGCACAATGGCGAACAGGCCGCCCAATACCTTGTCGATCGGGAAGTAGGCGCGCAAGGCTTCCTGGGACACGCTGTAGCGCTGCTCGCGCAGTTTTTCGCCGTAGAAACCGCTGTCCCAGCTTTGCAGATCAGGGCAACCTTGTTCAGCGGCGTAGGCCTTGAGCTGCTGCAGGTCCTGGGTGGCGAACGGCTTGCTGCGCCGGGCCAGGTCGCGCAGGAAACTCAACACCTGATCGCTCGACTCGGCCATTTTGGTGGCCAGGCTCAGTTCGGCGAACGACGCGTAGCCCAGCAATTGAGCCAGTTCCTGACGCAAGTCGAGGATCTGTTCCATCACCGGGCCGTTATCGTTCTGACCGGCATTCGGGCCCTGGTCCGACGCGCGGGTGCAGTAGGCTGCGTAGACTTCTTCACGCAGGGCACGGTCCTGGGCGTAGGTCATTACCGCGTAATAGCTTGGAAATTCGAGGGTGATCAGCCAGCCATCGAGACCTTTGGCCTGGGCGGCGGCGGCCATTTGCGCCTTGGCCGAATCGGTCAGGCCGGCGAGGGTGGCCTGGTCGGTGACGTGTTTGGTCCAGGCCTGGGTGGCGTCCAGCAACTGGTTGGAGAATTTGCTGCCCAGCTCCGACAGCTTGCTTTGCACGTCGGCGTAGCGCTTCTGCTGCTCGGGCGGCAAATCGATACCCGACAGGCGGAAGTCGCGCAGGGCGTGTTCCAGAATGGTCTTTTGCGCCACATCGAAACCGGCGGCTTCGGGGCTGTTGGCCAGGGCTTCGAAGGCCTGGAACAGTTCACGGTTCTGCCCCATCTCGGTGGAGTAGGCGCTCAATGCCGGCAGGCAAGCCTCATAGGCTTCGCGCAACTCGGCGCTGTTACACACGGCGTTGAGGTGGCTGACCGGGCTCCAGGCCGCGCCCAGGCGATCATTAAGCTCGTCCATGGCCAGGACCAGGCCCGCCCATGTCGGATTTTTGCCCTGGCTTTGCAGGATGTCTGCGATCGCTGCACGGTTGTCGGCCAGGATCTGTTCGATGGCCGGCTGGACATGCTCGGCACGGATCGCCGAGAACGGCGGCAGGTCGTAGGGCTGCAGAAGAGGGTTGTTCGCGCTCACGGTTGGCACCTTGGCTGAAGAAACAGATAAGACAAAGATGGGGCCATCTTAATTACAATCAACACCCACCGCAGCTATCAGTACAACAGAGAGAGGCTATCGTGACCCTTCGCACCTATCAGAATCACACGCCAACCCTGGGCACCGGGGCGTTTGTCGATGTTTCGGCGGTGGTGATCGGCGATGTCGAAATCGGCGCCGACAGCTCGGTCTGGCCATTGACGGTGATTCGCGGCGACATGCACCGCATCCGTATCGGTGCGCGCACCAGCGTGCAGGACGGCTGTGTGCTGCACATCACCCACGCCGGCCCGTTCAACCCGGACGGTTTCCCGCTGTTGATCGGTGACGACGTGACCATCGCCCATAAAGTCATGCTGCATGGCTGCACCGTGGGCAGCCGCATCCTGATCGGCATGGGCAGCATCGTCATGGACGGCGCCGTGGTGGAGGATGACGTGATCATCGGGGCCGGCAGCCTGGTGCCGCCGGGCAAGAAACTCGACAGCGGCTTTTTGTATGTCGGCAGTCCGGTTAAACAGGTCCGCCCGTTGACCGACAAGGAGCGTGCCTTTTTCACCTACAGCGCGGCGAACTACGTGAAGCTAAAAGACCTGCACATCGCGCAAGGATTCGACCAATGACCCTGCACCACCAGACCGTGCTGTTCGACCTGGACGGCACCCTCACCGACCCGCGCGAGGGCATTACCCGTTCGATCCAGTACGCCCTCGGCAAACTGGGCATCGACGAGCCGGACCTGACCCGGCTCGAACACTTCATCGGCCCGCCGTTGCTGCAAGCGTTCATGCAGTTCTATGGCTTCGACGAGGCCAAAGGCTGGGAAGCGGTGAATTTCTATCGCGAGCGCTTCAAGGTCACGGGGCTGTATGAAAACCAGGTATTCGACGGCGTGATGCCACTGCTCGAAGAACTGAACAGCCAGGGCCGCCAACTGTATGTGGCGACCTCCAAGCCGTGGGAATTCGCCCGTGAGATCGCGCGGCATTTCGACTTTGCCAAGCACTTCAAGGTGATTTACGGCAGCGAGCTGGATGGCACACGCACCAACAAGGTCGAGCTGATCGCCCACCTGATGCGTGAAGAAGGGCTGGACCCGGACACCACCTTGATGATCGGTGATCGCAAGCATGACCTGACCGGCGCGCGCAGCAATGGGCTCGACTCGGTGGCAGTGGGTTATGGGTTTGGCAGCTTTGAAGAGCTGAATGCCGAAGCGCCGACCTGGCATTTTGAGACGTTGGCAGAAATGCATCAGGCGTTTTTGCGGCGGACTTGAGGCCGCCATCGGGGGCAAGCCCCCTCCCACAATTGACCTGTGTACACCGCTCAAAATGTGGGAGGGGGCTTGCCCCCGATGGCGGCCTCAGGGCCGACCAGGATGTTGGATCAGATTGAGTACATATCCGTTTCTGCGGTAACGGCCACTTAGGGTTCCGCCCTGACGGCGGGTCACTTTGGAAAAGCCCCAAAGTAACCAAAGGGCTCTTGCCCCACCACTCGGCACCTCGCTTGGGCTCGGTGTGCCCTCTCTCCGGCTTGAATCCGTGGGCCGCCGCAATGGGCCATCCATGGCCCAGTGCGGCTAACCCGGCGTCCTGCCGGGTTACCCACGGATTCAAGCCTGCGTTCGGCCAGCGTGGTTTAACGGGGCGCCTGAGATCAAGATCAAAAGCAGATCAAGAGCGACTCGCTTCGCATCGTGGTTACGGTTGAGCGCTACAGAGTTGTGTAGATACCTATGCCCCGATGAGGCCCTACTGGTCAACCTTCTCCAACCGCCTCAACGCCGCCCTGCGCTGCTCCACCGGCAGCCCTCCCAACGTCTCCACCGCCCGATAGAACTTCACCCAATCCCGCCCTTCCTGCGCAAACAACGCCGCAAACGCCGGCACCCACTGGTCGTACAGCCCGAACGGCAGCAGCCGCGCGTTGTTCATCGGCTGGTTGATCCACGCGTCATAACGCTTGTCACCGCCCCACTGGCTGTCGCGCAGGTGACGGTACTCACGGCGCAGGCGCTCGAACTGCGCGGCCTTGGCCTGGCGCATCACCTCAGCCGCCAATGGCTGGGCGTAAAGGTTTTCCAGGCGTTTGCGGGTAGCGAGAATCAACTGGGTAAACTGGTCGCGCTGCTGCAACGTCGCATCGCTCAGCGGCGCCAGGCCACGGGCGGCGCGCCATTGTCGCGTACCTTCCTGCTCGACAAAGCTGGCAAATGACTCATTGAACTCGGTGTCGTCCTTCACATAGAAGCGCTGATGCGCCAGCTCGTGGAAGATCAGGGTGGCCAGACGTTCATCGCCCCAGTTCATCATCGAACTGATGATCGGGTCATTGAACCAGCCCAGTGTGGAATAGGCTTCGACGCCGCCAATCGACACGTCCATGCCTTGTTGGCGCAGCAATGCCGCTTCGCCACGCGCGGCGCCCTGGCTGTAGTAGCCGCGATAGGCCACGCAACCGGCGATGGGGAAGCAGTGGTTTTGCGCTGACAGAGAAAATTCCTGCGTGGCGAAGACATTCCACACCACATAGGGTCGACCAATATCGGCATACAGCCGGTAGCTTTGATTGTCGGGCAAGTGCAGCTGTTCGCTGGCGAACGCACGGGCCTTCTGGGACTGAAGCAGATGCTCACGCAACCCTTGAGGACGAGCCGGATCGGCGATGACTTCGGCCACCGGTTCCCGCGCCCGCAGCAGTTGCCACTGGCCACTGGCTAACTGGCCGTAGTAACTGACGCTGGAGCAGCCGCTGAGCAGCATCACCAGCAACCCAGGAAGAAAACGCCTGATCATGCCGCGACCGCTCCTGGGTACGCTTGAATCGAATTTGAAGGTTCCACGTGATGGCGTGTTTATACTCAAAATATCTTCTCGCGTTGAGTTCCTGCCATGCGCCAGCTTTTGTACCCCGTCGCCGCCCTGTTGCTCAGCGCTTGCGCATCGACGCCGATCCCGCCCGTCGACCCGCAACAGGCCTGGGTCGATTTCACCACGCCAACCCCGGGCGCCAAACTGGTCATGGCTCAGCGCCTGGACGGGAAATACCTCGAAGACGGGCGCTATTTCCAAATGCCGCCCGGGGCCCACGAACTGATGGTGCGCTTCGACTTCGAAGTGCCCGCCGGAGGAGGGCTGGGGGGGCTGAGCCAGATGATGTATCGAACCTGCTTCATGACCTTGCAGTACGACCATTTCCAGGCCGGCCAACGCTACATACTGGAAGGGCGCTCATTGGCCTTCACGCCCAACATCCGCCTGTACGACCCGGCGCGGCAATTGCTGGCCGAAGAGCGCAGCGTGAACTGCATCTGATCAGTCGTTGTTCTTCTGGTAGATGATGCGCTTGGTGCCGTTTTCGCAGGAACCGACAATCATGGCGCTGTCATGATTCTTGGCTTCTTCGGCGGTGATGATTTCCAGGGTGTAGGACGGGATCGCCTTGGCCTGGATGTTGACTTCGATTTCTTTGCGCAGCTCTTCGCAGTCTTTTGGCGCGGCCATGGCCGAAGTGGCCAATACGCCGCAGATGACCGCCAAAGCAAAACGTTTCATGTGTGTAGCTCCCTGAATGCATTGCGCACGGGTGTGCGTCTAGGCTGCATAGGCTATAGGACCACATTTATGAAACACGAGTTCTGATTTAACGCAGAACAAAATGTAGGAGGGGACTTGCTCCCGATAGCGGTGGATCAGCTAAATTTCTTCGGCTGACCCACCGCTATCGGGGGCAAGCCCCCTTCCACACTGTCCAGGGGTTAGTTCAGGAGCGTGGCATCCAGGGTGATGGTTGCATTCAGCACTTTGGACACTGGGCACCCTTCCTTGGCCTTTTTGCTCAGTTCGTCGAACTGCGCCTGGCTGGCGCCTGGAATCTTGGCTTTAAGCACCAGGTGCACAGCGGTAATCGCAAAACCGCCCTCGACCTGGTCGAGCGTCACCTGGGCTTCGGTGTCGATGCTGTCAGCCTTAAGGCCTGCGTCGCCGAGAATCATGGAGAACGCCATGGAGAAGCAGCCGGCGTGGGCCGCACCAATCAGTTCTTCAGGGTTGGTGCCCTTGCCGCCTTCGAAGCGGGCCTTGAAGCCATAGGGCGCTTCGCGCAGCACGCCGGTCTCGGTGGAAATCGAACCCAGGCCAGTCTTCAGATCGCCTTCCCAATGCGCGGATGCCTTTTTAACGATACTCATAGCTTTCTCCTCGAACGGTGATTTTGCGTCAGTAAGGTTCTGAGGATAGACGCCGTCGCAAAGTTCATCTTGTCGGAAAGACCTACCAAATAAGTAGGAAATTTCATGGCTGCTATTGAATCTCGGGTATATGCCCTCATTGCATAGACCATGCACATGAAGCGGCAGGTTTTGGTTCGTCTAAGAAGCCTGCGCCCCTATTGGAGAAGCAGGCTATGAAATCGCTGTCCGACGTGAAGTTCTCGACCCTCGACCTGGTGCCCGTACGCGCCAACGGCAGTGCGGCGCAATCGTTACGCAATTCTCTGGACCTTGCCCAGCACGTGGAAAAGCTCGGCTATAACCGTTTCTGGGTGGCTGAGCACCACAATATGGACGGTATTGCCAGCTCGGCTACCTCGGTATTGCTGGGTTACCTGGCCGGTGGGACCTCGACTATCCGCGTCGGCTCCGGCGGGGTGATGCTGCCCAACCACGCGCCGCTGGTGATCGCCGAGCAGTTCGGCACCCTGGAGAGCCTGTACCCTGGCCGTATCGACCTGGGCCTGGGCCGCGCGCCCGGTTCCGATCAAATGACCGCCCGCGCCCTGCGCCGTGAACGCTCCGGCAGCGCGGACGACTTCCCGCAAGACGTGGCCGAACTGATGGCCTATCTCGGCCCGCGTACGCCCGATCAGCGGGTGATCGCAGTCCCGGGCACCGGCACCAATGTGCCGGTGTGGTTGCTGGGCTCGAGCCTGTTCAGTGCGCAATTGGCTGGTGAACGTGGCTTGCCCTACGCCTTCGCCTCACATTTCGCACCGCGCCTGATGCATGAGGCGGTTCGGGTGTACCGCAATCACTTCAAGCCTTCGGCGGTGCTGGACAAGCCCTACGTGATGCTCGGCATTCCTCTGGTCGCCGCTGACACCGACGAACAGGCCGACTACCTGGCCACCTCGGTGTACCAGCGCATCCTCGCGCTGATGCGCGGGCAAAGCCTGGTGCAGCGCCCACCGGTAAAAACCATGGACGGCCTGTGGCTGCCCCACGAGAAAGAAGCGGTGGGCAGTTTCCTCGGCCTGGCGATGGTGGGCAGCCCGGCGAAGATCCGCGCCAAACTGGAGGTGCTGATCGAACAGACCGGCGCCGACGAACTGATCTTTACCTGCGACCTGTATGAGCACGCCGACCGGATTCATTCCTACGAGCTGCTGGCGCAGGTGATGAAGGGCTAAACCCCAGGCGAAAAAAAACCGACGCGCCTGCGTCGGTTTTTTATGTCTGCAACACGGGATTAACCGCGCTTGTAGACGATTTCCTTGGTGCCGCCTTCGCAACTGCCAATCACTTGGCCATCGGCGGCAGCGCCTTTATCCACAACATCCAGCGAATAGTGCTGAACGCCCTTGGCATCAAGCTTTGCCGCGAGTTCGCCTTTGAGCTCTTCACAAGGCTTGCCCGCCGCCAGGGCCGTGCCTGCAATGCTCAACAAACCTACCGCCAACAGAAACTTCTTCATCCGATACTTTCCTTGCGCTGGTCGAAAAGAGCATGCCGACGCTCAGGGCGTCGGCATGCATTGGGTGTAGCGCAGGTTATGGCAATCGGCCAGCGGTCAAAGTTCCGCGCGCCCGATCAACTACTGGCAATTCGGAATCCCACCTTCAGGGTGACCTGATAGTGCGCGACCTTGCCATCCTCGATATGCCCACGGGTTTCAGTCACTTCAAACCATTCCAGATGCTTGAGGCTTTTGCTGGCTTCGGCCAGGGCATTCTGGATCGCATCTTCGATGGTGGTGGTGGATGAGCCCACCAATTCGACTTTCTTGTAGGTGTGATGTTCGCTCATGGTGTTTCTCCTGTAGGTCGTCAATCAAGACTAGCAGTGAATATTCGTACTGCTTGAGGCGACCGCTCGGCCACGAAAGTTCAGATTTAATGCACTTTCTGAAACGGCCGCAGTCGGTATCTACACACGCCACTCAATCACTTCAGGAGATGTCCAAATGGCCAACACTTCTTTACGCAAAGCGTCGCTGGAAAGCATGGAAGCCGAGATTTCGAGCCTGCTCAAATCCCTCGAGAGCCTCAAGGACGACGCATCCGATGAGTCGCGCAAAACGCTGAAGGCCCTGAAAAGCAATGCCGAGAATGCCCTCAAGCACTCGCGCCACCTGATCAGCGACGCGTACGAAGAAAGCAAAGTCAAAATCCGCGAAACCGGCGTTGCCACTCGCGATTACGCACAAGAGCACCCATGGACCACCGCCGGCGTTGCCGTCGGTGCTCTGGGTCTGCTGGCAGCCTACCTGCTGTGCAAACGCGGCGACTAAACAGGTTGGCGCGCCAGCTCAGCCTTGAGCCACTGCGCCAATTGCCCAGCGCGCCCATCTGCGGCGCGCTTGGGTAGCCACAACGCCAGGTGCGCCGGGGTTTCACTGAAGCCCCACGGCGCCACCAGGCGACCCGCACGCAGGTCCTCCGCCACCAGCGGTTGTGGCGCAATCGCCACGCCCAGTCCTGCCACCGCCGCTTCCAGCAAATAATACAAATGTTCAAAACCCTGGCCGAGTTTCAGCGCGTCGGGCTCGATCCCGTGTTGCTGCGCCCAACTGGGCCAGGCTTGCGGACGCGACGTGGTGTGTAAGAGAGGTTCGCCACGCAAGGCTTGGGCCGGTGCCTGGCGCAGGCGCTCATAGCCGGCGAAGCGTGGACTCATGACGGCGCCGATGCGCTCGCTGGCCAGCTCGAATACCTGCATATCCGCCGGCCAAGGCGGCTCGGCGAATACCAGCAGGGCATCAAGGCCGGGGCGCCTGGGGTCGAGGTCGCCGTCACCGGCAGACAGGTGCAGACGCAAGTCCGGCAAGTCAGCATTCAAGCGCCCCAGACGCGGTATCAACCAGCGCGCCAGCAAGCTGCCCGAGCATCCCAGTACGAAGGGCGCGTCGGCGCTGCGCTGGGTGAGTTCGGCACACACATCGCGCAGACGCTCGAACGCCTCGGCGCTGGCATCGCGTAACCTTGCCCCTGCATCTGTGAGTTTAAGGCCGCGGCCCTCCTTGACGAACAGGCTGACGCCCAAGTGTTCTTCCAGCACTTTCAATTGGCGACTGACTGCGCCATGGGTGACATGCAAGTGCTCCGCAGCCTGGCTGACGCTGCTGAGGCGGGCAGTGACTTCAAAGGCGCGCAGCGCATTGAGTGGTGGAAGGTCTCGGCTCATCTGTGAGTTTTCCTGACAGGTTACGGCGATCTTATCGGTTTTCAGCCCAGAGCGGCAGGGGTAGAGTGGTGCTCATTATTTCCCACACCCCTTTCTTTCCTGGAGCGTCCCATGACTCAGTCCCAGACCGACCTGCGCAACGGCCCTGACGTCAACGGCCTGTTTGGTGCGTTCGGCGGCCGCTACGTCGCTGAAACCCTGATGCCGTTGATCCTCGAGCTGGCCCGTGAATACGAAGCGGCCAAGATCGATCCGGCGTTCAACGAGGAATTGGCCTACTTCCAGCGCGATTACGTCGGGCGTCCAAGCCCGCTGTACTTCGCTGAACGCCTGACCGAATTCTGCGGCGGCGCCAAGATCTACCTCAAGCGCGAAGAGCTGAACCACACCGGCGCGCACAAGATCAATAACTGCATCGGCCAGATCCTGCTGGCGCGGCGCATGGGCAAGAAACGCATCATCGCCGAGACCGGCGCCGGCATGCACGGCGTGGCCACTGCCACCGTCGCCGCGCGCTTTGGCCTGCAATGCGTGATCTACATGGGCACCACCGACATCGAGCGCCAACAGGCCAACGTGTTTCGCATGAAGCTGCTGGGCGCCGAAGTGATCCCGGTGGTCGCCGGCACCGGCACCCTGAAGGACGCGATGAACGAGGCCCTGCGTGACTGGGTCACCAATGTCGACAGCACCTTCTACCTGATCGGCACCGTGGCCGGCCCGCACCCTTACCCGGCCATGGTGCGCGATTTCCAGGCCGTGATCGGCAAGGAAACCCGCGACCAATTGCAAGCCCAGGAAGGCCGCCTGCCGGACAGCCTGGTGGCGTGCATCGGCGGCGGCTCCAATGCCATGGGCTTGTTCCACCCGTTCCTGGATGACACCAGCGTCGAGATCATCGGCGTTGAAGCGGCCGGTCATGGCATCGAAACCGGCAAGCACGCCGCCAGCCTCAATGGCGGGGTGCCCGGCGTACTGCACGGCAACCGCACCTTCCTGCTGCAGGACGATGACGGCCAGATCATCGACGCACACTCGATTTCCGCAGGCCTGGACTACCCCGGCATCGGCCCTGAGCACGCCTGGTTGCACGACATCGGCCGTGTCCAGTACACCTCGGTGACGGACGATGAAGCCCTCGATGCTTTCCACAAATGCTGCCGCCTCGAAGGGATCATTCCGGCGCTGGAAAGCGCGCACGCCCTGGCCGAAGTATTCAAACGCGCACCGACCCTGCCCAAGGAGCACCTGATGGTGATCAACCTGTCCGGCCGAGGCGACAAAGACATGCAGACCGTCATGCACCATATGGAACAGTCCCAGCAGGAGAAACATTGATGAGCCGCCTGCAAACGCGCTTCGCGCAACTCAAAGAGCAGAACCGCGCCGCCCTGGTGACCTTCGTCACCGCCGGCGACCCGGGCTATGACGCCTCGCTGGCCATCCTCAAAGGCCTGCCCGCTGCCGGAGCCGACGTGATCGAGTTGGGCATGCCCTTCACCGACCCGATGGCCGATGGCCCGGCCATCCAATTGGCCAACATCCGCGCGCTGGAGGCCAGGCAGAACCTGGCGAAAACCCTGCAGATGGTCCGCGAGTTCCGCAAAGACAACAACGACACGCCCCTGGTGTTGATGGGCTACTTCAACCCGATCCACAAGTACGGTGTCCCGCAATTCATCACCGACGCCAAGGAAGCGGGCGTAGACGGGCTGATCGTGGTGGACATGCCGCCTGAACATAACGGCGAACTGTGCGATCCGGCCCAGGCGGCGGGTATCGACTTTATCCGCCTGACCACGCCGACCACTGATGACGCACGCCTGCCGACGGTGCTCAACGGCAGCTCCGGCTTTGTGTACTACGTGTCGGTAGCGGGCGTGACCGGTGCCGGCGCGGCCACCCTGGAGCACGTCGAAGAAGCCGTGAGCCGCTTGCGTCGCCATACCGACCTGCCGATCAGTATAGGCTTCGGCATCCGTACACCGCAGCAAGCGGCGGCCATCGCGCGCCTGGCGGACGGGGTGGTGGTGGGGTCTGCACTGATCGATCACATCGCCAACGCCGACAGCCACCAGCAAGCGATCGATGGCGTATTGAGCCATTGCGCGGCGCTGTCCGAAGGCGTGCGCAACGCACGTCGGTAACTGCACCGGTCCGGATTCTTGCGCTAGGCTTGTGGGGGGGTGACATGCCGTCACCCCCCACAAGCACTTCATGCCTCTTGTCGTCTAACCGCCTCTGCAAGCCCCCCGCAGTTCTTGCCCCCCGGTTGTTAAGTTAGCTGCATCAGAAGTCATCCCTGGCTCTTAAGGAGTACATCATGGCATTTGATCTCATCACGTCTTCAGACCCCCGTCATTCCACCCTGCAGAAAGGCTTCAACCTGCGCTGGCCGTTGGGCAATGTGCAGGGCGAATCGTCGCCCAATGGCGCCAGCCGCATCTACCTCTGCCACAGTACCCAGGACATCGTCGACGCCGCCGCCGAAGCGCTGGCGATCACCCACGGACGTATAACGGTTCGAAGCGGTGGTCACTGTTACGAAGGTTTCGTCGCCAACAAAATGCCCGGCAGCAGCGACGAGGTGTTATCGATCCTGGATATCAGCCCGCTGAACCAGGTGGTCTACGCTGCCGATGGGCAACTGGCTTCCGACCTGGTCCCCGCGCGGCTCGAGCGCTACAGCTTTCGCCTGGAGGCCGGTGCGCAGAATTGGGACGCCTACGTCAGGTTGTACAAGCTGGCCAATAAGACACTGCCGGGCGGCTCATGCTATTCGGTCGGCCTGGGCGGGCATATCTGCGGGGGCGGCTATGGGTTGCTGTCACGCAAGCATGGCCTGGTGTGCGATTGGCTGCACGGTGTGGATATGTTGGTGCCCAATGCACAGGGCACCGGCCTGACCCCCGTGCATGTCTCGCGAGACAGCACAGACCCTGACGAGCTCGACCTCTTCGCGGCGTGCTGCGGCGCCGGTGGCGGTCAGTTCGGCATCATCACCAGCTACTATTTCAAGACGTTGCCCGAGGCGCCGAAGGAAGTGCTCTGGCTGGTGCTGCAATGGGATTGGTCCCTGCTGACCGATAAGTCCAGGCTCGACAACCTGCTTATCGCCTATCAGAACTGGTTCGCCCTCAACCAAAGCAATCCCGACACGTGGGGGTTGGCGACCAAACTGGAGATGCGCCATCCGCACACCGGTAATGTGACCCTGGGCATTCACTACGTCGATCGCGACGGAGGGCTGAAGGACCAGGCGCCCTTTGAAGATTTCGTCGCAAAAATGCTCGATGCCATTGGCCTGCCTGCGACCGAATGCCTGGTGCCGTTTTACGTTGTGCATATGCCAAGCGGCGGCGCCAGTGGACGCGCCATCAAAGCATTGCCCGACGCATTGGCGGCCACGCGACGCCTGGATTGGCTGGTGTGCCAGCAAACCTTGAATGGTTCAGGGGACAATCTGCGCGGGCGCTACAAGTCGGCCTATCAGAAGGGCGAATTCACCCCTCAGGTGCTCCAGGCGATCTGGGACACGCTGCACTGGGACGACCCCGATCAATACCTGACCCAGAGCCTGATACAAATCCAGTCGTTTGGCGGGCGCATCAATGAGGCCACACCGGCGGTTCGCAAGGAGTCGTCGGCCTCACAGCGCTCGTCCTATCTGAAGTGGCAACCGCAGTGCTATTGGCAGGAGGCCGGCGAGGCGGCGGACCAGGCCCACGCGCGATGGATTCAGGGACTGTTTTTCAACGCCTTCGCCAATGATCGGGGGGTGCCCCTCAATGACCAGTTCGAGGGTTGCTATATCAACTACCCGGACCTGGACATGACTCATGAGGACGGCAACCCGGCCAAGCCGAAAAACCCCTACTGGTACAAGATTTTCGTCCCCGACCTCATGATCGAAAGCCGCCTGCGCCGCACCAAGCGGCATTGGGACCGGCACAACGTGTTCCGTAACGAGATGTCCGTGCCGTGAACAGGTAAGGAAGGCGACCTCAGGGTCGCCTTGTTTCACAGCTCAATCCGCTCGACCTTGCCCACCAGCAGCACGTAGGAAAGCGCGCCAAGCAACGCCAGCACCGCGATATAGGTAATGGCCGGCGCAAACGAATCACCGCTGGCAAGAAATCCAATCACGATCGGCGTAGCAATCGCCGACAGGTTGCCGATGAAGTTGAACACGCCACCGGTCAGCCCCAACAAACGAGCAGGTGCCAGCGTGGATACCAGCGACCAGGTGATCGACGCCAGCCCATTGCCGAAGAACGCCAGCGCCAGGAATGCGATCACCCAGGCGGTGGAGTCCACGTAGTTGGCGCCGATGATCGCGGTGGAAATCAGCAGCCCGCCGATGATCGGCAACTTGCGCGCAAAGCCTACCGACGCGCCCCGGCGAATCAGCCAGTCGGAAAAAATCCCGGAGCACAGAACACCGACGAACGCCGCCAGAAACGGCAGTGAGGCGAGCAGACCGGACTTGATGAAGTCCATACCGCGATACTTCACCAGATAGGTCGGGAACCAGGTCAGGAAAAACCACAGGGTGGAATTCAGGCAGAACTGCCCAAGGTAGATGCCCCACAACTTGCGCTTGCTCAGCACAATGCCCAGGTCAACCCAGCTGAACGGTGCCTTGCTGGCTTTTTCCTGCATATCCACCAGGCCACCGCCGTCACGGATCAGCTGGATTTCCGCCGCGTTGGCGCCCTTGAAATCCTTGGGCTCGCGGTACACCGCGTACCAGATCAGCGCCCATAAGATGCCGACGCCACCGGTGGCGACGAACACCATGTGCCAGCCGAACGCATGCTGCAGCCAGGCCAGCACGGGGGTGAGAAACGCCAGCCCGACAAACTGCCCGGAGGTGTAGACGCCAATCGCCGTGGCGCGCTCGCGCTCGGGAAACCAGGTGGTCACCACCCGGCTGTTGATCGGGTAGGCCGGGGCCTCCAGGGCACCGACGGCCATGCGCAACACGAACAACGCAATGAAGCTGGCGGCAAAGCCGAGCATGACGGTGGCGATGGACCACAGCAGCAGGGCGGCGGTGTAGAGAATGCGCGGGGGCACACGGTCGACCAACCAGCCGCCAGGGATCTGCATCGCGGCGTAGGTCCAGCCGAACGCCGAGAAAATCAGCCCGACATGGACCGGGTCAATGCCCAGCTCGCTGGTCAGCGCGGGAGCGGCAATCGACAGGTTGCTGCGGTCGAGGTAGTTGATCACCACGGTGATGAACAGCAGCACCATGATAAAGAAGCGCTTTCGGCTAGGCGTGACTACAGAAGCCTGTCCGGTGAGGGATTCAGGGTGCATGGGGAAGTGCCTCTTCTTGTGTTTATTGAGGACAGAAATGAGACTGGCTGACGAAACCGAATCAAATGTGGGAGGGGGCTTGCCCCCGATGGCGGTGGAACAGCCAGTACATCGGTGGATGACACACCGCAATCGGGGGCAAGCCCCCTCCCACATTTTTACCGCGTTTCTTCAGGGCAACATCACCACTCGGCGAAACTGCCGTCGGCATGGCGCCAGATCGGGTTGCGCCAGCGATGGCCGATGGCCGCGCGCTCGACCACGTATTCCTCGTTGATCTCGATGCCCAGGCCCGGCCCGTTGGGGATCTTCACAAAGCCCTGGTCATAGTCGAATACGCCCGGGTCGCGCACATAATCGAGCAGGTCGTTGCTCTCGTTGTAATGGATGCCCAGGCTTTGTTCCTGGATAAACGCGTTGTAGCACACCGCATCCAATTGCAGGCAGGCCGCCAGGGCAATCGGGCCCAGCGGGCAGTGCAGGGCCAGGGCCACGTCGTAGGCTTCGGCCATGTTGGCGATCTTGCGGGTTTCGGTGATGCCGCCGGCGTGGGACGCATCCGGCTGGATGATGTCGACATAACCTTCACTGAGCACGCGCTTGAAATCCCAGCGCGAGAACAGGCGCTCGCCCAGGGCAATCGGGGTGCTGGTCAGGGGGGCCAGTTCCTTGAGGGCTTCGTAGTTTTCGCTGAGCACCGGTTCTTCGATGAACATCAGCTTGTACGGGTCCAGTTCCTTCATCAGCACCTTGGCCATGGGCTTGTGCACGCGACCATGAAAATCGACGCCAATGCCGACGTTAGGGCCGACCGCATCGCGCACGGCAGCGACGTTGGCCAGGGCCAGGTCGACTTTTTCGAAGCTGTCGACGAACTGCAGCTCTTCGGTGCCGTTCATTTTCACCGCAGTGAAACCACGGGCCACAGCCTCTTTGGCCGCGCGGGCCGTGTCGGCCGGGCGGTCGCCACCAATCCACGAATACACACGGATCTTGTCACGCACCTGGCCGCCCAGCAGGTCGCTGACGGACACGCCCAGGGCCTTGCCCTTGATGTCCCACAACGCCTGGTCGATACCGGCGAGGGCGCTCATGTGCACAGCGCCACCGCGGTAGAAACCGCCGCGATAGAGCACGGTCCAGATGTCTTCGATATTGCGTGGGTCTTTGCCGATCAGGTAGTCGGACAATTCTTCAACGGCAGCGGCCACGGTGTGGGCGCGACCCTCAACCACGGGCTCACCCCAGCCGGTGACGCCCTGGTCGGTTTCGACCTTGAGGAAGCACCAGCGCGGCGGGACGATGAAGGTCGTCAGTTTGGTGATTTTCATCTGTTGTCTCTCTTATAGATGCAGCGCCAGCAGGCGCGGAACTTGAACTCAGCTCAGGGCTTTCCAGGCCGCGACATAAGCCTGGGCGCGGCTCGCAACCTGCTCTACGCTCATACCCGGTTTGAACAATCCGGAGCCCAGCCCGAAGCCCTTGGCGCCGGCGTCGGTGAACACTTGCATGTTGTCCGGCGTGATACCGCCCACCGGCAGCAGCAACGTGCCCCCCGGCAATACCGCAAGCCACGCCTTGATCACCGCCGGGGCCATTTGCTCGGCCGGAAACAGTTTCAATACGTCGGCGCCTTCGGCCAGTGCGGCAAAGGCTTCGGTCGGCGTGGCGACGCCCGGCGACAGATACAGGCCCGCCGCTTTCGCCGCCCGCAATACCTTGGCATCGCTGTGGGGCATCACGATCACCTGGCCGCCGGCGGCCTTGACCTGCTCGACCTGCTCGGGCGTCAGCACCGTACCGGCACCAATCAGGCAATCGGCGGGCAGGCTGTCGCGCAGGGTGCGGATGCTGGTGTAGGGGTCCGGCGAGTTAAGCGGTACTTCGATGACGCGAAAACCGGCCTGGTACAGCGCCTGGCCGACGGCTTCGGCTTCGTCCGGGCGCACGCCGCGCAGAATCGCGATCAGACCGTTTTGTGCGAGTGCTGTTTTAAGCATGTCAGGCCTCCGTTACAGGTTGAGTGAGCCCGGCCGCCACGGCCAGTTGCCACAAACCGCGCTCGCTGGCGGCCTGCGCCAGGCTGACGTCGGTGAAGCCGCACAGCGCGAGGGCACGTTGATAGCGAGCGCAGAGGGGGGCGGCACCGACCAGGACGATCGGCTTGGGTTTTGCGCTGTCGGGTAAACCGGCCAGTTCATGACCGATCAGCAGGCCGGACAGGTAGTCGGGCTGCTGCTCGGGCGTCAGTTGGGCAGTCAGGCCAAGGGTGCGGGCACTGAACAGCGTCGAGAGCACGCCGCGCCGGCCATCTGCCGAAAGAGCCACATGCACGCCGCGGTCAAACGCCTCGGTCTGGAAATGTTCCGATGATTGCTGGGTACGCCCCAGGATGCTGTGCTGGCTCAAGACGGCGAACAGCTCACCGGTCATGAAGGTGTCGAAGTGAGTGATACAGCCTTCGACGACCTCGACCCATTTGGAATGGCTGCCCGGCAGGCCAATCAATACGTCGCTCGCAAGCCCGTGCAGCACACCGAGCACCTGGGTTTCTTCGCCGCGCATCACATTGGGCAGGCCGACCTGTTCGATCACGCCCGGCACGATATGCACATCAACCCCACGCACGCTGCGCACCTTATGCAGCGCCTGCCCCAGGCTCGCCACATCCACCGGGGTGTTGCGGTAAGCCGCTTCGCTCCAGCCCTGTGCGCTGCCGACCATGCCGCAGGCAATCACCGGCAGGTCGGGCTGGGCGTCGAGCCAGTCCCCACAGGCGCTATCGAAGGCCAGCTCGAAACCATTGCTGCAGCGCACGCCTGCAATGTCACGCGGTTCGCTGGGCAAATGCATGATGCCCGACGCCAGTGAGCGTTGTTCCAGCACCACGCCGGCGGGGCCTAGTTTGTAAGCACGAAGGGAGCTGGTTCCCCAATCGAGCGCGATCAATTGCGCCTGCATCGCTTCACCTGAAATGAGTGGGTGCTGAAAAAAGCAGATGGGCGAATATAAACCTAAGCTTTGTAATATCTCAATATATAAATATCAGTCCCATATATTGGGAGAATAACGCGAAAAATCATACATCTTCCTGGGAAAATGAGCATTGCATTAGCTTGGAAAGCGCCGGTCCTAGACCGCAATCGATGGCAGGGCCAGCCCGGTCAATGACTGCGCACTGCCGGCCTGCTCCGCCAGCAGCCAATCGACAAACCGTTCGACCAACTGCCCGCGACGCTTGCGCTGGGGCTGCACCACGTAATAGCCGAAGCGCGAGACCACCGTCTCGCTGATCGGTCTGCACAGCCAGTTCTGCTCCAGCAGGTTATCCACCAGGTGGCGCCAGCCGATCGCGACGCCCTGGCCGGCAATAGCCGCCTGAATCAGCAGCGTGTAATTGTCGAAACGCAACTGGCCAGGGGTGGGCGCGGCGCTGATACCCAGCTCGCGAAACACACCGGCCCAATCGAACCAATGGCGATTGTTTTCCTGACGCAAGTGCAGCAGGGGGTAGTCCGGCAGGGTCTGCACCGTCAGCGCAGTGGCCTGGTTCTTGAGCCACTGGGGGCTGCACACCGGGAACACTTCCTCATTGAACAACCAAAGGCTGTCGCCTTGCTTGAAGCGTCCATCGCCAAACAGCACGGCCACGTCGATGTCGCTGCGCAGGCTGGCGTGGTTGCGCTCGCTGGTCACCAGGCTCACGTCAACCTGCGGGTTGGCCTCGTGGAACCGATGCAGGCGCGGCATCAGCCAGTAGGCGGCAAAGGCGAAGTCGGTGGCCACTTGCAGCACTTCGTGCTGGTCCTGCCGGGTGACGGTGCTCAGGCCCAGGTTGATGGTTTGCAGGCCGGCCTGCACGTGTTCGAACAGCAGGGCGCCGGCGTCGGTCAATTCGATGCCACGGTAGATGCGATCGAACAAGCGGATCGCCAACTGCTCTTCAAGCCGTTTGATCTGCTGGCTGATGGCCGGTTGGGTGGTGCCCAACTCCATCGCGGCGGCGGTAAAACTGCGCTGCCGCGCAGCCGCTTCGAACGCGCGCAGCAGGTCGAGGGAGAGGTCACCCAGCGCTTCATACATAAGCTGTGCTTATCCTAGGCATTGTTCGTCATGGGCTTTACCACGTTTTTCATGGGCCGCATGCTCAGTGGCATAAACACCGCCTATGGAATGCCGAGAAACCATGAAGCGCAAGAACATTCTTTTCATCATGGCCGATCAAATGGCCGCGCCGCTGCTGCCGTTCTACGGACCTTCCCCGATCAAGCTGCCCCACCTGAGCCGCCTCGCCGAACAGGGCGTGGTCTTCGACGCCGCCTACTGCAACAGCCCGCTGTGTGCGCCTTCGCGCTTCACGCTGGTCAGCGGCCAGTTGCCGAGCAAGATAGGCGCCTACGACAACGCGGCGGATTTCCCCGCCGATGTGCCGACCTATGCCCACTACCTGCGTCGCCTCGGCTACCGCACGGCGCTGTCGGGCAAGATGCATTTCTGCGGTCCCGACCAGTTGCACGGCTATGAAGAGCGCCTGACCAGCGACATCTACCCGGCGGACTATGGTTGGGCGGTGAACTGGGATGAGCCGGATGTACGCCCCAGCTGGTATCACAACATGGCCTCGGTGCTGCAAGCCGGGCCCTGTGTGCGCACCAACCAGCTGGATTTCGACGAAGAAGTGGTATTCAAGGCCCGGCAATATCTGTTCGATCATATCCGCGAGGACGGCGAGCAACCGTTCTGCCTGACCGTGTCGATGACCCATCCCCATGACCCGTACACCATTCCCAAACCGTTCTGGGACCTGTACGACGACAGCGACATTCCCTTGCCTGCAACACCGCCCCAGGGCGATCTCGACCCGCACTCCCAGCGTTTGCTCAGGGTCTACGACCTGTGGGACAAGCCGCTGCCTGTGGATAAGATCCGCGATGCACGGCGTGCCTATTTCGGCGCGTGCAGCTACATCGACAGCAATGTCGGCAAGCTGCTGCAAACCCTGGAAGACACCGGCCTGGCCGATGACACCATCATCATCTTCTCCGGCGACCACGGCGACATGCTGGGCGAGCGCGGCCTCTGGTACAAAATGCATTGGTTCGAAATGGCCGCCCGCGTGCCGTTGTTGATCAGTGCGCCGGGGCAATTTGCGGCGCGCCGTGTGACCCAGGCCGTCTCGACCGCCGACCTGTTGCCCACCCTGGTGGAGTTGGCCGGCGGCGAGCTGGACCCGCGCCTGCCCCTGGATGGCCGTTCGCTGCTGCCACACTTGCAAGGCGAGGGCGGGCACGACGAAGTGTTTGGCGAATACATGGCCGAAGGCACCATCAGCCCGCTGATGATGATTCGCCGGGGCGCCTACAAATTCATCTACAGCGAAGACGACCCTTGTCTACTGTTCGATGTACACAACGACCCGCACGAGCGGGAGAACCTCAGCCAGTCACCGGAGCACCGGCCACTGTTCGAGGCGTTTTTAAACGAGGCGCGGGCCAAGTGGGACATCCCGGCGATCCACCAACAGGTGCTCGCCAGCCAACGCCGCCGTCGCCTGGTGTTCCAAGCACTGACCCAGGGCAAACTCAAGAGCTGGGATCACCAGCCACTGGTGGACGCCAGTCAGCAGTACATGCGCAACCATATCGACCTCGACGACCTGGAGCGCAAGGCACGTTATCCACAACCCTGCCAACACTAAAAAATACAGAGGGAAGGCCATGCAAAAGTTAACGGTAGTGCTGGGCATCCTGGCGTTGAGCAGCGCCAATGCATTTGCGGACTCAAGTTGCGAAACGGTGAAAATGGCCGATCCCGGCTGGAGCGACATTGCGGCGACCAACGCCATCACCGGTTTTCTGCTGGCCGGCATGGGCTACACGGCCAAGGTCGACACCCTGGCCGTGCCGATTACCTTTGGCGGGCTCAAGGATGGCCAGGTTGACGTGTTCATGGGCAACTGGATGCCGGCGCAGCAAGGCTTTTATGACAAGTTCGTGGCCAATGGCGATGTCGTACAGCTGGCGAAGAACCTCGACGGCACCGAGTTCACCCTCGCCGTACCGGACTACGTGTGGGACGCGGGCGTGCATGATTTTGCCGATCTGAATAAATTCGCCGACCGATTCGGCAAGAAGATCTACGGCATCGGCTCCGGCGCGCCGGCGAATATCTCGCTGCAGGAGATCATCAAGAAGAATGACTTTGACCTCGGCCAATGGAAGCTGGTGGAGTCGAGTGAACAGGCGATGCTCGCCGAAGTTTCGCGAGCGGTGAAGAAACAGCGCTTCGTCACCTTCCTCGGCTGGACGCCGCACCCCATGAACGTGCAACTGAAAATGCACTACCTCACAGGCGGCGAGCAGTATTTTGGCAGCACCGGCAGTGTCTACACCTTGACCCGCAAGGGCTACGCGCAGGCCTGTCCGAATGTGGGCAAACTGCTGACCAACCTGAGTTTCACCCAAGACATGGAGAACAGCATCATGGCTGACGTGGCCAACAACAAGGTCAGCAATGCGGATGCCGCGAAGGCCTGGATCAAGGCCAATCCGGCGGTGTTGGACAAGTGGCTGGAGGGCGTGAAAACCCTGGATGGCAAGGATGCGTTGGCAGCGGTAAAAGCCAACCTCTAAAGATCACACTCGTGATCGTTCCCACGCTCCGCGTGGGAATGCATCCCTGGACGCTCTGCGTCCGCTTTCAAACCCGTGACGCGGAGCGTCACAAGAGGCATTCCCACGCAGAGCGTGGGAACGATCACTGGCAGCCTGATACTCTGGCTCAAACCTTTCTACCCGAGCCTGCGATGCCCCGGCCCAACCGCTACACACTGTTCCCTTTCCTCAGTTGGCTGCCGTGCCAAACCCGCGGCAGCGTCGGCCGGGACGCCGTCGTCGGCCTCAGCGGCGCCGTACTCGCGCTGCCACAGTCGATTGCCTACGCACTGATTGCCGGGCTCCCACCGGAATACGGGCTGTACGCGGCCATCATTCCGGTGTTGATCGCGTGCCTGTGGGGCTCGTCCTGGCACCTGATCTGCGGTCCTACGGCGGCAATTTCCATTGTGCTCTACGCCAGTATCAGCCCGCTGGCGGTGCCGGGTTCCCAGGATTACATCACCTTGATCCTGCTGCTGACCGTCCTCGCCGGTGTGTTCCAATGGTTGCTGGGCCTGCTGCGCTTCGGCGCGCTGGTGAATTTCGTCTCCCATTCCGTGGTGCTCGGTTTCACTCTTGGTGCCGCGGTGGTCATCGCTCTGGGGCAGTTGCCCAACCTGCTGGGGCTGGACCTGCCGAGCCAGGCCACCGCGATCAACAGCCTGCTGGCGCTGCTCGAACATGCCGGCGACTGGGACCGCGCATCGCTCATCCTGGGCCTGGGCACCTTGCTGGTCGGCGCACTGCTCAAATACCTGGTGCCACGCTGGCCGAGCCTGTTGATCGCCCTGGCCCTGGGCAGCCTCGCCACATGGCTGTGGCCGGCGCTGTTCGGGCAGGTGGCGTTGGTCAGTTCGTTCATCGGCAAGCTGCCACCCTTGCGCCCGTTGCCCATGGACCTGGACACGATCCTGCGCCTGCTGCCGAGCGCTGTGGCGGTGGGCATGCTGGGGCTGGTGACCAGCCTGTCGATTGCCCGCTCACTGTCGGCCCGTTCGCAGCAACTGCTCGACGCCAATCAGGAAGTTCGCGCCCAGGGTTTATCCAATATCGTCGGCGGATTTTTCTCCGGCTATCTGTCGGCAGGTTCGTTCACCCGCTCCGGGCTCAGTTATGAGGCGGGTGCCCGCTCGCCATTGGCCGGCGTGTTTTCCGCGCTCTGGGTGGCGCTGTTTGCGCTGTTTGGCGCAGGGTTGATCGCGCACATTCCGATCCCGAGCATGGCGGCAAGTATCCTGTTGATCTGCTGGGGGCTGGTGGACCACCGCGGCATCCGTGCGTTGTACCGCGTGAGCCGCGCCGAATTCGCGGTGATGGCGCTGACGTGTGTGGCGACCTTGCTGCAGGAGCTGCAAACGGCCATTTATGCCGGGGTGCTGGCGTCGCTGTTTTTCTACCTCAAGCGCACCTCGCAACCCCGGGTGCAGCAATGGCGCGACGGTGACGAGGATGTGTTGCGCGTGGGTGGCTCGATCTTTTTTGGCGCCAGCCACTACCTGCAGGTGCGCCTGCAACGCTTGCAGGGCGAGCGGGTGGTGATCGAAGCGCAGCAGATCAACTTTATCGACTACTCCGGGGTGGAGATGCTGCACCAGGAAGCGCGGCGGTTGGCGGGGTTGGGGCGTAGCCTGACCTTGCGCGGGGCCCGGCCGCAGGTGGTTGAAGAGTTGAAGAAGCTGGAAGGGCCAGACAGGTGCCCCCTCCATTTCGAAGACTGAATGCGATCAAAGTGTGGGAGGGGGCTTGCCCCCGATAGCGGTGCTTCAGCCAACACATGGGTAGCTGACAGACCGCCATCGGGGGCAAGCCCCCTCCCACATTTGGATATATGTCAGGCCAACTGGCGGCGCAGCTCGGCCAGTACCGGCGCCGACTCCGGGCGTACGCCGCGCCACAGAAAGAACGCTTCGGCCGCCTGCTCAACCAGCATGCCCAATCCGTCCATCGCTACCGCCGCACCCTGCTCATCGGCCCAGCGACAGAAGGCGGTCGGCGCCTTGGCGTACATCATGTCGTAGCAGAACGTCTTGCCCGGTTCGATCAAACTGCCCGCAATCGGCGGTACGTCGCCTGACAAGCTGGCGGACGTGGCGTTGATAATCACGTCCACCGGCTCACGCAGCCAGTCGAAACCACTGGCGGACACCGGCCCCAGGTCGTTGAACAGCTCGGCCAGGCCTTCGGCTTTTTCCACGGTGCGGTTGGCAATGATCAGTGAGGCGGGTTTTTCGGCCAGCAACGGTTCCAACGCGCCGCGTACCGCGCCACCGGCGCCCAGCAGCAGGATGCGCTTGCCTTGCAGGTCCAGCCCGGCGTTGACCTTGAGGTCGCGCACCAGGCCTGCGCCGTCAGTGTTATCACCGAGCAACGTGCCATCGGCCAGCTTGCTCAGGGTATTCACCGCGCCGGCGCGTTGGGCGCGCTCGCTGAGGGTGTCGGCCAGCCGGAAAGCGTCTTCCTTGAACGGCACGGTGACATTCGCCCCACGGCCGTGTTGAAAGAACTCACGGGCACAGCCGATGAAGTCCTCCAGCGGCGCGAGCAGTGTGCTGTAGTCCATCTGCTCGCCGGTCTGCTCGGCGAACAGGCGGTGAATCAACGGTGACTTGCTGTGGCCGATAGGGTTGCCGAAGACGACATAGCGATCCATCACACTGCCGCCTTGGGCGCAGTCAGGCCGAGCCAGTCGCGGTCCTGCAGGAAATAGTCGGTAAGGCGCGCTTCTTCGCTCCCGGCCTCGGCTTTCCAGTCGTAGCTCCAGCGCACCTGCGGCGGCAGCGACATCAGGATCGACTCGGTACGCCCGCCCGACTGCAGGCCGAACAGGGTGCCACGGTCATAGACGAGGTTGAACTCAACGTAGCGGCCCCGGCGGAACTCCTGGAACTGACGCTGCTGTTCGGTATAAGCCATCGCCTGGCGGCGCTGCATGATCGGCAGGTAGGCGTCGATGTAGGCATCACCGATGGCGCGGATGAAGGCAAAGCAGGTGTCGAAGCCCCATTCGTTCAAGTCATCGAAAAACAGGCCGCCGATGCCACGCGGCTCGTTGCGGTGCTTGATATGGAAATAGCTGTCGCACCAGGCTTTATAACGCGGGTAAACGTCCGCACCGAACGGCGCACAGGCCTGCTCGGCCACGCGATGCCAGTGGATGCAGTCTTCGTCGTTGCCGTAATAAGGCGTCAGGTCAAAGCCTCCGCCAAACCACCACACCGGCTCTTCGCCTTCCTTTTCAGCAATGAAAAAGCGCACATTGGCGTGGGAAGTCGGTATGTGCGGGTTATGGGGATGGATCACCAGCGATACGCCCAGCGCCTCGAAGCCGCGACCGGCCAGTTCAGGGCGATGGGCACTGGCGGACGGGGGCAAGCCGCTGCCAAACACGTGGGAAAAATTGACGCCGCCTTTTTCGATGACCGACCCGTTTTCAATCACACGGGTGCGACCGCCACCACCGGCAGGCCGGGTCCAGGCGTCTTCGATAAAGCGCGTGTCCGTTTCGAAGGTTTCCAGGGCACTGCAAATACGGTCTTGCAGGTCGAGCAGGTAGGCTTTTACAGCCTCGGTGCGGGTAGTCATGGCATCACCTTGAATCGGGCAAAGCTACGCGAGGCCATTGGGCGTCGGCGGCAAATGGGCGCACAGGATACCACCGCACCTCGTGTCGTCGCAGTTGACGAAGATCAAGCTTAGGAGTCCGATAGGGGCCTTCGTTTATTCGACCCAAGGAGAAGGTAGATGGCCAAACGTATCCAGTTCAGCGCCCATGGTGGCCCCGATGTGCTTGAGTATGTGGACTACACGCCGGCGGAGCCTGGCCCACAACAGGTTCGGGTGCGCAACGAAGCCATTGGCCTGAACTTCATCGACACGTATTTTCGCAGCGGCCTCTACGCGCCACCGTCCTTGCCCTCGGGCCTGGGCGCCGAAGGCGCCGGTGTGGTCGATGCCGTAGGCAGTGAAGTCAGCCAATTCCAGGTCGGCGACCGCGTGGCCTATGGCAGCGGTCCGCTCGGCGCCTACAGCCAGTTGCATGTATTGCCTGCGGCCAACCTGGTGCATCTGCCGGACGAAATCAGCTTCGAACAGGCCGCCGGTGCCATGCTCAAGGGCCTGACCGTACAGTACCTGCTGCGCCAGACCTATGAGCTGAAGGGCGGCGAAACCATTCTGTTCCACGCCGCCGCAGGCGGTGTGGGCTCCCTGGCTTGCCAATGGGCCAAGGCGCTGGGCGTGAAATTGATCGGCACGGTGAGCTCACCGGAGAAAGCCGCCGTGGCCAAATCCCTCGGCGCCTGGGAAACCATCGATTACAGCAAGGAAAATGTCGCACAGCGCGTGCTGGAATTGACTGACGGTAAAAAGGTGCCCGTGGTGTATGACGGCGTTGGCAAGGACACTTGGCTGACGTCGCTGGACAGCGTCGCACCGCGAGGCTTGGTGGTGAGTTTCGGGAATGCGTCGGGCGCGGTGGACGGGGTGAACCTGGGGATTCTGTCGGCGAAGGGCTCGCTGTATGTCACGCGGCCGACGCTGGCGACCTACGCGAGCAACCCGAAGGACTTGCAGGCGATGGCCGATGACCTGTTCTCGATGATCAAGAGCGGCAAGGTGCGCATTGATATCAACCAGCGCTATGCACTGGCGGATGCGGCGAAGGCGCAGACCGAGTTGTCCGGGCGGCGCACGACCGGTTCAACCATCCTGCTGCCTTAAGAAAGCCATCGGGGGCAAGCCCCCTCCCACCCTTGACCGAGGTGTCTCGACGAACACCGATCAAATGTGGGAGGGGGCTTGCCCCCGATAGGCGCGACTCGGTCTCAGGACGGTCGCACCACATCCCCCGTCGCCAGGTCACGGATCAGGCTCGGGTTCTTGCGTCCACCCAGGGCGCCGCCCAGTACAAGGTCCACCTGCCCGCGGAAATACTGCTCCACCCGAATCCGCGTACGTGCGGCCGGGCGGCCCTGGGGGTTGGCCGACGTGGAAATCAACGGCCCGACCTGGGCGCACAAATCCCGTACCAGCGGATGGTCACTGACCCGCAGCGCCACGGTGTCATGCACCCCCGTGACCCATTCCGGCAGCAAGTCCTGGTGGGGCACCAGCCAGGTATTCGGCCCAGGCCAGGTGCTGGCCATGCGCTCGATCCAGGTGTCGGGAAAGTCTTCGAACAGGAAGTCGAACTGGCGGATATTATCGGCCACCAGGATCAGGCCCTTATCCACTGAGCGATTCTTGATCGCCAGCAAACGGTCCACCGCTGCTTCATTCCACGGGTCGCAGCCCAGGCCCCAGACCGCTTCGGTCGGATAGGCAATCACCGCACCTGCGCGAATTTCTCGTGCAGCTTCCAGCACACGCCACCTGTTGACCATTGTTTACTCTCCGAACTAAAGCTCTGGGCAGTTTACCGATCTTCGTTGCAAAACCCAGCTACAACCGTTCGCCACGCGCAAGCCAGCGCCCACTTTCACAGATCACCCGGCCTTCGAGTTCCAACTCGGTAAGGCTCGCCAGCACCTGGGCCAGCGGCCGTCCACTGGCAAGCGCCAGGGCTTCGCTGGTGTGCGGGGCCGCGTGCAACAGCGCCACCAGCGGATGCACAACCGGTACCGGGGCCGGGCGTGACAACGCCTGCCAACCGCGCAAGCCTTCAAGAATGTGCTCGATGGTTTCCACCAGCACCGCGCCATCGCGGATCAACTGATGACAGCCCTTGGCCGCCGGATGATGGATGGAACCCGGAATGGCGTACACCTCGCGTCCTTGTTCCGCCGCCAGCCGTGCGGTAATCAGCGAACCGCTGGCGATGCTGGCTTCCACCACCAGGACCCCCAGGGACAAACCGCTGATAATCCGATTGCGCCGTGGAAAGTTACCGGCCTGGGGTGGCGCGTCCAGTGGAAACTCGGAAACCACGGCGCTGCCCTGGTCAATCATGGTCGCGGCCAGCTTCCTGTGGCGCTGTGGATAAAGTTTTTCCAGACCGGTGCCGAGCACACCGATGGTATGACCGCCCACGTCCAATGCCGCCTGATGGGCCGCGCCATCGATACCCAACGCAAGGCCGCTGGTGATGACAAAACCGGCGCTTGCCAGGCTGCGCGAAAAGGCGGCGGCGGTGTCCATGCCGGGGCGCGAAGCACGACGACTGCCGACCACGGCCAACTGCGGTTTTTCCAGCAGCGATGGGTCGCCGGCAACGAATAACAGCGGCGGAGCGCCCTCTGTCTGGCCGAGCAGCGCAGGGTAATCGGGCTGGTCCCACATCAGTAAATGCTGGCCAGGGCGGGCCAGCCAGGCCAATGCCGCACTGGCCCCATCACGAATATCCACACTGCGCCGGGCATCGGCACTGACGGCCGGCAACCCGAGCGCGCGCCAGGCGCTGGCAGGGGCACTGATGGCTTTCGACGCAGAACCGAACGCCTCGATCAACCGGTGAAAACGCCTGGGACCCAGTTCCGGCAACCGGTGCAAGCGCAGCCGGGCTTCCAGCTCTGCCGGGGAAATTTGATTGCTGTTTATCGGAAACATCTGATCATCCTTGATCGCAACAAGCTGTGGATAACTCTGTTGGTAACTTATTTAGCAGGCTATTTATTGCGATTGATCGTCAGTCTCGAAACGATCCATCACGGCCAGCGGGCGGGACGCGCTGAGAACCAGGGCGTAGCTGAGTTTTTCATAGGTGCGAAACACCAGCAGGGTGCCGGCACGCACATCCGGGAGTCGCGTCGGGGCCCCTGTCAGCGCGTCGCGCACCGAGGCGCCGGCCCTGATCACCGTGAGCAATTGGCCTTCGACCACACCGTCCCGGCGCCCCTTGTTCAAGGTCACCGCATCCAGCACGCCGATCTGTGTGACGCCCTTGGGAATGTCGATGATGTGGCCTTCAACAAAGGGGGCGGATGCAGGCGTTTGCAGATTGGCCAGGTCCACGCCAGGTTCGGCGCGCAGCAAGCGGTCGCCTGGGCGCACTTCCTGGGTAACCCGTTGCACGGCCAGGGTGGTGAGATCATCGCTCAGCACAAAGCGCGCGGTGCCGATGTCGTCGGCATTGATTCCAAGCAGTTCGCGGGTGTCGGGGTCGGTATAGACCTTGCCTCGGCGGAAGATCCCGTAGTTCGGCTGGGTCGGGTCCAGACTGCCCCTGGCGTAGACGCGCTCGCCGTTGGCGCCCAGCACGCGCCCACCTTCGGCGGCGACGATATAGGGTGCGTTATCCAGGTCCTCGGGGGAATCGAGCAGGCGGTTGTGCAGCAGGAAGCCCTGTATGGCCTTTTGCGTGACAGGGTCCAGGCGCTGGCCGGGCTGTGGAATCAGCGCCATGGCCAGCGGGGCCCACAGCAGCAAGACGAGTAGCGATTTCCTCATGGGGTCAATCTCCTTTATTATGTACGTTCGCGTGAAACGCCATAGCCTTCGCGGCTTTCGAACGTTTCACACCGGCTGCCTGGGTCCATCCCACCGCCGATTTGCCTCTACCTCACATGTGCAGCAATTACGCTTATGGCTATTTTGAACATCCTCGAATTTCCCGACTCGCGCCTGCGCACGATCGCCAAGCCGGTGGCCGTAGTGGACGACAAGGTTCGTCAGTTGGTCGATGACATGTTTGAAACAATGTATGAAGCCCCGGGCATCGGCCTCGCCGCGACCCAGGTCAACGTGCATCTGCGCGTCGTGGTCATGGACCTGTCCGAAGATCGCAGCGAACCCCGGGTGTACATCAACCCCGAGTTCGAACCGCTGACCGACGAGATGGGCGAATACCAGGAAGGTTGCCTGTCGGTGCCGGAGTTCTACGAGAACGTCGAACGCCCATTGCGCGTGAAGATCAAGGCCCTGGACCGCGACGGCAAGCCGTTCGAGCTGATTGCCGAAGGCCTGTTGGCGGTGTGCATCCAGCACGAGTGCGACCACCTCAACGGCAAGCTGTTTGTCGATTACCTGTCCACGCTCAAACGTGACCGGATCAAGAAGAAGCTGGAAAAAAAGCATCGCCAGCAAGCTTGATGCCCTCCTTCCAAAGGCTTGCTGCGGCAAGCCTTTTTCTTTTGTGACTGCTTTTAACGAGAACTCCGATGACCGAGCCACTGCGCATTGTTTTTGCCGGTACACCCGAATTTGCCGCCGAACACCTCAAGGCGCTGCTTGCCAGCCCCTATGAAATCGTCGCGGTGTACACCCAGCCGGATCGCCCGGCCGGGCGCGGGCAAAAACTGATGCCCAGCCCGGTCAAGCAGCTGGCGCTTGAGCACAACATCACCGTGCTGCAACCACCGACCCTGCGCAATGCGGATGCCCAGGCCGAACTGGCCGCGCTCAAGCCGGACCTGCTGGTCGTGGTCGCCTACGGCTTGATCCTGCCCCAGGCCGTACTCGATATCCCACGCCTGGGCTGCATCAACAGCCACGCTTCGTTGCTGCCACGCTGGCGCGGAGCGGCGCCGATCCAGCGCGCGGTGCAAGCAGGCGACAGCGAAAGCGGCGTGACGGTCATGCGCATGGAAGCAGGGCTGGACACCGGCCCGATGCTGCTCAAAGTCACCACGCCGATCACTGCCCAAGACACCGGCGGCAGCCTGCACGATCGCCTGGCTGAAATGGGCCCGCCGGCCGTCATCCAGGCCATCGCCGGTCTTGCTGCCGGCACCCTGGAAGGCGAGGTGCAGGACGACAGCCTCGCCACCTACGCGCACAAACTGAACAAAGACGAAGCCCGCATCGACTGGAGCCGCCCGGCCGTGGAGCTTGAGCGCCTGGTACGTGCGTTCAACCCATGGCCTGTCTGCCACAGCACGCTCAACGGCGAAGCCTTGAAAGTATTGGCCGCGACCCTGGCCGAGGGCACAGGCGCTCCGGGTGAAATCATCGGCGCCAGCAAAGACGGCCTGTTGGTGGCGTGCGGCGAACAAGCGCTGTGCCTGACCCGTCTGCAATTGCCCGGTGGCAAGGCGCTTAATTTCAGCGATTTGTTCAACAGCCGTCGTGAGAAGTTTGCCCTGGGCACCGTTCTCGGCGTGGTCGCCCAATGAACCCGCGTCTGGCCGCCGCCAAGGCCCTCGCCGCCGTGCTCAACGGCAAAGCATCGCTGAACAGTTCGCTGCCCGTGCAGATGGATAAGGTTGAAGACCGTGATCGCGGTTTCACCCAGGACCTGGCCTTTGGCACGGCGCGTTGGCAGCCAAGGCTGTCGGCGTTGGCGGCCAAGTTGCTGCAAAAACCGTTCAAGGCAGCCGACGCCGATGTTGAAGCGCTGCTGCTGGTCGGTCTCTATCAACTGCTCTATACCCGCGTACCGGCCCACGCCGCCATCGGTGAAACGGTGGGCTGCGCCGACAAACTGAAAAAACCCTGGGCCAAGGCCTTGCTCAATGCCGTGCTGCGCCGCGCCCAGCGCGAAAGCGAAGGGCTGCTGGCCGAGCTGGAACATGACCCGGTGGTGCGCACCGCGCATCCGCGCTGGCTGCAAAAATCCCTGAAGGCGTTCTGGCCGCAGCAATGGGAAGCCATTTGCGCGGCGAACAATGCCCATCCGCCGATGATCCTGCGGGTCAACCGTCGCCATCACCGCCGCGACGCCTACCTGCAGTTGCTCAGCGAGGCGGGCATCGACGCCGCGCCGTGCGTGTACAGCATCGACGGTATCGTGCTCCAGGCTGCCACAGACGTGCGCAGCCTGCCGGGCTTTGCCGAGGGCTGGATCAGCGTGCAGGACGAAGCCGCACAACTGGCCGCCGACCTGCTCGACCTGGCACCCGGGCAACGCGTATTGGACGCCTGCTGCGCGCCGGGCGGTAAGACCTGTCACATCCTGGAAGTCGAAAAGGACCTGGGCGGTGTGGTAGCGGTCGACCTGGAAGCCAAACGCCTGGTGCGCGTACGGGAAAACCTCGCACGCCTGGGTTTGAACGCCGAGCTGATCGCCGCCGACGGCCGCGACACCGCCACCTGGTGGGACGGCAAACCGTTCCAGCGCATCCTGCTGGATGCGCCCTGTTCGGCCACCGGCGTGATCCGCCGCCACCCGGATATCAAGCTGACCCGCCAACCCGACGACATCGCCGCCCTGGCCGTGCTGCAGGGCGAACTGCTCGACGCACTGTGGCCCACCCTGGAAGTCGGCGGCGTTCTGCTTTACGCCACCTGTTCCACCTTGCCCACCGAGAATACCGAGGTCATTCAAGCCTTCCTCGCCCGCACCAGCGGCGCACGGGAACTGGACCTCGCGACCACGGCCGGCATCAAGCAACCGCACGGTCGCCAATTGCTCGCGCAGGAAGGCGGGCATGATGGCTTCTACTACGCCAAACTGATCAAGATCGCCGCCGCGCGCGGCTGAATGGTTTTAAGGGAGTGACCGGATGAAAATCATCATCCTCGGGGCAGGGCAGGTGGGCGGCACGCTGGCTGAACATTTGGCCAGCGAAGCCAATGACATCACCGTGGTCGACACCGACGCCGAGCGCCTGCGTAATCTGGGCGACCGCCTGGACATCCGCACGGTGCAGGGCCGTGCGTCGTTCCCCACCGTGCTGCGTCAAGCCGGCGCCGACGATGCCGACATGCTCGTCGCGGTCACCAACAGCGACGAGACCAACATGGTCGCCTGCCAGGTCGCCCACACGCTGTTCCACACCCCGACCAAGATCGCCCGTGTGCGCGAAGCCGCCTACCTGACCCGCGCCGGCCTGTTCGACAACGATGCCATTCCGGTGGATGTGCTGATCAGTCCGGAACAGGTGGTCACGCACTACATCAAGCGCCTGATCGAAATTCCGGGTGCCTTGCAGGTGATCGACTTCGCCGGGGGCAAGGCGCAGTTGGTTGCGGTAAAGGCCTACTACGGCGGGCCGCTGGTGGGTCAGCAATTGCGTCAATTGCGCGAACACATGCCGAATGTGGAAACCCGCGTCGCCGCGATTTTTCGGCGTGACCGGCCGATCCTGCCCCAGGGCGACACCGTGATCGAAGCTGATGACGAAGTGTTTTTCATCGCGGCCAAGGCGAATATTCGTGCGGTGATGAGCGAAATGCGCCGGCTCGACGAGACCTATAAACGCATCGTCATCGCCGGCGGCGGGCAGATCGGTGAGCGCTTGGCGGAGGCCATCGAAAGCCGCTACCAGGTGAAGATCATCGAGATGAGCCCCACGCGCTGCCGGCATTTGTCCGACACGCTCGACAGCACCGTGGTGTTGCAGGGCAGTGCCTCGGACCGCGACCTGCTGATGGAAGAAAACATTGCCGACGCCGATATCTTCCTGGCGCTGACCAACGACGACGAGGCCAATATCATGTCCTCGCTGCTGGCCAAGCGGCTGGGGGCGAAGAAAGTGATGACCATCATCAACAACCCGGCCTATGTCGACCTGATCCAGGGCGGCGATATCGACATCGCCATCAGTCCGCAATTGGCCACCATTGGCACGTTGCTCGCTCACGTACGCCGTGGCGACATCGTCAGCGTGCACTCCCTGCGCCGTGGCGCGGCGGAGGCTATCGAGGCGATTGCCCATGGCGACTCCAAATCAAGCAAGGTCATCGGCAGGGCCATCCGCGATATCGGCTTGCCGCCGGGCACCACCATTGGCGCAATCATTCGCGATGAAGAAGTGATCATTGCCCACGACGATACGGTGATCGCCACCGGTGACCATGTGATCCTGTTCCTGGTGGACAAGAAACATATCCGCGATGTGGAGAAGCTGTTCCACGTGGGCCTGAGCTTTTTCTGATCTGACGGAGTGGACGACATGCTCGAATCCCTGGAGAAAATGCTCGCCAAGGGTGTGGATAATTCGCTGCTGCGGTTTGGCTTGGGCAAGGGTTATCTGGATCTGAAGGACAACGCCAAGGCGGCGGAGCATTTGCAGCGCTGCGTCGAGTTCGATCCGAAATATTCGGCGGCGTGGAAGTTGCTGGGCAAGGCGCAGCAAGGGCTGGGGGATAGCGTGGCCGCTTGCCAGGCGTGGGAGAAGGGCATCGAAGCGGCCCAGGCCCATGGCGACAAACAGGCCGAAAAAGAAATGACGGTATTCCTGAAGAAACTCGACCGCCAGGCCTGAGCAAAACCCAAATGTGGGAGGGGGCTTGCCCCCGATAGCAGTGTGTCAGCCAATACATGGTTGACTGAACCACCGCTATCGGGGGCAAGCCCCCTCCCACATTGGTTTCTGTGGTGATCTTGAGTCAGTACCACCGCGCCTCACCCGGCGGGCGTTTCTTGAAGCGTTTCATGCTCCACATGTACTGGCTCGGGTAGGCGCCGACATACCGCTCCACCACCTTGCTCATCGCCGCGCAGGACGTGGCGGTGTCAGTGCTGTACATCTCTTCCGGGGCCGCTTCCAGGATCACCTTGTAGCCCGAGCCGTCCGGCAGGCGCAGCGCGTGCAGGAACACGCCCACCGCCTTATGGCCGGCGAGCATGTTCGGCACGAACTTGCTGGTCAGCGCCTGGGTTGCGAAGAACGGTACGAAGATGCCGGCGGATTCAGCCGGCTCGGGGTCGGCAGGGATACCCACCTGGCCGCCTTTGCGCACTTCCTTGATCACGCTCAGGATGCCTTCCTTGGTGGAGGCGGCCACGCGGTTGCCCAGTTGCACGCGTTGCTTGCGCAACAAGTCGTCAACAGCCTTGAGCTTGGGCGGGCGATAGAAAATGATCGGTTTGCACTGGCTGCAATAAAAATGATTCAGCACTTCCCAATTGCCCAGGTGGCTGGTGATGCCCACCACGCCTTTACCCGAGGCCAGGGCATCGTGCAGCACGTGCAGGCCTTCGACTTCGCGCACCAGGTCGATGGAGCGCTGGGCCGGCCAGATCCAGGCGCAGGCGCTTTCGGTCAGGGACTTGCCGATGTCCATCAGGCTGCGGCCTACCAGGCGCTCGCGTTCGGCCGGGTCCATGTCCGGGAAACACTTGGACAGGTTGATCCGTACTGTCTCGCGGGAGCGGTTGGGGGTTTTCCACATGATCCAGCCGATGCCCGTACCGACGGCCTGTACGGCGCGCCAGGGCAGCAGGGCAAACAACCGAAGAGCGCCTACCAGCAAGGCGCCTTTAAACTTTTCCACAGGTCACTCCTGATCGTGTGTGGTACGCAAAGCGCGCATTCTACCCGGCGTTGACCAGGTCCGCGTAACGGTCGCAGTCCTGGGTGTGGTCCATGACCATGCCCGAGGCCTGCATGAACGCGTAGCAGATGGTCGGCCCGACAAAGGTGAAGCCGGCTTTCTTCAAGGCTTTGCTCATAGCTTGGGCTTCGGGTGTAATCGCCGGGACGTCGCTGCGGTCCGTGAAGTGATTGACCTTGGGCTTGCCGCCGACAAACGACCAGAGCAACCCCACAGGGTCTTCCAGCGCCAGCCAGGCCGCGGCGTTGCGGCGTGTGGCGTTGAGCTTCAGGCGATTGCGCACGATGCCCGGGTCCTGCATCAGCGCTTCGATTTCAGCGTCGGTCAGCCTGGCCAGACGCTGCGCATCAAAGCCGAACAGCACCTTCCGGTAATGCTCGCGTTTGCGTAAAACGGTGATCCAGGACAAGCCCGCCTGGAACCCTTCGAGCAAAAGCAACTCGAACAGTCCCTGCGCATCGCGCAGCGGCGTTCCCCACTCTTGATCGTGATAAGCCATGTACAGCGGATCTTCAGAACACCAAAAGCAGCGTGGCATAAGGCTCCAGGGAGTGGTGGCGGGGCCGAATCGGGTATACTCCCGCTCTTTAAATCGCAGCCCAAGTAACAGGTGAATTTCGTGAGCCAGCCTACGCCAGCCGTGCGTACCTTCCAAGACTTGATCCTCGCCCTCCAGCAATACTGGGCCGAGCAAGGTTGTGTGGTACTTCAGCCCTACGATATGGAAGTAGGCGCCGGCACTTTCCACACCGCTACCTTCCTGCGGGCCATCGGCCCGGAAACCTGGAACGCCGCTTATGTGCAGCCCAGTCGTCGCCCGACTGACGGCCGCTACGGCGAAAACCCGAACCGTCTGCAGCACTACTACCAGTTCCAGGTGGTGTTGAAGCCCAACCCGGACAACTTCCAGGAACTGTACCTGGGCTCGCTGAAACATGTCGGCCTGGACCCGCTGGTCCACGACATCCGTTTCGTCGAAGACAACTGGGAATCGCCGACCCTGGGCGCCTGGGGCCTGGGCTGGGAAGTCTGGCTCAATGGCATGGAAGTGACCCAGTTCACCTACTTCCAGCAAGCGGGCGGCATCGAGTGCTACCCGGTGACCGGCGAAATCACCTACGGTCTCGAGCGCCTGGCCATGTACCTGCAGGGCGTGGACTCGGTCTATGACCTGGTGTGGGCTGACGGCCCGTTCGGCAAAGTCACCTACGGCGACGTGTTCCACCAGAACGAAGTGGAGCAGTCCACCTACAACTTCGAACACGCCAACGTCGACAAGCTGTTCGAACTGTTCGACTTCTATGAAAGCGAAGCCAAGCGCCTGATCGAACTCGACCAGCCGCTGCCGTTGCCGAGCTATGAAATGGTGTTGAAGGCTTCCCATACCTTCAACCTGCTGGACGCGCGCCGTGCCATCTCGGTAACCGCGCGCCAGCAATACATCCTGCGTGTGCGCACCCTGGCGCGTTCCGTCGCCCAAGCCTATCTGCTGGCACGCGCCAAGCTGGGCTTCCCGATGGCAACCCCGGATTTGCGTGATGAAGTGTTGGCTAAGCTGGAGGCTGCACAATGAGTGCTCAAGATTTCCTGGTTGAACTGGGCACCGAAGAGCTGCCACCCAAGGCACTCAATACCCTGGCCGATGCATTCCTGGCCGGTATCGAAAAAGGCCTGCACGGCGCCGGCCTGAAGTTTGCGGCGAAAAAAGTCTACGCCGCGCCACGTCGCCTGGCGGTGTTGCTGACCGCGCTGGAAACCCAGCAGCCGGACCGCAACATCAACCTCGACGGCCCGCCGCGCCAGGCCGCATTCGACGCCGAAGGCAATCCGACTCAGGCGGCACTGGGCTTCGCCAAGAAGTGCGGCGTCGAGCTGAGCGAGATTGACCAGAGCGGCCCGAAACTGCGCTTCAGCCAGGTCATCACCGGCAAGCCGACGGCCAGCCTGTTGCCGACCATCGTGGAAGACTCCCTGAACGACCTGCCGATCCCCAAGCGCATGCGCTGGGGTGCGCGCAAGGAAGAATTCGTACGCCCAACCCAATGGCTGGTGATGCTGCTCGGTGACCAGGTCATCGATTGCACCATTCTCGCCCAGAAGGCAGGCCGTGATTCCCGTGGTCACCGCTTCCACCATCCCGAGAGCGTGCGCATCACCGCGCCGGCCAACTACGTCAATGACCTGCGCGCCGCTTACGTGCTGGCCGATGCCAATGAGCGTCGCGAGCTGATCAGCAAGCGCACCGAAGAGCTGGCCCGCCTGCAGGAAGGCACCGCCATCGTGCCGCCAAGCCTGCTCGACGAAGTGACCGCCCTGGTCGAATGGCCGGTGCCGCTGGTGTGCTCGTTCGAAGAACGCTTCCTCGACGTACCGCAGGAAGCGCTGATCACCACCATGCAGGACAACCAGAAATACTTCTGCCTGCTGGACGCGGACGGTAAGTTGCTGCCGCGCTTCATCACCGTGGCCAACATCGAAAGCACGGACCCGCAACAGATCATCGCCGGTAACGAGAAAGTCGTGCGCCCGCGCCTGACCGACGCCGAGTTCTTCTTCAAGCAGGACAAGAAGCAGAAGCTTGAAGACTTCAACCTGCGTCTGCAAAACGTGGTGTTCCAGGAAAAACTCGGCAGCGTCTACGACAAGGCCGTACGCGTTTCCAAGCTGGCGGCCTACATCGCGCCGCGCATTGGTGGCGACACCGCCTGGGCCGCACGCGCCGGTCTGCTGTCCAAGTGCGACCTGGCCACCGAGATGGTCGGCGAGTTCCCCGAGATGCAGGGCGTGGCCGGTTACTACTACGCCCTCAACGACGGCGAACCCAACGATGTGGCGCTGGCGCTGAACGAGCAGTACATGCCCCGTGGTGCCGGTGCCGAGCTGCCGAGCACCCTGACCGGTGCGGCCGTTGCCATCGCCGACAAGCTGGACACGCTGGTAGGCATCTTCGGTATCGGCATGCTGCCCACCGGCAGCAAGGACCCGTATGCGTTGCGCCGTGCAGCCCTGGGCGTGCTGCGTATCCTGATCGACAAGAAGCTGGACCTCGACCTGACCCAGGCCGTGGTGTTTGCCGTCGGCCAGTTCGGTGCCAAGGTCAAGCAAGCGGGCCTGGCCGAGCAAGTGCTGGAGTTCGTGTTCGACCGCCTGCGTGCGCGTTACGAAGACGAAGGCGTGGACGTTTCCGTCTACCTGTCGGTGCGTGCCCTGCAGCCGGGTTCGGCGCTGGACTTCGATCAACGCGTACAGGCCGTACAGGCGTTCCGCAAATTGCCGGAAGCCGATGCCCTGGCCGCCGTGAACAAACGCGTATCGAACCTGCTGAGCAAGGCCGACAACCTGGGCACTGCCGACGTGGACCCAAGCCTGTTTGCCGATGCCAAGGAGTTCTCGCTGAACTCGGCCATCGTCAAGGCCGAGAACGCCGTCAAGCCGCTGATCGCCGAGCGTAACTACGCTGAAGCGCTGGCGCGCCTGGCGTCGTTGCGTGAGCCGGTGGATGCGTTCTTCGAAGCGGTGATGATCAATGCCGACGATGCCGGCGTGCGGAAAAACCGCTACGCCATGCTCGCGCGTCTGCGTGGCCTGTTCATCAATATCGCTGACATTTCCGTACTGGGCTGATCATGTTGAAACTGCTGATTCTCGATCGGGACGGGGTGATCAATTACGACTCCGACGCTTACATCAAGTCGGTGGCGGAATGGATTCCACTGCCTGGTTCGATCGAGGCCATCGCGCAGTTGAGCAAAGCCGGCTGGACCGTGGCCATTGCCACTAACCAGTCCGGCATCGCCCGCGGTTATTACGACATTGCCACCCTGGACGCCATGCACGCGCGATTGCGCAGGCTGGTGGCCGAGCAGGGCGGAGAGGTGGGGGTGGTGGTTTACTGCCCCCACGGGCCGGATGAGGGCTGCGCTTGCCGCAAACCCAAGCCTGGCATGCTGAAAACTATTGCAGAACATTACAAGGTGCCCTTGGCTGGGATATGGTTCGTCGGGGACAGTCTCGGTGACCTGGAGGCGGCCAAAGCCGTCGACTCTCAGCCAGTTTTGGTAAAGACCGGGAAAGGCGAAAAGACCCAGGCGAAAAACCTGCCGGTAGGCACTTTGATTTTTGACGATCTGGCGGCGGTTGCCGCAGAACTTATCAACAACTAGCCGCCCTCGACTTCCTGACCAGGGATTGTTCGGGAGTGCGCTTTTAACAGGCGGGCCGTGTCCCGCAACGGTAAATGCCGCCATGTCGATCTTGCAGGCCATCAGAACCTTTTTCTTTTACCTGCTGCTGGGCACCAGTTCGTTTCTCTGGTGCACCCTGAGCTTTTTTATTGCACCTTTCCTGCCGTTCAAGGCGCGCTATCGCTTTATCAATGTGTATTGGTGCCGCTGTGCGCTGTGGCTGTCCAAGGTGTTCCTGGGCATCCGCTTCGAGATCAAGGGCGCGGAAAACGTCCCGGAGCAGCCCTGCGTGATTCTGTCGAACCATCAGAGCACCTGGGAAACATTCTTCCTCTCGGCGTACTTCTCGCCGCTGAGCCAGGTGCTCAAGCGTGAGCTGCTGTACGTGCCGTTCTTTGGCTGGGCCATGGCGATGCTGCGTCCGATTGCGATCGACCGTGACAATCCCAAGGCGGCGCTCAAGCACGTCGCCAAGAAGGGCGACGAGCTGCTCAAGGATGGCGTTTGGGTGCTGATCTTTCCCGAAGGCACGCGTGTGCCTTATGGCACCGTTGGCAAATTCTCGCGCGGCGGCACTGCATTGGCGGTCAATGCCAACCTGCCGGTGCTGCCGATTGCCCATAACGCCGGCAAGTTCTGGCCCAAGACCGGCTGGGCCAAACGCGCAGGCACCATTACCGTGGTGATCGGCGAACCCATGTACGCAGAAGGCGAAGGCCCACGCGCGATTGCTGCGTTGAATGACCGCGCCGCGGCATGGAATGAAGCGCAGCAACGGGCCATGGGCTCATTGCCGCCGGAGCCGGTGGTGGTGGAGACACCCGCTGTTTGAACTTCTGTGGATAACCTGTGTACGGTTTGTTGGCAAATTGGAGTTTTTTGATCATAACTGGCTGATCTGGCTACATATTTCTGAAACTTATAAAATCACCAAAAACGTGCATAAGTTTTTTCCTCATTAAAAAACCGGTCCTGGTGACCGGTTTTTTAATGCACACGCAGGAGGTCGCTTTTCAGTCGTCCAACAGTGGCAGTCGCAGGATGAACGTCGAGCCCGTGCCCAACTCGCTTTCGCAGGTCACACGCCCACCGTGGCGTTCCACCACGGCCTTTACCATCGTCAGGCCCAACCCCAAGCCCTCACTGCCCTGGGCCGAGTCGAAGCGCCGATATTGATTGAACAGTTCCGGCAGATCCTGCGGGGCAATGCCTGGCCCCTGGTCGCTGATGCGGCATTCCAGCCAGCCCTGCGCGCTGCCATGGCTTAACCTGACACGGGTGTTGGCGGGAGAATATTTGATCGCATTTTCCAGCACATTGAATAACGCTCGGGTGAGCAGCGATTGATCGGCGTTCACCATGCCTTCATCCGCTTCATCCAGATCGTGAACCAGGTGGATGCCCTTGAGCTGGGCGATAACCGCGACTTGATCGAAAGCGTCCATCACCAGCATGGCAAACAGGGTAGGTTGGAAGTGGTAACCATCAGCCTCCGCTTTCGCCAGTTGCACAAAGGACTCGGTGAGGCTCAACGCGCGGCGGACCTGTTGTTCGATCTGGCCGAACACGGGCGATTCGCTCTCATGCAAATCCAACAGGGCGAGGATTGCCGAATGCGGCGCACGCAGGTCATGGGAGAGGAAGCGCAGCATGGTTTCGCGATGCTGTTGGGCTTCGCGTTCCTTGCTTAAATCCGTGAGGCTCAGCAGCCAACCCAGGGCCGTGTCACCTTCGGCCGGCAGCAAAGGCGCAAGCTCCATGCGCAGACTGCGTTGGTGGATATCACGGAACTCCACGAGCACCAGCTCAGAGAGGGCAACGCGCACGCCATTGTGCAACGGCGGATAACCCAGGTCGGCCAACTGCTCCAGCAGGTTCTCGGCGACAAGGTCATTGCCGAATACCTCGCGGGCAACGCGGTTGGCCAGCAAGATATTGCCCTTGGGGTCGGTAATCAATGTGGCCACCGGTAAGCATTCGAGACCATCGGCCATGAACCGCCGGGTATCCCGTGTGCGGCTTACGGCTTGCTCCAGGGCAAAGATACGCGCCTGCAATACATCACCCTGGCTGGCGGGCGCACGGCGGCGCTCAGGCAGCACTTTGGGTTCGTTATCCAGGCGCGCCAGTTCCCAGCCGAAGTAAGCGATGATCACGCTGAGGCGGCGCCAATTCCAGATCAAGTAGCTGAGCAGCAACCCGATCAGGCTGGCCGCAGGCGACCACCAATGGCCGAGACGCAACAGGGCCCAGGCGCCGAGCACCGCTGCGGCCATGCAGCCCAAGGTCATCCACAACGCATAACGCGGACGGTAGAGCAGCAAACCCAGCAACAACGCCACCAGTGAGGTCGCCATCAGCGCCGCCAGCCAGCCGGGCAGATCGACAGTACTGTGCCCCTGCAACAGACTATCGAGCACATTCGTCTGAATCTCCACCCCCTCTGTAGTACCGGGCATGGAAGACAGCGGCGTGACAAACCGGTCGCCCATCCCGGACGCCGTCGCCCCCACCAGGATCAGGCGATTGCGCAGTTGCTCGGCAGGCACTTCACCGCGTAACACGCTGGCGTAGGACACATGCGGTAAATCGGTCTGGGCCGCGCGCACGACTTCGGCCAGGCGCTTGTCATTCGCGGGAGCGGCGGGGTCACTGAAGATTGCATCGAACAGAATACCTGCTGGTTGCGCCGCACTCAGGCGTCCGATCAGATCGGCGTGCACGTTAGGCGGCCAGGGCCATGGCCCCAGCTGTTTCAGGCTGTCCTCATCGATGGTCACCAGCAGGATGCGTGAGTCCACGGGCAGTGGAGTGAGGCGGCGCAGGCTGTCGTATAACGGGCTATTCAAGGCCAGGCCCGGGCTAAGCGACAGGTAAGCGGTGATGGGCAACAACAGCAAACCGATCCACAACCACTCACGCACGAGACGATGAAACAAGCGCTGGGCCTGGGTAGGTTGACGTTTATCGGCCGTGCTCCAGAGCGTCATCGGTCAATGTGCCTGGGTGGTTGGTGGGTGATATGAACTGTCATGGGTCGCGGTTCCTCCCTGCTGGCTATTGTCGTCGTGGGCCGACCAGCGCACTTCAGAGAACGAAGCTTTGAGCCCAGTGAAGCTCATTTTTCGGCACGCAGGAAAAATTTTTCTGTCTGATGTTCATTCCAAAGAGCCACTGAGATCAGCACACAGCCGTTTACGTCAGCGCATGCGTCGGCTGATCCTTTTCCTAACCGTCGGGAGCCGGTATCTTTCCCCTGTCGGTACGGAGGACTTTAAAGTGTAAAACCGCTCATTAGCCCCATCGTACCGATAGATCCAGGGGGTCGACGAATCCGAGCACAATTCTTCAGATTCAAGACTGGCATCTGCGCAGTACGTGCCGACGACTGCCGTACTCTTCAAGAAGAAAGGACCCACCCATGCGTGTCGCAATACTGGATGACGAACCCGCAGAACTGCGCCGGGTAGAACAGACACTGCGACAGATCCCCAGTAACGTCGAACAGCCTTGGACCCTGCATTGCTTTGAGCGCGGCGAAGACCTGCTACGCCAACTGCGCCGGGAAACCTTCGACCTGTTGATACTCGACTGGCAACTGCCGGACATCACCGGGATCGCGCTTCTTCGCTGGACGCGTGAACACATGGAATCGCCGCCCGCCGTTATCATGCTGACCAGCCGGGATGCCGAGAGCGATATCGTCACGGCGCTGAACAGTGGGGCCGATGATTACGTCAGCAAGCCCTTTCGCCCTAATGAGCTGAAAGCTCGCGTGACGGCGGTACTAAGGCGCCATGGACTAAAGAAGTCGGCGACCCAGGAAGTGCAGAGCTTCAACGACCTGACCTTTGACGACGCTGAACTGACTGTGACCCGCTCGGGCAAGCCTATCAATCTCACTGAACGTGAATACCGTTTGGCCAGTTGCTTGTTCGCCAATTTGGCGCGGCCGCTGTCGCGCGAATACCTGTATGAACGGTTTTGGACTCACGAAGAAATGGTCTCCTCGCGCCCGCTGGATACGCATATCTATCGGCTGCGCAATAAGCTGGGGCTGACTGCGGACAGGGGGTGGCAGTTATTGACGATTTATGGGTATGGGTATCGGTTGGAGAGTGTATCGGCAGTGACTCCGGACTGAAAAAGTTGATGTTCCACGTGGAACGCTCATATCCGTTGCAGAACGTAGCTGTTCTCGAAGCCGTGCACACTGCCCAGCACATTGAAACCTTCAAAGAAACCTGTGGCTCTGAGCAGGTCGACCGTCGGACCCACCTCTGGCGAGTGCTGAAAATCGCGGTAGTCGTCTAATACGATGAAGCCGCCCGAGACTACGCTTGGCGAATACAGCAGGAAATCCAGCACCACGTTGCGCCGCGTGTGGCCACCATCGATATGCAACAGCGCAACGGAGGGCTCGAGGTTATAGAAACGTTCGGCACTCAGTTCCGAAAAGCCACGGACCACCTGTGCATCAGGCAGCATCAGGTCCTTGTAATAACTAAACTCTTCGAACTGGTTTGGCAATTCGAACGGGTCAATACCAATGACGCGACGCTCGTGGTTGCATACCTCATTCATCAGCATCAACGATTTGCCCTTCCACACGCCGATTTCCACCAAATCACCCGGTAGCTCGGCAATCAGAAACGTAAGGTAGCCCAATAAACGCACTTGATCATGGAACGACAACTCGCGACGCTCCATTGCGAGCTCAGGCGGCAAGCTGGCCTGCGCCTGCTCGAAATGCTGGCCGATAAACTCCCAGATCTGCGTGATGTTGTCAGTCAACTCCGGGCCACTGGTAAATTCGTTGAGCGCTTGAATAGTTATCATGGTTCTCTCCGCTTACTTCTAATGATTACGAGGGAAGCTCTGAAAAAGACTTCCAGAATTGATAAGACATTGAAATAACAAGCGGAGCAGTCAATCCCTGAACCAGGCATTTCGCCAGGCAACCAGGTGTTCATCCCGGAGCATCCATTTATCGACGACAGCGCTGCGTAGAGCCTCTCCGGCAGCGGCGCTGGCGCTTGGGTCAGCAAGATGCTCGCGGATAGCGGCAATCCATTCTTTTGACTTGTTCCGCACCCGAGTCACTGGCAAATCACCACGATAACAAAGGATGTCCGAGCAGATCACAGGGAAGCCGCAGGCGCCGTATTCCAGCAGCCGTAAGTTGCTTTTACAGGCGTTGAAGAAATTGTCTTCCAAAGGCGCCAACGCCAGGTCCAGATTCAAGTTGGCCAGCTGTGCAGGATATCTCTCGATATTTACGCCGTTATGGAACTCATGGACATACGGACGAAGTTCAGGTGGGCACATGCCCATAAATACCCATTCCACTTCGCCAGCCAGTTCACGAACGACATCGGCGATCACGAGCAAGTCGCCACCGTGGCTCGACCCGCCCGCCCAACCGACCCGAGGTTTGCGGCCTTGTTGGCGATGGCTCGTCAGCCCGCTCCACCAGTGAATTGGCAGGCGGTTCTCCACCACACGAATGTCAGCGTTAAAACCCTTTAACGCATCGGCCAGTGGCCGGGTCGACACCACCAGCCGGTCGCACATACCCACAGCTTTTTTCAGGCGCTTGGCGATATCTTTGGGAAACAGTTCTCGGCTTGGGTTGCTGCTGGGCAATTTAAGAATGTAGTCATCCAGCTCAAAAACCTTGAATGCCTTAGAGAAGGCCTGGGTGTTCTGCATGATTTCCAGCTGAGGCGTACTGCATTGCCGCTGGAAAATGATCGTGTCTGGCGCCAGGCGATGCAGCTCCACGGGGCGAAGCAGCCAATTGCTTACAGTGCCACCTATCAGGCCTGCGGCTTCAAGGGCCGCGAAGGGCTGGCGAACACGATAATGTCCAATGCCGAAAGGGTCGGAGGGACAGCACAGCGCGTAAGGCAAAGAGCGACCGGCCAGCGGTTGCCAAGCGACCTCGCTACGGCATTCGTAGCCAAAGCCGCCACGTTCCAAGGTCAGGTTTGGGTTGTAGGCGGGGTCGCCAGCGAGCTGAGGCAGCCACTTCTCGTACATCACCGACTGCTCGCGCTTGAAACGCTCTTGCTTGACGTTCAACTTCGCCTTGTCGACCTTATTCTGGCTGACGTTAGCTTCGTGCATGAGAAGCGCATAAGGCGTCCAGACGATCAGTTGCCCGGCCTGGCCGACTTTCAGGCACAGATCGACGTCATTATAAGAAACCCCCAGGCTGGTTTCGTCCATGCCACCGACCTGGCGGTACAACTCGGTGCGGATCATCAGGCAGGCGGCCGTCACGGCGCTGTAATTCTGGTCAACCTGGAGACGGTGCAGGTAACCATTGGACTGCATCGGGGCACCGACGAATGCGTGGTCTGCCAAGCCACGCAAGCCGAGCACCACACCTGCATGCTGAATGGTTCCGTCGGGAAAGAGCAATTTGGCGCCGACTATCCCAACTTCCGGCCGCTGGGCGTGATGGAGCAGCGAACCAAGCCAGTCCCCATCAATGACGGCGGTGTCATTGTTGAGCAACACAAGATAATCACCACGGGCGTGGCTGACGGCAAAATTATTGATCGCCGAATAGTTGAACGCGTGGGGGTAACGCAGGATGCGCACCTTTTCGCTGTTCAGGCGCTCCATACCCGCGAACCAATTCTGTGCTTCAACCGTTTCACTGTTGTTGTCGACGATGATGAGTTCGAAGTTCGTGTAGCGGGTTTTTTCCATGACGCTTTCGACGCAGCGCATCAGCATCGGCAGTTGGTCTTTAGTAGGAATCACTATAGACACCAGCGGCTGTGAGGTGTGCTGGTAGATCACCCGGTTGACCATCGGCAAAGGTCCTGGGCGCAACTCATGAGCCACGCCCAGACGTTGCAGGTGCGCCTCGACGATAGCAGCGCTGTACTTGACGACCTGGGGTTCGACCAGCCACTGGCCGAAGTTGATTGCATGATGTACCAGCACTTCACTGAGGTGTCCGACAGTGCCCAGTCCATTAATTTCAATCAACCGATACAGCAGATCGTGGGGTGCCAGTTCGGCAAAAGCGAGATCGAAGCCATTAGCATCCAGCGCGGCCGTTCGGTTGAAGGCCAACGCTCGGCCGACATACGGATAACTGCGCAACAGGTCCAGGTTCAGGTCCGGCTTGAATATCGGGTCTTGGCAACCCTCTGGGGTAAGCGTGTCTTCATCGCTGTAGCACACGCTGATACCCGGGTTCAGGGCTATACCCTCGGCGAGTAGCAGCAGTGCGTGGGGGTCGATTTGGTCTCCACCCCGAAGCAAATAGCACCAGTCGACATCGATCCCTTGCAGCAGCTCATTCAGCTGGCTTGGCCAGCACTCAGCGAGCGGCAGCCAGACCAAATTGTCGGCTGCCGCTACCCCGACAGGCTCGGCGTTAGAAAGCACCGCGATGGCTGCCGCGCCGTAAAGCTGGCGATCAATGCTTTCCAGGCTGGAACGTAACTGCGCAATGTCACCTGTGGTATCAGTCAACACCACCAGAATGTTTGGGTGCTGCTGCCAATTCGCAAGCCGTGCGGGCAAACCTTCGAACTCAGCGGCGGATAGTTGCCGGGTATCCAGCCAGCGACGATACAGATTGATATCGCGTTGCTCTTTACCCACATTCGCCAACACGCCAAAAAAACGTTCCAAAGCGTGGGCCATGGTGCCGTCCAACTGACCGCATTCAGTTTCAAAATCTTCGTCGGTCAAATGCATCTGTTCTAAGTGAGCCAACACCTCTCTACGCACAAAGAACATGGTACCGGCAAAAAAATCTGCCTGGCCTATTCGCTGTGGATCAATGCCAGCACGCTTAGCGAGAGTAAGGAGGTGAGAGTAGTTGGCCTCACTAAGGTTTTTGGCCACCGCCTGTCGGTAAGGCTCAGTGCCGAGTAGCGGATGATGCATTGGGTCGGCAAGGTACTCTACTGATTCCCTGAAGCGCACAGGGTTTAGCAGATCATTGAAAAGGTCTTGGGCCCAAGCGCTTTCCATGTGCAGCGAACGCTTGGTGTGGAGTTTGACCACCGTCTGGATGTTGTCTGCACGTAAAAACGGCAGCACTCGCAGGAACGGCAAAATATCCCTTCCGTGATTGGGTACCCGATACAACGAATAGCTCAGCCCGCTCGCTGCCAGCAGGTCGCCCACCTCTTTATCATTACCTCCCACGCAGGTGACGTAGAGGTGCAGGTGTTCATTCAATTGCGTCAACCGGCGCAGGATTTCCTGCAGCTCACCCGGGTAATACGCATGGATGACGACTCCGATTGGCGGCTCACCGTCTTCAAGCCAAGGTTGGCCCAAGAACAGGACTTCGCACTGCTCGGCGAAGGGGATAATGCTGCCGGCGGTATAGAGGTTCAGGCTGTCAGGCGCCAGGTAAGCCTCTCGCAACCGAAACAGTTGAAAGGCCTGGCCGGCTGACAAGGGCGCTCGGCGCACTTGCCTTAACGGCTGTGGGTTATACAGCCCCAGAGCACGTATCTGCTTGACGAACCTTGCACGACCCTCGTTGAATAAGTCTTGCATGTCTGGCTGTTTCTGGCGCTGTTCGACGTGATGGCGAAAGAGCGACAGAGGCTCACTTAGAAACGCCAAGTGGCCGTGTTGCAGCAAGTTCACATACAACGCCAGGTCGTTGATCGCATCAACGAGCACGCCTCCAAGGGCGCAAATATTCGGGACTTTGTCTATCACCTGAACCCGGCGAAACATGACGGTGGTGGGTTCGCCAATGAAGTTAACGGGCCAGTCGCAGAGCAGTGAAGTCAGGTCGGCGCCATGAAGGCAGAAATCCTCGTCAAATACTTTAGACGTCTCGAGGATATCCGGCAGCGTCTCGCCCTGGGCATCTATCAAACGGCGCCGCGAGGTGACCAGCGATATGTCGGCGCGGGCATCCAGCACAGCGGCCATGCGCGTTACACAATCTGTCAGTAATACGTCATCGTCGTTGAGAAACTTGATGTACTCACCCCTGGCTTCTTCCAGGCCGCGGGTGAGATTGAGCAGACCGCCCAATTGCTGTTCGTTTTTCAGGTAACGAACCGGCACCGTGGTTTGTGCGGCAAGACGTTCAGTGATCAAACGAATACCATCGCCGCGACAGTCGTCGGTGACCACGATTTCGATATTGGCGTAGCACTGGTTGATCGCACTGTTCAGCGCTACTTCGAAGAAGCGCGGGTTGTGAGCCGGTATCGCAATGCTGACAAGCGGCAAGCGTTCAGCCAAGAGGGGATTTGTCATGCTCACACCAATTTGCACAAGGGATGAAGGTAGGACTCGCTTAAGCCGCTTTCACTGCCTGGCTGACAGCCTGACTCTTTGCCGGCCGGCCTATACGGTGCCAGTAATTGTTCTTGGGTCATTGATTCACCTGCTTTTCAGCAAGCAGCTCAGCCAGGCACTCGATCACTCTCTGGATGCTTGCATCGTTCAATGAAAGGTGGAATGGCAAACCCAGCAGACGTTCGGCCAAGAGGTCAACAATTGGCAGCGGGCCCATCGCGCACGCCTGAAAGGCCGGGTGTCCCTGGAGGGGAGGGCAGTACCAGCGGCGGGTTTCGATGTTTTTGCCCAGCAGCCGCAGTTGAATATCAGCAGCCTGGAATCCCGGGGGCAGTAGCACCAGCATAAGGCTGTAAACGCCATCCATGGGTTTGGCCTGGAGTTTCAGCGCGGGAATTTTTTCCAGAAGCCGTTCAGTGTAGCGCTGATGTAGATTGCGCCGTGCTTGAGCAACGGTTGGCCAGTTATCCAGGGCAGCCAATGCAACTGCGGCGTGATATTCGCTCATCTTACCGTTCTCACCCGCCTCGAAGACGAGCCCGCCGCTGTGTGCATCGATACCGAAGTTACTCAACGCTCGCATGCTCTGGGCATACGCAAGGTGCCGCGAAGCGACGAAACCGCCTTCTCCACTACCGAGGGCCTTAGTGGCGTGCAGGCTGAAGGCGACTTTGGTGGTCAGGCCAATCTCCTGGTTACCCCAGGCACCTGCGGCGTCGACAACAACAGGAATGCCGGTTTCGGCAGTGAACAGGTCCCACCCTGTGACATCCTGGGGGCAACCGTAAGTGGACACCGGCATCACTGCGTCGAATGGCGCTTCAGCAAGGGCTACGCGTGCGATAGCGGGCGTCAGTAACCAGCTTTCGGCGTTTACGTCACTGATCAAGGGAGTGAGTCCTGCCCGGATGATCGCAGTTGCCGTGGCGACGAATGTCAATCCGGGCACCAGTACGCGCGCTCCACGGCGTAGCTTCAACGCTTCCAAAGCAATTTGCAGCGCACAGGTGCCATTCGCCATGGATACAACGTGCACCTGCGTTGGCTCCCGACTGAATGAGAGCGACAGCCGACGTTCGAGCTCGGTTACAAGCGGTCCGAAGTTGGTGTACCACTGGTTTTCATCGATTTGCTGCCAGTAAGTGAGAATCTGCTCGACTTTAGGCATCTCAGGAACTAACAACTTGATGATGCTTTTCATGGTACACACTGCCGTCAATGAAATGTCGTCCTGTATGATCAGAGGAAGGCTTAAGCAGAATTCGCGCCAACTTCCAACGGCCATACCTCTGACGGCAAGTTCCACACTGCCGCCATCCTTCAGCGAGAAGGCCGGCCAGACGCATTATCCCGCTGGCTGCCTGGATGAGCAGGGTGGAGAGCTTCTTTGGAGGCATCAAGGTGTATCCGCGCGATGGCAACTCCGCCCCCGGCCTTGACCTGAAAAGCGAAATGGCAACATTATGGATTACGTAACACTCAGCCGACCCGATATATTTGGAACGCAGAGAGAGAAGAAGGTTTGAACAAAACTCAATGAATGCGCGAGACGTTTGAATACATAAATAAGAAGTCAGTTATTCCGAGAACAGCACACTGGAATACTCAATACACTCCTGATACTGACAACGTTCGGCCGTAGCATTGCTCAGACCACGGATAATTCAGCTAACACTTTAGGAGCTGATATGAAAATTTACGCAATTGTAGGCGCGGGCGGTTTTGGCCGTGAAGTTGCACCTCTGGTCAACACAATGCCGAGCATAATAGATCAAGATAGTTTCAGAATTATCTTCGTGGTCGATAACTCGAAAGATCAGACTATTAATGGCTATGATGTGGTGAGCAGGGAATCTTTCTTAAACATGGAGGGGGATAAATTTTTCAACATTGCCATCGCTGACAGTAAACATAGACAGGAAATCTCCGAACACCTTATTTCGGCGGGTATTACTCCATTTACTGTTTCAGCGTTGAATGCGGTAAATTTGAGCCACAATACTATTGGTCAAGGCGCTGTCCTCTGCCCATTTACCACTATCACTGCGAATGCAAAAATCGGTGATTTTTTTCATGCAAACATTTATTCGTATGTTGCTCACGACTGTGTGATCGGTAACTTTGTGACGTTCGCCCCTAACGTGCATTGCAATGGACGTGTTGTCATCGAAGATCATGCCTACATTGGAACTGGCGCGATCATTCGTGAAGGTTCCCCCGACAGACCAATCGTTATTGGTGAGGGCGCCGTTGTTGGGATGGGGTCCGTTGTAACGAAAAGCGTGGCACCCTATACAACAGTCTTTGGTAATCCAGCAAAGCCCATGCGCACCGCTCAACCGTAAATCAACGCGACTAGATAACCTGGCCCAAAAGGGAAGGGCTATCGGCAGGATCGGTCAGTTTCCAATCAGCGCCCTGTCCGGCCTCGCAACGCTACAACACCCGCAAATACCGCTCCAACTCAACCGCATTCACCGGCTGCCTCAGCATCCCCAGCAACTGAATATGATGGGTCCTGGCCCAGGCAAATATTTTCGGCTGATCGGCGAAGGTGAAGTCACCGAGTAATAAAAAGCGCTTTATCAGGCAGCCGTGACTCAGCGTGCGGATGTGCTGTTCGTCGGCAGTGCCAATCTTGAAACCGTCGACGATAAAGCAGTCGATCCGTTGGGTTTTTGCCAGGGTACGCTTCACTTCCTTGATCGATGAGCACAGGCCGATCCGAAAGTAGCCGACGTCGTTCAACAGCGCGCTGTATTTCAGCAGGACGCCGGCGTGACGGCACAGCACCAGGATGTTTTTCTGCTTCACGCACTTGCCGTTCATGTCGATGATCCGTGTAGGTCGATGAACGCATGATCGAAGGTGCGTCAGCTGCCGGCCATCAGGCAGTTCTTAAAAGTGGATGAGGGTTACTGAAATTTCCCGGCGTTCACGCAATAGGTCACCAGGGCCTGGTCGGTGGTGACTTCCAGCTTGCGCATGGCCGAGACCTTTTGTGCGCTCACCGTTTTACTGCTGCGATTAACCATGCGCGCGATAGCAGTCACGCTGTGGCCGGCGACGAAGAGGCGCAGCACCTCCATTTCTCGCAGGGACAGGTCGGCAAAGCGCTCGTTGACCTGCTGCGGGTTGTGCATCACCGAGGTGGCATCCTGCACGGGACTCTGATAATTACGGCGCGATGCGATAGCGTTGAGGGCGTTCTCGATTTCTTCGTGCAGGTGGTTTTTTTGAATCACGCCCATCACGCCCAGTTCATGCAGGCGGGTCACGATCAGGCTGTTGGACATCATGGTCAGCACCAGGATCTGCGTGTCGACGAACCGCCGGGTGAGGTACTCGATCAGTTTGAGGCCGTCGCCGAATGTGGAGTCGCCGGGCATGTGGAAGTCGGTGATGACCACCTCCGGTTTTTCGCTCTGCAGCTTTTCGATCAGTTGGCTGGAGCTGGTGGCTTCGCCGACCACTTCAAAACGTCCGTCGCGCTGGATGACTTCACGCACGCCGAGCAGCACGATGGGGTGGTCGTCAGCAATCACTACGTTGATTTTCTTCATGTCTACATGTCCGATGGTTGGCCCTGTGAGCCAGGGTTGAGCGCGAGGGCGTCCAGTACCGCTTCCAGGCGCTGTAGCAGGTTGCGCACCCGCGTGGCCAGGCTCGTGGTTAGCGAGCCTTTGTACAGCGCCTCCTCCAGCGCATTGCAGGCAGCGCTCAAGCGCGAAGCACGCACCGATGCGAGGGAGCCATTCATGCGGTGCAAGTGCCGCACGACCTGTTCCTTGTCAGCGGCGTCGAGGCCCTGGCGCGTCAAGCGCATGTCGTCCTGCATGGTGGTGATGAACAACTGGTGCATGCTCGCGGAAAACGAACTCCACCCATCCATATCGCCCTGCTGCAGGCGGGTATCTTCGAGCGGCTCGACCCCGCGCTCGCCGCAATAGCGCAGCAGGGTTTTGCGCAACGCATCCAGGCTCAAGGGTTTGACCACCCACGTGTCCATGCCCGCTGCCAGGCACTGCTCGCCTTCTTCGCGCAGGGCATTAGCGGTGACGCCAATAATCGGCATTTGCCCGTCGCGTTCGCGCAGGGCTCGGGTCAGGCCATAGCCGTCGAGCCGTGGCATGTTGATGTCGGTGATGATCAGGTCAAAGGCGCCAGGCGACCAGCGTTGCAGCGCGTCTTCACCGTCTTCAGCGACAACGACGGCGGCGCCCAGTGCTTCCAGTTGTTCCTGCAAAATGGCGCGGTTGATCGGGTTGTCTTCAGCCACCAACACTCTTAGCCCCACAGGCTGGGCGATGGCGGTTTCGGTTGCTCCGTACGGCTTGACGCTGCCCGGGCGCGCTTGCGACAGCGTACGGGCAATGCCGCGTATGTCGTAGGCGTTGACCGTCCAGCTCTGCGCCAACGCGTGGGCATACGGTGCGCCGAGTTCGGTGGCGGTAATGTGTCGGCCCTTCCAAACCGCTTGCTGGCCGGGCCCGGTCACGCTGTCCAGCAGCAATTCATTTTCATCACCCTCGTAACCCGACGGCAGTGCGAGCGCGCGAGCGCCCCAACGGTTAAGCCAGTCGATCAGCGATTGCTCAAGCTCCTTGAACGGTGCCCGTACGTAAACCGCCAACCCTTGCAGCTCGATGGCCGCACACTCCGGCAATGGGCCGGGGACGATGGGCAAGCGCTGATACAGAGAGAAACTGCTGCCCAGCCCCGGCTCGCTGACCACCCGCAATTGCGCGCCCATCAGCTCGCTCAAGCGTGAGCAGATCGACAAACCAAGACCCGCTCCGCCCGCCTGCTGGCTGCCAGCCAGTTGCGAGAACGGCTTGAACAATTGCCCCAGTTGCTTTTCGCTGATGCCGGTGCCGGTGTCGGACACCTGCCATTGCAACGTTGCATGATCCGGCTCCAGGTCCGTCACCTTGAGGCGCACGATTACCCGTCCGGAGTCGGTGAACTTGATCGCATTACTGAGCAAGTTATTGAGGATCTGCCGAATGCGCCCAGGGTCGCCGCTCATCAGCGCCGGCACGTTCGCGTCCACACAGGCGAAGACCTGCAAGCCTTTGTTGAGCGCGGCCGCCGCGTAGCTGTTGACCGCATCTTCGAAGATGTCCAGCGGGCAGAACGCCACGGTTTCCAGCGCCATCTGCCCGGACTCGATTTTCGACACGTCCAGCACATCGCTGATCAACTGAAACAACACCGCCGAGGAGCGCTCGATGGTCTGCAGGTAGTCTTGCTGGCGGGCGTCGAGCGGGGTCAGCCCCAACAACTCCAGGTTGCCCAGCACGCCGTACAGCGGCGTGCGGATTTCATGGCTCATGGTCGCCAGGAACAGCGTCTTGGCCGCACTCGCCTCGTCGGCGGAACGCTTGGCCTGCTCCAGCAACTGCGCATCGTCGACATGCCGAGTGATATCGTTGAACCCGCAGAGCACCACGTCTTCGTCCTGATAGCGACTGAACCTGAACGACACCAGCAAATGCCGCCCGGCCACCTCGATTTGCATCTCACGCGGGTCTTCGTTGCGATAGTCGCGGTTGAGCAGGCCGATCAGCTCTGCGGTTCCTTGCCATTCCTGGGCGCGCTGGTTTTCCAGCAACACCTTGCTGTTGTTGCGCTGCACCACGCAAAACCCCACCGGCGCGCTCTGCAGCATGGCGCGGTTGAATTCCTCGCTTTCGGTCAGCAAGCGTGTGGCGCGTAACGCCGGCTCGACGATGCCAGCGCGGTACCAGCGGTTGATCCGCCAACCCAGGAACACCGCGAGCAGAAACGCCGCCGCTGTGCCCAGCAATGACCACTTGGCGAAGCGAAAGAAGTTTTCATAGCTGATGGTGTACAAACCCACCCATTGATCCTTGCCGGTGGACACCACCTTGAAGCGCAAACCTTCGGCGCCCAGACTCATGCCCACCGGCAGTGACGCTGAATCCTTGGCATCACCCAGCAATATTTCGCCTGCCGGCGAGATCAGCGTGACGCGGTGGTCGATCGGGCGTATCAGCAAGCGGTCCAGGTCGTTGATCTGCCCGGCGTCCAACAACGCCGCGACCGTCAGCAGGCCGTCATCCCTGTGTTCGGGCATGACCAACGGATTAATGTCCAGGCCGATAAACGCCACAATCGTTTCGGAACCCTGCAACAGCCCTGGGGGTGCGCGCATCCAGCTCACACGCCGGTTGTTGAGTTGTTCGTGACGGGGGAGGAGCCCTTGGTGGAGGCGCGACGTCACGTCAAAGAAGTTGCTCTTGAGCAACACCGATGCCTTGCGCGTGCCATCGACGCCCGGAATCGCGATGTTGAACTGGTCGGTCGGCGAAAACAGGAATATCTGCGGCGCCGAATAGAACGAGCTGGCCCAGAATGCGCTGTAGTAATCGGTCAGTTGCACGCCCAGCGAATAACCGCCCTGCAACTGCTGCAGGTCGTAATGCTTGCGCTCGCTCAGGGTAAACGGCTGGGACAGGGCCAGGCCGTGGTTCTGGAACACGCGCTCCTGGCCTTTCTGCAGGATCTCGACACGGGAAACGGGCCGGATGTCGGTCAGGGTGTTCTGGTTGCTGCGGTCATACGCACTGGCGACGCTGCGCAAAAACGTGTCGTACTCGTGGATGCTTTCGATCAGGCCCGAAAAATGAAAGTCGACCTTGATCCGCTCTTCGTCCAATACCCGTTCGACCGCCCAGTAGCACATGCTGACCAGCAGCACGGTAAGACCGGCGAGTACCAGCAATAGCTTGTTGATTCGTTGAGAGCTCAAGGCGAAGACGCCGAACTTCAGGCTTGCATTTTTCATCACCGACGCCCCGGGTGCAGGAATGAGGCGGCGGGGAGTTTCTCCGCCACTGTTGCCATTCCATGGCGCGCTACAGGTAGACAATTTGGCTTCAATTTAGTGCTGGCTTAAAGCCATCTTCACGCAGCAATTCCAGAAATCTTTCAGGCGAGACCGCCGCACAAATCAAAAAGCCCTGCGCCTGATCACACTGGATCTTGCGCAAGAACTCTAGCTCGTCTTTGGTTTCCACACCTTCTGCGGTGACGATCAGGCCCAGCTTGCGGCTCAGCTCGACAATGCTCTGTAGCGCGGTGGCGAGGCTGTCGTTGTCGACACAACCGTGAACCAGCGAGCGGTCGATCTTCAGTTCGCTGAAGGGCGTAGACACCAGGTTGAAATAGGAGCTCAGGCCTTTGCCGAAGTCATCCTGCGCCAGCCCGAAGCCTTTCATGCGCAAGCGGCAGGCGCCGGCGTAATAATCGCTGAGCGACTCGGTGGTAGATGTCTCCAGCAGTTCGAAGCCGATCGAGGCGGGTTCGGCGCCCAATGCCAGCACGCGGTCATGCAGGCGATCGGCAAGGTCATGGCTGTCGAGCAAGTGGGTCGGCAGGTTGATGGATACCGGCACTTCGCAGCCCCGGCGCCGCCAGAACGCCTGGGCTTCGATGGTCTGCTCCAGCATCAGCCACAGCAATGCTTCCTCCAGCCCGAAGCATTGCAGAGACGGCAGAAAATCCCTGGGCAGCAACGTCCCCTGCTGCGGGTGTCGCCAACGCACCAGCGCTTCGGCGCTGCACACCCTGCCGTCACGCAGGGATTTTTTCGGTTGGAACCACGCCTGTATTTCTCCACTCTGCATGGCGGCCAACAGGCACTGGCGCGCCGGCTGCAGCGGATGGTTGCGGGCGACATCCAGGTCGCTGCGGCGCTTATCGAGGCACGCGCGCAGGCGCAGGATATCGCACGCCTCCACCGGCTTTGAAATCAGCCCGAGCACCTCCAGGCTCAGGTTCTTCGCCACCAGCCCGGCACTCACTAACATGCGCCGCGAGGCCACGCTCATCAGCGCCAGGGCCGGCGCGTTGTCGAGCCTGGCGATGCTCTGGATCAGTTGCACACCGTCCATCACGGGCATGAACAAGTCCGTCACTACCAGGTCGTAGGGCTGCGCATTCAGGCGCTGCAGCGCCGTAGCGCCATCCCACACGGCCTCCGCCTGGAACCCACCCAAGGTACCGAACAGGTTGCGCAAAAATTCATGCTGAAACGGGTGGTCTTCAACAATCAGCACCCGATAGGGTTTCAATTGCCACTCCTTTGGTAAGGTTCCAGGCAGGTGTACAGCGTGCGCAAGGCAAACGGCTTGACCAGGCAGCGGTTCATGCCGGCCTGCAGGCACCGCTCGCCTTCTTCGCTCATTGCGTTCGCGGTGGCGCCGATGATCGGCAAGTGGCAGTCGAGGCTGCGCAATGTGGCGGTCAGTTCGTAACCGTTCATGCGCGGCATATTGATGTCAGTGAGGATCAGGTCGAACGTCGACTGGCGCCACATCTCCAGCGCCGTCAGCCCATCACCGGCCAGTTCGACTGTGCAGCCGAGCTCTTCGAGTTGATCGCGCAGAATCAGCTGGTTGATGACGTTGTCTTCGGCCACCAGCACATGGATGCCCAGGTTGAATACCGGATAGCTTTGCGCCGGTGCCGCCGCGCCGCGCATGAGTTGCCCTTGAGCAGCGCCGACGGCCTTGCGCAGGGCTTTGAGGCTATTGAAACTGACCACGCCGACCGGATTGCTCAATGCCTCATCGTGCAAGTCACCGATCGCCAGCACCCGCGGGCCTTGCCAGTGTGCAGCCAGGGTCTCGCCCAGTCGGCCGGGATGCAGTTCAACCAGCACCGCGCCCTCGGTGGTGTCATAAGCCTTGGGCAACCCCACCTGGGCGCGCGCACCCCAGCGGCACAACCAGCCGCAGATGCTCTCGGCCAGCTCACGTATCGGCGAGACCACGCAGACCAGCTCCGGCAACAGTTCGTCAGCGCCCGCCGAGGGCTCCAGTGCAGACAACTGCTCAAGGGGCAGGTGCAAGGTAAAGCTGCTGCCCAGGCCCGGCTCGCTCACCACTCGCATGCTGCCGTTCATCAGGTGCATCAAGCGCTTGCAGATGGACAGGCCCAAGCCGGTGCCGGCGACCACGTGAGTATTACCATCGGCCTGATAAAAAGGCTCAAACAGGTGTTGCTGGTCTTCGTGGGAGATGCCTTTGCCAGTGTCAGAGACTTGCCAGTGCAACATCACGCGCTCACCGTCGCGGCTGTCGAGTTTGACGCGCAGGATGATTCGCCCACTGTCGGTGAATTTCAGCGCATTGTTGAGCAGGTTACTGAGGATCTGCCGCAGGCGGCTGACGTCGCCATTGAGCCAATCCGGCAGTTGCGGATCGACACAGGCAAACAACTGCAGGCCCTTGCGGTGAGCGGCGGCGGCATAGCCGTGAATCACTTCCTCGATCAGCTCCAGAGGTGAGAAGCGGTTGCACTCCAGTTGCAACTGACCCGCCTCGATACGCGACACATCCAGCACGTCGCTGATCAACTGCAACAGGTTGGCAGAAGAGCCCTCGATGGCCTGCAGATAACTTCTTTGCTGATCGCTCAACTCGGTGCGTGCCAACAATTCCAGGGTGCCCAGCACGCCGTACAACGGCGTGCGGATTTCATGGCTCATGGTCGCCAGGAACAGGGTCTTGGCCTCGTTGGCCGCGTCAGCCATACGCCGTGCGTGGTCGAGCGCCACTTCCACCTGCTTGCGTGCGCTGATATCGCTGAACGCGCAAATCAACACATCCTCGCGCTTGTAGCGAGTGCGCGCGAAGCTCAGATACAGGTGTCGACCGTCGGCCAATTGCAGCTCGTCGAAGGTGTTGTGTTCGGCATCATCAAAGCCGCGACGAATCCAGTCTGCACTGCGTTGCTCGCGTTCCTGGCTGTGGCCGATCCACTGCGTATACAGCGGATTATCAAGCACCACCTCGCCGTTCTGGCGACGCAGCACGCACAGCGCAACCGGTGCGATGCGGATGACCGCTCGGCTGAACGCCTCGCTTTCCACCAGCGCTTCAATACGGTTGCTGGCCGGAATGATCAGGCGCTGATCAATGCGCCGCATCAGCCAGATCATCAGCCAGGTAAAGAGCAAGCACAGCGCCAGGCTGGTCAGCACGGGGGATATCAGCGCGGAGAACAGCGCTTGCATGTCGAGGGCGTAGACGATTTGCCAGTTGGAAAAGCCCAGCTGTTTACGAATCGCCAGATGATCCGGCAACCAGTGGCCGCCCACCAGGCCGAACGACTGGGGCGCCGGTAGTTGGGCCAATTCCTGGCGCAGTGACTGGCCTTGCGCACTGTCAAAAATCAGCTCGCCGCGGGCATCGAGCAGGATGAACTGGCCGGCGTTTTCGTTGTGCAGGGCGCTCAGCAGGTCGGGCGACTCGACTTCCAGGCCCAGCCACCCCGACTGCGGGCTGCGGTCATCCAGCCGGGTGAAGATGTACAGCGGCGAATCATCGCGCTCAGGGTCGGTGAGCCACAGCTCGTCAACACTGCTGTCGTCTTGTGCGTTGAGCCGTTCCAGCAAATGTGGAGCAATCAGTTGGACCGGTTCGCGCGCAGGATTCAGGCGCAGGACCTCAGCCCGGTCGCCGGTCGCGACGTACAGCAGGTTCACTTTGTTGAGCCGCAGGTGGTCGGTCATGCGGCGCGTCAGCCAGAGGCTCCAGGCCTGTTTGTCCGAACCCAGGCCGATGTGCACCTCTTCGCCGGCGACCACATTGGCACTGGCGACCGGCGCCGTGGTGCTGCGCACGGCCGCCAGTCGCAGCGTATCGAGCAGCGTCTGGCGGCTGACAAAAAAGCTTTGCGCGTTGGCGATTGCCGCATTCATGTAGCTGCGCCGCAGGGATATTTCCTGGCTCAAGGTGGCGCTCACGTAGCTGTAGACGCCAGCGTAGAACCCCAGCACCAGAGCGATGAACAACAGGCGCAGTAGCTTTCTCGCCGCCGCGGGGGTGGAGAGCGACGTGTCGAGCGGAGGTAAGGCTTGGCGTAGTTTCATCAGGGAACGTTAAGCCAAGGCCCTGGCCCTCGGAATAAGACGATCCTCAAAGTCGCAGACGGTGCTGTCGGCGCTCCCCCCGGCGTGACTTTTAAGAATCGCCTGATTAAACCCCGCACTTGCTCTCCCTAAGATTGCGGCGCCTGGAAAAGCACCGTTACGCCCGTCGGCGAACCGGACAGCCTCCATGCATTGTCCTAATCACCGTTAATGAGGAGTTCCACCATGAAGCGTATTGCCTTGATCCTGGCGATGACCGCCGCGCCCGCCCTGACCTTCGCCGCGGGCCAGAACACCATCACGTTCACTGGCCAGGTATCGGATCAAACCTGCGCCGTATCGGTTAATGGCAACGCTGCGAACCCGGTGATCCTGATGCCTACCGTCAGCGCAGCCGCCCTGACCGCCGTGGGTAGCACAGCGGGCGAAACGCCGTTCACCATCAGCGTGAGCGGCTGCACCGCACCGACTTCGAACCTGGCCATCAAAACCGCGTTCCTCGGTAACAACGTGACCAGCGCAGGCAACCTGGCCAACGCCGGCACAGCCTCCAACGTGCAAGTACAACTCCTGAACGCCGCTGGCGGTTCTGTTGTGGTACTCAACGGGATTACCTCGGTTTCGGGCCTGACCCTGAACTCCGGCGCCACCAGCGCCAGCCACGATTTCGCCGTTCGCTACATCAGCGAAGCCGGTGCTGCCACCGCCGGTACCGTATCGGCCACCGCTCAATACGCCCTGGATTACCTGTAAGGCCAGGCATCTGCCGGGCCGCGTGCCCGGCAGGTTTATCCACACCCCCCAACTCTTTATTCGCTCTGCGCCTGCTGCACGGAGAACACCATGACTCGCCTGAAGAAAACCACCCTGGCCCTGGCGCTGACGCTCGGCACAGCCATGACCTCTTGCGCGCACGCCAGCGTCGTAATGACCGGAACCCGCGTTATCTACCCGGCTCAAGCTCAGGAAAAAGTGGTGCAACTGACCAATCAGGATACCCATCCCTACCTGGTCCAAATGTGGCTCGACACGGGTAACCCGAACCTCACGGCCCAGACTGCCGATGCCCCGTTCATTGCCAGCCCGCAAGTGTTTCGCATGAACCCCAATGCCGGCCAGGTGGTGCGCCTGGTGTTTACCGGCAGCGACCTGCCAAAAGACCGCGAATCGCTGTTCTACCTCAATTTCATGCAGATGCCGGCCATCAAGACCAGCGAACTGCAAGCCAACAAATTGCTGCTCAGTGTCAGTAGCCGCATGAAGCTGTTCTACCGCCCGCAAGGGCTGGCCGGCAGCCCCGACGCGCTGAGCCAGTCGCTGCATTTCAAGCTGCAGGGCAGGGCGGTGATCGCCAGCAATGACAGCGGCTATTTCGCCACCGTGCGCCGTGCCGATGTGGTCAGCCACGGCAAGGCCTACACGCTGTCCCAGGCGTCGATGGTCGCGCCGTTGAGCCACGCCAACTGGCCACTGCCCGCCGGCGCCTCCGCCGCAGCGGGAGACACCGTGCGCCTGACCCTGGTCAACGACTTCGGTGCGGATGTCGTCACTGATCTGCCGCTTCTCTGATCCGCCCGGAGTATTCGTCATGCCTACTCGTCGCGTATCAACATTCAAACTGGATTGTGCACGCGCACACCACCCCTGGTTGCGCGGTTTCGTTCACTCAAGCCTGCTTGGCGCGCTCAGCCTGGTCAGCCCGGGTATTGCCCTTGCGCAAAGCGCTACGGCCACGCCCGGCGACGCCTATGTGTTCGACGACAACATGCTGTTCGGCGGCGGTTCGCTGGCACGCTTCAACAAGGTCAACGCCATCGAGCCAGGCCAATACCGGGTGGACTTGTTTATCAACGGCCGCTTTATCGACCGCGTCGACCTGCGCTTCGCCGACCAAGGCGCAGGCGATGTTCAGCCCTGTCTGCCCGTCGTGCTGCTGGAAAGCGGCGGCGTACTGAAAAGCGCCATCCAGTCGCCAGCGACCGCGCAGTGCCTGGTGCTCGGCAATGCCGTCGAGGGCGCATCGACCGCCTTCGATTTTGGGCGCATGCGCTTGGACTTGAAGGTGCCGCAGAGCCTGATGCAGAAAACACCACGGGGCTACGTTGCTCCGCAGAACCTCGACGGCGGCGACACCATCGGCTTCGTCAACTACAGCGCCAGCCAGTACCACGTCACGCGCACCGGCAACTTCAGCGGCAGTTCCGACTCCAGTTACCTGGCCCTCAACAGCGGCTTGAACGTGGGGCTGTGGCGCCTGCGCCAACAAGGCAACTTGCGTTACGACACCGACAACGGCAGTCACTGGAACACCACGCGCACTTACGTCCAACGTGCGCTGCCCGGGCTGCAAGGCGAAATGACCGCAGGCCAGGGGTTTACCTCGGGTCGGTTCTTTTCCGGCATGAGCTACACCGGGGTGGAGATCGCCTCCGACGACCGCATGCTGCCGGAGTCTGTGCGCGGTTATGCGCCGACGGTCCGCGGGATTGCCAAGACCAACGCGCAGGTCATCGTGCGCCAGAACGGCAATGACATTTACCAGACCACCGTCGCGCCCGGTCCTTTCGAGATCAGCGACCTCTATTCCACCAGCTACAACGGCGACCTTGACGTTTCGGTGGTCGAGGCCGACGGCAGCGTCAGTCGTTTTACCGTACCGTTTTCGGCGGTGCCTGAATCGCTGCGTCCCGGCCTTTCGCGCTACAGCATGGCGCTGGGCCGCAGCCGTGACTTGGGCGACCACGACCCGTTCAGCGAGATGACCTACCAGCGCGGGCTGACCAACAGCGTGACCGCCAACAGCGGCTTGCGCCTCGCCGAGGGCTACCAGGCGATGGTGCTGGGCGGCGTCTACGCCAGCAGCCTCGGCGCGTTCGGGCTGGACACCACCTACTCGCGCGCCAGCCTGCCGAACGAAGGCAAGCTCGATGGCTGGATGGCGCGCCTGTCTTACAGCCGCACGTTCCAGCCGACCAACACCACCTTGTCGATTGCCGGCTACCGCTATTCCACCGAAGGCTATCGCGACCTCGGCGACGTGCTGGGTGTGCGCGAGTCGCTGCGCAACAACCAGACCTGGGAGTCGACGAGCTACATGCAACGCTCGCGCTTCGAGGTGTCGATCAATCAAAACCTCAAAGAATACGGCAGCGTGTTTTTATCCGGTTCGACCCAGGACTATCGCAGTGGCCGCGAACGCGACACGCAGCTTCAATTTGGCTGGGCCAACACCTTGCGCAACAACGTCAGCGTCAACCTCTCGGTGTCGCGCCAGAGCACCGGCAGCTACCTGAACCGGCGCAGCGGTAACTACAACGATCAATTGGGCAACGCTGTGGCAAACAATGGCGTGGGCACCACGCGCACCGCCGGTACCCAGGAGACCGTCACTCTGCTCTCGGTGTCGTTCCCGCTGGGCAGCCCGGCCCGTGCGAACGTGCCGTCGCTGAGCAGCTCCGTGACGCATAGTTCCAGGTCAGGCGACCTTTACCAGACCTCGCTATCAGGCACGCAGGGCGCCGACCAGACCTTGAGCTACAGCGTGGACGTGTCCCGCGATGCCGATCAAAAGCAGAACGTGTGGAGCGCCAACGTTCAAAAATACCTGCCCAACACCTCGATCAGCGCCAGCGCGTCCAAGGGGCAGGATTATTGGCAAGCCTCCGGCAGCGCGCGCGGGGCCCTGGCCGTGCACGGCGGCGGGGTGACTTTCGGGCCGTACCTGGGCGATACCTTTGCCTTGATCGAAGCCAAAGGCGCCAGCGGGGCAAAAGTCATGAACGGCATGGGTGCAACCATCGACAGCGACGGCTACGCGCTGGTGCCGTCGCTAACCCCTTACCGCTACAACACCGTGGCCATCAACCCCGAGGGTATGAGCGAAAAAGCCGAACTGGATGACGGCCAGCGCCGCGTCGCACCGTACGCCGGCGCTGCTGTGAAGGTTGAGTTCAGGACCCGTGTCGGCAACGCCATTCTGGTCAAGGCCGTGCGCCCAGGCGGTGAGGCTGTGCCCATGGGCGCCGATGTACTGGACGAAAACGGCAGCGTGATCGGCATGGTTGGCCAAGGCAGCCAGGCGTACCTGCGCACCGAAAAACTCAAGGGCCGCCTGACCGTGCGTTGGGGCGAGGGCGCAGACGAACAGTGCCGGATGCAGTTCGACCTGGCGCGACAGGATGTCAGTCAAGCCCTGATCAAACTCAACAGCGATTGCCGTCGCCCCTGAACCTCTTTGAAATCGGAGCTCCCCATGACTCTTGCTCGCACACTGTTCACTGTGCTTCTAGTTCTCGGCGCCACGCTGGGCGCAAACGCCGAGGCAACCTGCAGACGCGTCTACAACGGCAGTCAGGTCTACGACGGCAACTCGGCGCAACTGACCTTTGGCCGGGTCAACCTCACGTCAACCTACCTGCAACCGGTCGGCACGCAGCTGGGTTCGGTGGTGATCTCTCCCGCAACGGCACCCGGGCTCACGAGCGAGACAGTGCTGTGGGAGTGCGATGTGAGTGACGCTGACAGTATTTACGAGGTGTTCGCCACCAACGGTGACGACCGGGTGGGCGGCTACTGGGAAATCGGCAACGGTTCAGGGGCTTCGGTCAACGATGGGCTGCCCGGTTACTACGCCACTTGGTTCCCCTATGTCGGGATCAAACTGACGCACCTGAACTCCGGCAAGGTGTTCACACGCTATTGGCAGGACGCCAAAATTACCCAGTACGACACGGTCGGCAGCAAGATCCAGATCAAAGCCAAACACTTGAGCATGATCCAGGGCGACCTGGCTCGCGTGTCCAGCCTGCCGCCTGCGTCGGGCTCGGGAAGCAACTATTGCGGCGGCCAGGCGGCCTCCAGTGGCAGCGGCACCTACAGCTACACGTGTACCCAACCCAATGGCTATGTGCAGTTTCGCGGCGGCGGCATCGCCTCGGACCCCATTGGCTCGGACTCCAATAACCACTACAACTTCTGGGGCGCGGCCAACGGCATCGCATTTGGCATGCGCTCCGCGTCTTCGATCAGCTACACCGCCACCTGCGTGGCCCGCAACGTCACGCCGGTGGTGAGTTTCTTGCCGATCACCGCAACTGAACTGAACCAGGGCATGACGCGCAGCAGTGACTTCACTATCGGCCTGGAATGCAGCAACACCGCAAGCTCCGGCACTGCCAACAACCAGACTGCATTGGGTATTCAAGTGGCCTACAGCGCGTATACCCAGGCCCAGTCGCTGGGACTGTTGACGGGTGGCGGCGGGGTTACCTACCTGGTATCCAACGGCTACGGCACCGACCCTTCGGTCGCGACCGGGGTGGGGATCAGCTTGCGCAACGCCAGCAACGGCAACGCGATGAATTTCCTCGGATGGTCAGGCACCGGCACGGGCGCCACCGGTGGCTGGTACCCGGTGCTGGCGGGCGCCAGCAATGCCGGCAGCAATACGTCCGGCTACACCAGCTACCTGCAGACGATCACCGCGACCCTCAGTACTTTGCCAGGCGCAACGGCCAAGCCGGGCAGGGTGAACGCCACCGCTTACGTCTTGGTGAAGGTGCAATGATCAAGTTGATGTTCTACGCAGTGCTGGTGTGGGCATGCTTTGCGATGAGCGCGTCCTCCATTTCGCATGCCGGCGTGATGCCCGAGCAGACCCGGTTGATTTTCCATGAGGGCCAGACCCAACGCTCGTTGATGCTCGCCAATACCAACCCGTATCCGGTGGTGGTGCAAACCTGGATCGACGACGGCGAAGGCAACCGTGCGCCGGAAAACTCAACCTCGGCGATGATCGCGCTGCCCTCGGTATTTCGTCTGCAACCTCAAGCGTTGCAGGGCCTGCGCATTGTTTACGACGGCAGCGCGTTGCCCAAGGACCGCGAGTCGGTGAGCTGGCTGAACCTGTACGAAATCCCGCCGGCTAAGACCGATGCGCCGGCGCTGCCTACGCGCATTGCCGTAGCGATGAACACCCAAATGAAAATTTTCTACCGTCCCGCTCACCTGCCCAGCCAACCGGAAAGCATGGCGAGTAGCCTGACGTTTCGGATTGAACAGCAGGCCGGTGCCTGGGTGCTGGTATGCCATAACCCAAGCCCCTATCACGCATCGTTTTCTTCTTTACGCGTGAGCGCCACAGGACATGAATATCCTGTGGCAAAGGCACTCGACATGATGACCCCGCCTTTGAGCGAGAAAACCTACCCACTGGGCCATTTCACCGATGACGCGAGGGCCAGCGTGCCCGTCAACTACACGCTAATCGATGATGACGGCCATTATCTGGATGGTCACGCAACCGCCTACGTGCACCGAGCGCAGTAATGGACATGGCGAGATTCACTCCCCTGTGGCAACGTCACATCGCGCATCCCACTGTTTTATGAGCAAAAAAAAGCCCGCTATCAGCGGGCTTTCTTCTGAAATGACTACCTAACCCCAGGGGCTGGTCGAACCATTTCTTTGTGAAACGTCGCAACTATTCTGTGAACCTACCTGATCAGAAATCCAGGTTGGACACGGCCAGCGCATTGCTCTCAATGAAGTCACGACGAGGCTCGACCGCATCACCCATCAGGGTGTTGAAGATCTGGTCGGCGCCAATGGCGTCTTCGATGGTCACGCGCAGCATGCGGCGCTGAGCCGGGTCCATGGTGGTTTCCCACAGCTGATCCGGGTTCATTTCGCCCAGACCTTTGTAGCGCTGGATGGTGTGACGCTTGGTGCTTTCAGCCATCAACCAGTCCAGGGCTTCCTTGAACTCCTTGACCTGCTTCTTGCGTTCGCCACGCTGAATATAAGCGCCGTCGTCCAACAGGGTGCTCAGTTGCGCGCCGAGGGTGACGACCGTCTTATAGTCATTGCTGCCGAAGAAGTCGCGGTTGAAGGTGACGTAGTTCGACAAACCGTGGGAGATCAATTCGATCTCCGGCAGCCATACGTTACGTTCACGGTCTTCGCGCAGGCTGGCTTTATACACCAGGCCAGACTTCTCCACCGTGCGCAGACGCACTTCGTACTGGGCCAGCCAATCCTGCATGTGTGCATGATCGCCCAACTGTTCCAGGGTGATGGCCGGCAGGTAGATGAAGTGCTCGGTCAGCTCCTGAGGGTACAGGCGCGACAAGCGCTTGAGCGTCTTCATCACCATGCGGAAGTCATTGACCAGGCGCTCCAGCGCCTCCCCGGAGATACCTGGGGCTTCGTCGTTCAAGTGCAGGCTCGCATCTTCCAGGGCCGACTGCGTCATGTACTCTTCCATGGCGTCGTCGTCTTTGATGTATTGCTCTTGCTTGCCTTTTTTCACTTTGTACAACGGCGGCTGGGCAATGTAGATGTAGCCGCGCTCGATCAGTTCTGGCAACTGACGGAAGAAGAAGGTCAGCAGCAGGGTACGGATGTGCGAACCGTCGACGTCAGCATCGGTCATGATGATGATGTTGTGGTAGCGCAGCTTGTCGATGTTGTACTCGTCACGGCCGATGCCGCAGCCCAGAGCGGTGATCAAGGTGCCGACTTCCTGGGAGGAAATCATCTTGTCGAAGCGCGCTTTCTCGACGTTGAGGATCTTGCCCTTCAACGGCAGGATGGCCTGGGTGCGACGGTTACGACCCTGCTTGGCGGAACCGCCAGCAGAGTCACCTTCCACCAGGTACAGTTCGGAGAGGGCAGGGTCCTTCTCCTGACAGTCAGCCAACTTGCCCGGCAGACCGGCGATGTCCAGCGCGCCTTTGCGACGGGTCATTTCACGGGCTTTACGCGCCGCTTCACGGGCACGCGCGGCGTCGATCATCTTGCCGACAACCAGCTTGGCTTCGTTCGGGTTCTCCAGCAGGAAGTCGGAGAAGTACTTGCCCATCTCCTGTTCCACAGCGGTCTTCACTTCGGAAGACACCAGCTTGTCTTTGGTCTGGGAGCTGAACTTCGGATCCGGCACTTTTACCGAGATGATCGCCGTCAGGCCTTCACGGGCATCATCACCGGTGGTGGCGACTTTGTGCTTCTTCGCCAAGCCTTCCGCTTCGATGTAGGTATTGAGGTTACGCGTGAGCGCGGAACGGAAACCCACCAGGTGCGTACCGCCATCGCGCTGCGGAATGTTGTTGGTAAAGCACAACAGGTTCTCGTTGAAGCTGTCGTTCCACTGCAGGGCGATTTCAACGCCGATGCCGTCTTCACGCTGGATGTTGAAGTGGAACACCTGGTTGACCGCAGTCTTGTTGGTGTTCAGGTATTCAACGAACGCACGCAGGCCGCCTTCGTACTTGAACAACTCTTCCTTGGCGCTGCGCTCATCCTTGAGGATGATGCCGACACCGGAGTTGAGGAACGACAGTTCGCGAATCCGCTTGGCCAGGATGTCCCAGCTGAAGTGGATGTTCTTGAAGGTTTCAGCCGAAGGCTTGAAGTGGATCTGGGTGCCTGTGGTTTCACTGTCACCGACGATTTTCATCGGTTCCTGTGGCACGCCGTGGACGTAAGTCTGTTCCCAGATCTTGCCGCTGCGGCGTACGGTGAGCACCAGCTCTTCGGACAGCGCGTTCACTACCGACACACCTACACCGTGCAAGCCACCGGATACTTTGTAGGAGTTGTCGTCGAACTTACCGCCGGCGTGGAGCACGGTCATGATGACCTCTGCCGCCGAGACGCCTTCTTCTTTATGCACATCTACCGGAATACCGCGGCCGTTGTCGCGCACGGTAATGGATTCGTCCGGGTGGATGATGATGCTGATGTCGTCGCAGTGACCGGCCAGAGCTTCGTCGATGGAGTTATCGACCACCTCGAACACCATGTGGTGCAGACCGCTACCATCATCGGTGTCGCCAATGTACATACCGGGACGTTTGCGTACGGCATCCAAACCTTTCAGCACTTTAATGCTGGTCGAGTCGTACGTGTTTTCTTCGCTCATGCCTTCACTCCCGATGGTCGTGGGTCTGGGTGATACGGCCTTGTTCCACGTGGAACAAAGCGACTGGCGTTTCCGTCTGCCAGCCTTCCCTCAATAATTCGTGGTCTACACAGGTGATAAACACTTGGCAGCGTAAGTCTTCCAATAAGCGGCATAACGCGCGGCGGTGTTGCTCGTCGAGTTCGGACGGCAAGTCATCCACCAGATAAATACACTGACCGCGTCGGGCCTGGCTGACCAGGTGCCCCTGCGCGATACGCAATGCACACACCACCAACTTCTGCTGGCCGCGGGACAGAATATCCGCAGCATTGTGAGCGCCTAATCTAAGACGCAAATCAGCACGTTGGGGTCCGGCCTGGGTGTGGCCAATCTGCTGGTCACGCTGCAGGGAGGTCGCAAGCACTGCACTCAGCTCGCGTTCCTTGTCCCAACCACGGTAATAACTCAGCGTCAGCCCCTCGAGGTCCAACAGCTCGCTCAAGGTCTGCTCAAAGACTGGTTTCAAGGCTTTGATATAGGCACGGCGGTATTCATCTATTTCGTCGCTGGCCAGGCACAGCTCCCGGTCCCAGGCCGCTTGTGAAGCGGCGTCAAGTGTACCATGCCGCAGCCATGAGTTCCGCTGCCGCAGGGCCTTCTGCAAGCGCTGCCACGTGGCCATGAAACGGGGTTCCACGTGGAACACTCCCCAATCGAGGAATTGCCGGCGAATTTTTGGTGCACCTTCCAACAAGCGGAAACTGTCGGGGTTGATCAACTGCAACGGCAGGATTTCCGCCAACTGCGCTGCGCTGCGCGCATTCTGCCCATCGATGCGAATCTGAAACTCCCCACTGCGATCACGGGATATCCCCAGGGCGCTGTGCCCACCCTCAGCCAATTCAACTTGGCCAAATACCGTGCACGCCAACTGCTCGTATTGGATCACCGGCAACAAGCGAGCGCTGCGAAAGGAACGGGCGAGCCCCAGCAGGTGGATGGCTTCCAGCACGCTGGTTTTTCCACTGCCATTGGCGCCATGAAGAATGTTGATGCGAGGAGAAGGGGAGAAGGTCACCGGGTGCAGATTGCGCACCGCGGTGACCGAGACACGACTGAGGGACATCTAGCTTCTGCTGAGCATGATTACAGACGCATCGGCATAACAACATAAGCCGAGTCGTCGTTATCGGATTCTTGTACCAGTGCGCTGCTATTGGAGTCCGACAGAATCAGGCGAACCTGTTCGGTGGTCATCACCCCCAGCACGTCCAGCAGGTAGCTCACGTTGAAGCCGATCTCCAGGTTGCCGCCGTTGTAGTCGACGCCGACTTCTTCTTCCGCCTCTTCCTGTTCCGGGTTGTTCGCCTGGATCTTCAGCTGACCATTGGCCAGTTGCAGACGAATACCTCGATACTTCTCGTTAGACAGAATGGCGGTACGGCTGAACGCTTCACGCAAGGCCTGGCGATCGCCAAGTACCAGCTTGTCGCCACCTTTAGGCAACACGCGCTCGTAGTCGGGGAACTTGCCGTCGACCAGCTTGGAGGTGAAGGTGAATTCGCCGGTGGTCGCGCGGATGTGGTGTTGACCCAGAACGATGCTGACGTTGCCATCCGGCTCAGTCAGCAAACGCGCCAATTCGAGGATACCTTTACGCGGCACGATGACCTGGTGACGATCCGGCTGGCCGATATCGGCGCGCATCGAACACATCGCCAAGCGGTGACCGTCAGTGGCGACCGCGCGGATGATCCCTTCGGACACTTCCAGCAGCATGCCATTAAGGTAGTAGCGCACGTCCTGCTGGGCCATGGCGAAGCTGGTGCGCTCGATCAAGCGACGCAGCTTGCTCTGCTCCAGGCTGCAGGTCAGCGAACCTGGGCCTTCTTCCACCGTCGGGAAATCGTTGGCCGGCAAGGTGGACAGGGTGAAACGGCTGCGCCCGGCTTTGACCACCAGTTTCGATTCATCAACCTTGATGTCGATCAGCGCGTCGTTCGGCAGGCTCTTGCAGATATCCATCAGCTTGCGTGCCGGCACGGTGATCTCGCCAGGTTCGGCGGGCTCTTCGAGCTGCACACGGCCAACCAGCTCGACTTCAAGGTCGGTACCGGTCAGGGACAACTGCTGGCCTTCGACCACCAGTAGTACGTTGGAAAGCACCGGCAAGGTCTGTCGGCGCTCGACGACGCCTGCGACCAGTTGCAGGGGTTTCAACAGGGCTTCGCGTTGAATGGTGAAATGCATGGTCTAGTCCCTTGCCTTAATAAGCTGCGCTGGTGTCATCAGGTAGTCAGTGTACGCAGCAGGTTCTTGTAGTCCTCGCGAATATCCGCGTCGGATTCCTTAAGTTCGTTGATCTTGCGACACGCGTGCAAAACCGTGGTGTGGTCGCGACCACCAAACACATCACCGATTTCCGGCAGGCTGTGGTTGGTCAACTCTTTGGAGAGAGCCATGGCCACCTGGCGCGGGCGTGCGACCGAGCGCGAACGGCGCTTGGACAGCAGATCGGAAATCTTGATCTTGTAGTACTCGGCAACGGTGCGCTGGATGTTATCCACACTCACCAGTTTGTCCTGCAGCGCCAGCAAGTCTTTCAGGGATTCGCGAATCAGCTCGATGGTGATGTCGCGCCCCATGAAGTGGGAGTGCGCGATGACCCGCTTGAGCGCACCTTCGAGTTCACGCACGTTTGACCGAATACGTTGGGCAATAAAGAACGCGGCGTCGTGGGGCAGGTCGACTTTGGCCTGGTCGGCCTTTTTCATCAGGATCGCGACGCGGGTTTCCAGCTCGGGCGGCTCTACGGCAACCGTCAAACCCCAGCCGAAGCGCGACTTCAAGCGCTCCTCGAGGCCTTCGATTTCTTTCGGATAACGGTCACTGGTGAGAATGACCTGCTGCCCGCCTTCGAGCAGGGCGTTGAACGTGTGGAAAAACTCTTCCTGAGAACGTTCCTTGCGCGCGAAGAACTGAATGTCATCGATCAGCAACGCATCAACGGAGCGGTAGAAACGCTTGAACTCGTTGATGGCGTTGAGTTGCAGGGCCTTGACCATATCAGCCACGAAGCGCTCCGAATGCAGGTAGACCACCTTGGCATTCGGGTTCTTCTTTAACAGATGGTTACCCACAGCGTGCATCAAGTGCGTTTTACCCAAGCCGACGCCGCCATAAAGGAAGAGCGGGTTGTAACCGTGCTTGGGGTTGTCGGCCACTTGCCAGGCGGCCGCACGAGCCAACTGGTTGGACTTGCCCTCGACGAAATTCTCGAAGGTAAACGTGCGGTTCAGGTAGCTGGTGTGCTTGAGCGCGCCCTCCACCTGCACGGTGCGCTGTTCGGCACGAACGGGAGCTTGTTGAGAACTGGCTCCGGCCATGGGATCGAAGCTGTCACGGGACGGCTCTTCGTTCTGCGGTGCATTTTTAGGCGCAGATGATTTGGCGGGCGTCGGTGCAGGCGCTGCAGCAACCGGTGCAGCCTGGGACTGCGAGGCAGCCGCAGCCAATGGCGCATTCGGGGCAGCGCGAGGGGCGGAGCTGCGTTTGCTGCCTATTAATAAGGAAAGCACGGGGGCGATGCCGTTGCCATGTTCGTCGAGCAATTCGAGAACGCGGCTAAGGTACTTTTCGTTGACCCAGTCGAGAACAAAACGATTGGGCGCATAGACACGCAACTCGTCGCCTTCGGCTTCGACCTGTAGCGGACGGATCCAGGTGTTGAATTGCTGGGCAGGCAGCTCATCGCGCAAAAGCTCCACGCACTGCTGCCAAAGTTCCACTGACACGGATATCCCCTAAGTTGAAAGCCGGTGAGGCAAAAACAGCCGCCATTGTAGCGGCCAGCCGTCCACTTATCCACATGAAGGTTGCTCACAGGGCACCCAAAATCAACGCCTTAACTGGAATAAAGGCGACCGCCGGTCTGTGAATAAGCTCTGTGGATAACCGTACCTGAGCTCGTTGCACAAGTAGGAGCAAAAGTCTGTGGGTAACTGACCTGTGGATAACAACCCATTCCACCCACAGCTTATCCGACAGCGCAGCACAGGCAGAGCACCGTTTCTCCCCTGTGTTGTCATCCTCTGTACACCACGTCGAATATGGCCTGAACGTAGTTATCCACAGAAGAACGCCTCTCTAGCTTTTATAAGCTTTACAGAAAAGCTTTAAATAACTTCCTTCTTTATTTTTATATCTATGTCACTCCTCGTGGAAGCCAGGCGGATGGAAAGGGCGAGGTGGCCTCCAGATATCTAATTGAAGGAAAAGCTGGTTGGAAATTGACCTAGAGGCTTGCTTTCTCTAGAATCGCCGGTCTCTTAAAACGGGGGCCATTCCGGCCCGTTGTGGACGAACCAGGTAACAACGCCATGAAACGTACTTTCCAACCAAGCACCATCAAACGCGCCCGTACTCACGGCTTCCGTGCTCGCATGGCTACCAAGAACGGCCGTGCTGTCCTGTCGCGTCGCCGCGCCAAAGGTCGTGCGCGTCTGGCAGTTTGATAATCCGGTACTGGTGGTGAGTCAGGACTTCAGTCGGGAAAAGCGTCTGCTAACCCCCCGGCACTTCAAGGCAGTCTTTGACTCCCCCACCGGCAAGGTTCCGGGGAAAAATCTCCTGCTCCTTGCGCGTAACAACGATCTTGATCACCCCCGTCTCGGGTTGGTGATCGGCAAGAAGAGCGTAAAGCTCTCCGTTGAGCGCAATCGCCTCAAGCGTCTGATGCGCGAATCGTTTCGCCTCCACCAGGACACTCTGGTTGGGTGGGATATTGTTATCGTCGCGCGCAAAGGCTTGGGGGATGTAGAAAACCCCGAATTGATTCAGCATTTCGGCAAGCTCTGGAAACGTCTGGCGCGTACCCACAAACCAGCACCAGCAGTCAGCACCGAAACTGTAGGGGTAGACAGCCTTGATGCGTAAACTGGCAATCGTTCCGATCCAGTTTTATCGCTATGCCATTAGTCCTCTGATGGCCAGCCACTGTCGTTTCTACCCCAGTTGTTCCTGCTACGCGTTAGAAGCCATAGAAAACCATGGTCTTCTGCGCGGTGGCTGGCTGACCTTTCGTCGTTTAGGTCGCTGTCATCCGTGGAATGCCGGTGGTTATGACCCGGTTCCACCTATCCCTACCTCCCGTTCTTCTTCGATGGCCGAGTAATCATGGATATTAAACGCACGATCCTGATCGTCGCCCTGGCAATCGTGTCCTACGTCATGGTCCTGAAATGGAACCAGGACTACGGCCAGGCTGCCCTGCCGACTCAGAATGTTGCTACCAATCAGGCTGCGCCGGCTATTCCGGACACCCCGCTGGGTAACAATGCGTCCGCGAGTGCCGATGTTCCCAGCGCGAATGGCGAGACAAGTGCCCCGTTGGAAACGCCAGTTGTCACCAACAAAGACCTCATCCACGTTAAAACGGATGTGCTCGACCTGGCGATCGACCCGCAGGGTGGCGATATTGCCCAGCTGAAGCTGCCGCTTTATCCACGTCGCCAAGACCATCCGGATGTTCCGTTCCAGCTGTTCGATAACGGCGGTGAACGTACTTATCTGGCGCAAAGTGGCCTGACCGGCACCAATGGTCCGGACGCTCGTGCTACCGGTCGTCCGATTTATTCGACCGAGCAGAAGAGTTATCAACTGGCTGATGGCCAGAACCAGTTGAACGTCGACCTGAAATTCAGCCTCGACGGCGTCAATTACATCAAGCGTTTCAGCTTCACCCGTGGTTTGTACGATTTGAAGGTCACTTACCTGATCGACAACACCAGCGACAAGGCCTGGAGCGGCAACCTGTTTGCCCAGCTCAAGCGTGACGCCAGCTCTGACCCTTCTTCCAGCACCGCCACCGGCACCGCGACTTACCTGGGCGCCGCCCTGTGGACAAGTAACGAGCCGTACAAAAAAGTGTCGATGAAAGACATCGACAAGGGCGCGCTGAAAGAAACCGTTCAAGGTGGCTGGGTAGCGTGGCTGCAGCACTACTTCGTGACCGCGTGGATCCCGAACAAGGGTGAAGCGAACCTGGTGCAAACCCGCAAGGACAGCCAGGGCAACTACATCATTGGTTTTACTGGCCCGGCGTTGACCGTCGCACCAGGTGCCAAGGCTGAAACCAGCGCCACCCTGTATGCCGGCCCGAAAAGCCAGGCGGTACTGAAAGAGTTGTCCCCAGGCCTGGAACTGACTGTGGATTACGGCTTCCTGTGGTTCATTGCCCAGCCGATCTTCTGGCTGCTGCAACATATCCACAGCATCGTCGGTAACTGGGGCTGGTCGATCATCTTCCTGACCATGCTGATCAAGGGGATCTTCTTCCCGCTGTCGGCCGCCAGCTACAAGTCGATGGCGCGCATGCGTGCCGTGGCGCCGAAACTGGCTGCGCTGAAAGAGCAACATGGTGACGACCGGCAGAAAATGTCGCAGGCCATGATGGAGCTGTACAAGAAAGAGAAGATCAACCCGCTGGGTGGATGCTTGCCGATTCTGGTACAGATGCCGGTATTCCTGTCGCTGTACTGGGTACTCCTGGAAAGCGTGGAAATGCGCCAGGCACCGTTCATGCTGTGGATAACCGACCTGTCGATCAAGGACCCGTTCTTTATCCTGCCGATCATCATGGGCGCAACCATGTTTATCCAGCAGCGTCTGAACCCGACTCCGCCGGACCCGATGCAGGCCAAGGTAATGAAAATGATGCCAATCATCTTCACCTTCTTCTTCCTGTGGTTCCCAGCGGGCCTGGTACTGTACTGGGTAGTCAACAACGTGTTGTCGATCTCCCAACAGTGGTACATCACACGTAAAATCGAAGCGGCTACCAAAAAAGCCGAGGCGTAATTTACTCTGTGGATAACCACTCAAGACGCCCCCTAGTGGGGCGTTTTGCTTTCCGACACTTTACTTCTGGAACCTGCTGATGAGCGCTCCCCGTGAAACCATCGCTGCTGTAGCAACCGCTCAAGGTCGCGGCGGCGTCGGTATCGTTCGAATTTCCGGGCCGCTCGCCAGCGCGGCCGCCAAGGCGATCAGCGGACGGGAGTTGAAGCCGCGGTTCGCCCATTACGGTCCGTTTCTGGATGGCGACGCAAGTGTGCTGGACGAAGGCCTGGCGCTCTACTTCCGGGGGCCAAACTCCTTCACGGGTGAAGATGTACTGGAACTGCAGGGCCATGGTGGTCCGGTTGTCCTGGACATGTTGCTGCAGCGTTGTCTGCAATTGGGCTGCCGCCTGGCCCGTCCGGGTGAGTTCAGCGAGCGCGCATTCCTCAACGACAAACTCGACCTGGCTCAGGCCGAGGCGATCGCCGACCTGATCGAAGCCAGTTCTGCACAGGCTGCACGCAACGCATTGCGTTCGTTGCAGGGGGCGTTTTCCCTGCGTGTGCATAACTTGACCGAGCAGCTGATCAGCCTGCGTATCTATGTCGAGGCGGCCATTGATTTTCCTGAGGAGGAAATTGATTTCCTCGCCGATGGCCACGTTCTGGCAATGCTGGACAAGGTCCGTGATGAGTTATCCACAGTGTTGCGCGAAGCCGGGCAGGGTGCATTGCTGCGTGACGGCATGACCGTGGTGATTGCGGGGCGACCCAATGCCGGCAAGTCCAGCCTGCTCAATGCATTGGCGGGACGCGAAGCAGCCATCGTTACCGAAATTGCCGGTACCACTCGCGACATCCTGCGCGAACATATCCACATTGATGGCATGCCGTTGCACGTGGTCGATACGGCAGGGTTGCGCGACACCGACGACCAGGTGGAGAAGATTGGCGTGGAACGCGCGCTCAAAGCCATTGGCGAAGCCGACCGTGTGTTGTTGGTGGTGGACGCCACCGCCCCTGAGGCGGTGGATCCTTTTGCGTTGTGGCCGGAATTCCTCGAGCAACGGCCAGACCCAGCCAAAGTGACCCTGATCCGGAACAAGGCCGACCTGACGGGTGAAACCATCGCGATGCAAACCAGCGAGGATGGCCATGTGACTATCAGCCTGAGTGCCAAATCCGCGGGTGAGGGCCTGGAGTTGCTACGTGACCACCTCAAGGCCTGCATGGGCTACGAGCAGACCTCGGAAAGCAGCTTCAGTGCACGCCGCAGGCATCTGGAGGCGCTTCGCCATGCCAGTGCGGCGTTGGAGCACGGGCGAGCACAGCTGACCCTGGCGGGCGCCGGAGAGCTGCTGGCTGAGGATTTGCGTCAGGCGCAGCAGCTGCTAGGTGAGATTACCGGCGCATTCAGCTCCGATGACTTGCTTGGCCGAATCTTTTCCAGTTTCTGTATCGGCAAATAGCCAGGTCTTTACCAGTTATAGGACACCGTACCCAACAGGGTGCGGCTGTCACCCCAATAGCAGCGCCCCGCATCGTTGCAACCGGACACATACTCCTTGTCGAACAGGTTCTTCGCGTTCAGGTCCACTGACCAGTGCGGGTCGATCTGATACCCCACCACGGCATCCACCAACGTGACACTGCCTGCATCCAGCTTCCCGTAGAGCGTCGGTGCCGTGTAGGAAAAAGTGCTGTCGAAATAACGCACACCTCCCCCCACGGACAGGCCCTTGAGCTGACCCTCCAGGAAACGGTATTTGCTCCATACCGAAGCCTGATTGCGAGGAACGCCGGTCATCTGGCGCCCTTCGACCAGGGAGGTGGCGGAATCCTTGGTAATCCGCGCGTCAGTGTAGGTATAAGCCGCCGTTACGTTCAGGTTGGGCGTAAGGTTGCTGTTGATTTCAACTTCGGCGCCCTTGGCGCGGCTCTCACCCACCTGACGATAGCTGTTGGTGGTGGCATCCAGGTAGGTGTCGTCCTGTTTGCGCAAGTCGTACACCGACAGCGTCATCGCCGTGTCCCAGCCGATCGGCTCGTACTTCACACCCGCTTCATATTGGCTGCTGGTGATGGGTTTCAACGGGGCGCCGGCATTGGAAATCTGCTGGACCGGAACGAATGCCGTGGAATAGCTGACATACGGCGTGAGGCCGTTGTCGAACTGGTACATCACGCCACCTTGGTAGGTGAACTTGCGGTCTTGACTGCCGGTGTTGCTGGCCTTGTTGACCTTGTCGCGGAAATCGCTGTCGACCCAATCCTGCCGCCCCCCGAGCAGGAACAGCCAGTGATCATACTTGCTCTGGATCTGAGCGTATGCGCCTTTCATCTGTTGCTCGAGCAAGGTGTTTTGCACCGCGATCGGCGTGAGCGGTTCGCGCAGGTACACCGGGTTATACACATTGATGGTACCGGCGAAACCGGCGTCCCAATCCTGGTTGAACGAGGTGCGGTCGTAACTGGCGCCTAACAACACGGTGTTTTCCAATGCGCCGATATCGAATTTGCCCTCGAGCTGGTTATCCAGGGAATAAACCATGGATTTGTTGTAGCGATCGTAGGCGGTCATGTTCAGCTGAGTACCGAAGCCCCGATTATTCAGTGCGCTCGGCCAGGTTTCATGGCGGTTGATGCGTGACTGCATGTACCGGGAATTCTGACGGAACTGCCAGTCGTCGTTGAAGCTGTGGCTGAACTCGTAACCGGTGCTCCAGGCTTCGCGCTCAAAGGTATTCCAATCCGGGTCGCCGAGCATGGTGTGCTTGGACAGTTTACCGTTGGGATTAGTAAGCAAAGTGCCTGCAGCTGGCAGGCCGAGTTCCAGGTTGGTGTGGTCCTTCTGGTAGTTGGCCAGGAGGGTCAGGGTGTTGTAGTCGTCGAAATTCAGGGTCAGGGAAGGGGCGATGTAAACACGATCATCCGGTACATGGTCGGTCTGCGTGTCGGATTTGCGGCCCAGCATTACCAGGCGGCCGAGAACATTGTCGCTGTCATTGAGCGGACCGGAGATATCCACACCCAGTTGGCGTCGGTTGTTTGAGCCATACCCCAATTGCACCTCGCCGCGCGGGTTGGCGGTCGGATGTTTGCTCACCAGGTTGACCAAGCCGCCCGGTGCGTTCTCACCGTAGAGCAGCGAAGAAGGACCGCGAAACACTTCGACCCGCTCCAGACCATACGGCTCGCTGGTGGTGTCGTACCGATTACCTTGCACACGTAGTCCGTCTCTCAACAGGCCGTAACCGTAGTCCGTGGCGTTGAAGCCTCGAATGAAAAAGAGATCGCCCGCCAGCCCGTCGCCCGCAGCAAAAGGCGGCGCGAAGATGCCGGGTACGTAACCCAGCACTTCGGTCAGTGTCTGCGATTTCTGATCCTTGATACGTTGCCCGGTCACCACCGATACCGAACGGGGTGTCTGCGACAGAGGCGTACTGGTTTTGGTGCCGACCCGGCTGTTCTGGGCCTTGTAGCCCACATCCCCCGCTATATCCTGATTGAAGCCATCCGGTTGATAAGCACTGACGGTGGTGGGTGCGAGCGTGAGCTGGCCCGTAGGGACTGTGTGCAATCCATAGCTGCCGGGAGCCTGGGCGACGGCTTGCAACCCGGAATTCTGCAGCAGCAGGGCGAAACCTTGATCCACCGAATAATCACCATTGAGTCCGGAAGTGGTCAGCCGTGAAGTCTGTTGTGGCGAGAAGGACAGGATCACATTGGCCCGGGCGGCAAACTGGCTTAACGCACTGTCCAGGGGACCGGCTGCGATGACGTAGTGCTGGGTGGTGCTGGCGGCCATGACCCCTGTGGATAACAACGTACCGCCGGTGCTGGCAAGCAGCAGGCCGTAGGTGATGGCATGGCAGGAAAGTCGCTGACGGAGCGGGATGGAAAGGCGCATAGATGGGTAAGCCCTGAAGGTAGCGTCGTGATTACCTGAAGGGCCGTGCGTGATAAAAAAAAGATAACCCCCCTGAGGATTATTTTTTATCAACCGATCCGGTTAACCGACACCCAGTAGCGCGTGAAGTACTTCACCCGGATCGGCAGGGTCGCTTGCAGGTTGGCCAGTACCGCGTCGGTTGAGTCCAGGCGGAACGCGCCGGAAACGCGCAGTTGAGCCGAAGCCGGATCACAGTTCAGCACGCCCGGCCGATAGCGCGCCAACTCATCGATGACATCGCCGAGTCTGGCATCGAGCACGATCAATTGACCGTCCGCCCAGGCGGCTTGCGCCACGCCATATCGCTGGGGGAGGCTAATCGTGTGTCGATCAAAATCAGCGCTTTCCCCAGCTCCGAGGGTCTGGTTGTGGTCGGGTTGATCGCCCGGGGACAAATTGACCCGATCTTCCAGCACACCGACCCGGGTGAAATCCGGCAATTGGCGGACAGTAAACCGAGTGCCCAGTGCCTGAACCCGCCCGTGGCGAGTCTCCACATACAAGGGCGTGTTGGCGCCACGTTTGCCACTGTGGATAAGTACTTCACCTTCACGCAGGCGAATCAAGCGTTGGCGTGAGTCGAACATCACATCAATGGCTGTGCTGGTGTTGAGATCAACCTGAGTGCCGTCGGCCAGTTCGACCCTTCGATGTTTACCCACAGGCGTGCGGTAGTCGGCCCATACGTTACCCACGGACGTGTGTTGTTGAATGTTCCAACCCAAATACCCGCTGCCGCCCAGTACCAGCATCCACTTGAGCACCTGGCGGCGCTTCTGCGTGCTGGTCAATGCGCGGCGTGTGAAGTCCTGGGGCAGGGCGCCAAGGCTGCGCTGCAACTGCTCCAACTGGTTCCAGGCCGCCTGATGGGAAGGGTCGCCATTGAGCCATTGTTGCCAGGCCAGCCGATCAGCCGGCGTCGGCGATTGCGCCTGGAACTGCACATACCAACTGGCGGCCGTCTCGAATGTCTTGCGATCAGGGGCGGGCATCAGAGACTGGCCATGATCAGTGAACACTCGGTCAGGGCACGGACCATATGTTTCTTCACAGTGGTCAATGACACCCGCAGTTGATCGGCGATCTGTTGATAAGTCAGCCCCTCGATCTGCGACAGCATGAAGATCCGTCGAGCACGTTCGCCCAAGCTGCACAGTGCCTTATCCACAGCCACCAGGGTTTCGATAATGATTGCCTTGTCTTCTTCACTGATGGCGGTGGCTTCAGGACGCTCGGCCAGGGTTTGCTTATAAGCCTGCTCAATGGCGTGCCGGCGATAGCGATCAATCACCAGGCCCCTTGCAATGGTCGCCAGATAATCCCGTGGCTCAAGGATCTGCACGGCGTCGCGTCCACCCAGGATACGCACGAACGTATCGTGGGCCACGTCGGCTGCATCGCAGGCGTTATGCAATTTGCCTTTGAGCCACCCGTGTAACCACGAATGGTGTTGCTCATAGATGCGCTGCACAGCTGCCGTGTGTGAAGGAGGGGACATAGGCGCGACGAGGTAGGTTAATGATAATCGCTATTATTAACTGCCCTCGTGTGTTCCCACAATAGCCGTCTTGACCGCGAATCCGCGTTGAATCCCTATGCTGGTCGACATTGAATCAGCCGTTTCTGTGGATTAAGCCCTGTGAATAACCGCCCTTGTGCCCGGTTGATAACCACGCTTGAAACCTGAGTAAAAATCCGCCTGTGGATAACCACCTGTTTAATCCACAGGCTTAAAGCACTTATCCAAGCCCCTCATTGGCACATGACCACAGACTTTTGAATCCCTGTACACGACGTAGATAAAGGCCTGTAGAAATCTATCCACAGAAAAGATGCTCAGTAGAAATAAACATAAAAACAAAGATTTAATAAATTTCTCTCTTTTAATTTCTATTGTCCGTGATCCATCCACAGCTGGTTAAATTTTGTGCAAAGGGTTCTTTAGGCAGGGCGAAGTCCCTATACTTGCCGCCATAAGCTGCAAAACTCTTTCAACCAACAATTCCTGATTACCTACATAAGCAGGCACGAGGTGCGTGGTGGATTTCCCTTCCCGTTTTGAAGTGATCGTCATCGGCGGCGGTCATGCCGGTACCGAGGCAGCACTGGCGTCAGCACGCATGGGCGTAAAAACCCTGTTGCTGACGCACAACGTGGAAACCCTCGGCGCCATGAGTTGCAACCCTGCCATTGGTGGCATCGGCAAAAGCCATCTGGTCAAGGAAATCGATGCCCTTGGCGGCGTAATGGCCATGGCAACCGACAAAGGTGGTATTCAATTTCGCGTGCTCAACAGCCGCAAAGGCCCGGCCGTACGTGCCACTCGTGCACAAGCCGACCGTATTTTGTACAAGGCCGCGGTACGTGAAACCCTGGAAAACCAGCCGAACCTGTGGATATTTCAACAGGCCGCAGACGACCTAATCGTCGAGCAGGACCAGGTACGCGGGGTTGTCACGCAAATGGGCCTGCGCTTCTTCGCAGAATCCGTGGTGTTGACCACCGGGACCTTCCTTGGCGGACTTATCCACATCGGCATGCAGAACTATTCCGGTGGTCGCGCCGGTGATCCGCCGTCGATTGCCCTGGCACACCGTCTGCGTGAATTGCCGCTGCGCGTGGGCCGCTTGAAAACCGGCACTCCGCCGCGTATCGACGGACGTTCCGTGGATTTTTCGGTGATGACCGAACAGGCCGGCGATACGCCGATCCCGGTCATGTCTTTCATGGGTTCCAAGGAGCAGCACCCCAAACAGGTCAGCTGCTGGATTACCCATACCAATGCGCGTACCCACGAAATCATTGCTGCGAACCTCGACCGTTCGCCGATGTATTCCGGGGTGATCGAAGGCATCGGCCCGCGTTACTGCCCGTCGATTGAAGACAAGATCCATCGCTTTGCCGACAAGGAAAGCCACCAGGTGTTTATCGAGCCCGAAGGCTTGACGACTCACGAGCTGTACCCGAACGGGATTTCCACTTCCCTGCCGTTCGACGTGCAAATCCAGATCGTGCAGTCGATTCGCGGCATGGAAAACGCCCACATCGTTCGCCCTGGCTACGCCATCGAGTACGACTATTTCGATCCGCGTGACCTGAAATACAGCCTGGAAACCAAGGTGATCGGTGGTTTGTTTTTCGCCGGGCAAATCAATGGCACCACCGGTTACGAAGAAGCCGGCGCCCAGGGTTTGCTGGCCGGTACCAACGCTGCACTGCGAGCACAGGGCAAAGACAGCTGGTGCCCGCGTCGCGATGAAGCGTATATCGGCGTGTTGGTCGACGACCTGATTACCCTGGGCACCCAGGAACCGTACCGGATGTTCACGTCCAGGGCCGAATATCGCCTGATCCTGCGCGAAGACAACGCCGATCTGCGCTTGACCGAAAAAGGTCGCGAGCTGGGTTTGGTCGATGACGCGCGCTGGGCGGCCTTCTGCAAAAAACGCGAGAGCATTACTCTCGAAGAGCAGCGCTTGAAGAGCACCTGGGTTCGTCCGGGTACTGAACAGGGTGATGCGATCGCCGAAAAATTCGGCACGCCGCTGACGCACGAATACAACTTGCTCAACCTGCTATCGCGTCCGGAGATCGATTACGCCGGCCTGGTCGAAGTGACCGGCGGCGGCGCAGAAGATCCACAGGTCGCCGAACAGGTGGAAATCAAGACCAAATACGCCGGTTACATTGATCGCCAGCAGGACGAGATCGCTCGCCTGCGCGCCAGTGAAAACACCAAGCTGCCTGTGGATATCGACTACACCGGCATTTCCGGGCTGTCGAAGGAAATTCAAAGCAAGCTGGGGATAACTCGGCCGGAAACCCTCGGCCAGGCTTCACGTATCCCCGGCGTTACCCCGGCAGCGATTTCGCTGTTGATGATTCATTTGAAAAAACGCGGCGCGGGCCGTCAGTTGGAGCAAAGCGCTTGAGTTCGTTGGTCACCTCGCAACACGCCGAAGAGTTATCCACAGGTGCGCGCCAGTTGGGCGTCGACCTGACCGAAGCCCAGCACGCCTTGCTGATGGGCTACCTGGCCCTGTTGATCAAATGGAACAAGGCTTACAACCTGACCGCAGTGCGTGATCCGGACGAAATGGTCTCGCGCCATCTGCTCGACAGCTTGAGCGTGATGCCGTTTATCGAAAACGGTCGCTGGCTGGACGTCGGCAGCGGCGGCGGCATGCCTGGCATTCCGCTGGCCATCCTGTTTCCCGAGTCGCAAGTGACCTGTCTGGACAGCAACGGCAAGAAGACCCGCTTCCTGACCCAGGTCAAACTCGAACTCAAGCTGGACAACCTGCACGTTGTCCACAGCCGCGTCGAAGCCTTTACGCCTGAACAGCCCTTCAACGGAATTGTTTCCCGGGCGTTCAGCAGCATGGAGAACTTCAGCAACTGGACTCGCCACCTGGGCGACCACGACACCCGCTGGCTGGCAATGAAGGGCGTCCATCCAAGCGACGAGCTGTTAGCATTGCCGGCGGACTTCCACCTCGATAGCGAACACGCCTTGGCCGTACCCGGTTGCCAAGGCCAACGCCATCTGCTGATACTGCGCCGCACGGCATGATTGGGAACACAAGCAAGAATGGCTAAGGTATTCGCGATAGCGAACCAGAAAGGTGGCGTGGGTAAGACCACCACCTGCATCAACCTCGCAGCATCCCTGGTCGCGACCAAGCGCCGGGTGCTGTTGATCGATCTCGATCCACAGGGCAACGCCACCATGGGTAGCGGTGTGGATAAACACGGCCTGGAAAACTCGGTCTACGACTTGCTGATTGGCGAGTGCGACCTGGGTCAGGCCATGCACTACTCCGAGCACGGCGGTTATCAACTGCTGCCGGCCAACCGCGACCTGACGGCGGCGGAAGTGGTGCTGCTGGAAATGCAGATGAAGGAAAGCCGTCTGCGCAGCGCCCTGGCGCCCATCCGCGAGAATTACGACTACATCCTGATCGACTGCCCGCCGTCGCTGTCGATGCTCACGCTCAACGCCCTGGTGGCCGCCGACGGGGTGATTATCCCCATGCAGTGCGAGTACTTTGCGCTCGAAGGCTTGAGCGACCTTGTGGATAACATCAAGCGTATCGCCGAATTGCTCAACCCGAACCTGAAAGTCGAAGGCCTGCTGCGGACCATGTACGACCCGCGCCTGAGCCTGATGAACGATGTGTCGGCGCAGCTCAAGGAGCATTTCGGCGACCAGCTCTACGACACGGTGATTCCACGCAACATCCGCCTGGCCGAAGCGCCAAGCTATGGCATGCCGGCGCTGGCCTACGACAAATCATCCCGTGGCGCCATTGCCTACCTGGCGCTGGCCGGTGAGATGGTGCGTCGCCAACGTCGCAATTCACGCACCGCTGCAGCCCAGCCAACTTAAGGAATCCCCATGGCCGTCAAAAAACGAGGTCTCGGACGTGGACTGGATGCACTCCTGAGTGGTCCGACCGTCACTTCGCTGGAAGAGCAAGCGGTGCAGGCCGACGAGCGTGAGCTGCAGCACCTGCCGCTGGACCTGATCCAGCGCGGTAAATACCAGCCGCGCCGGGACATGGACCCGCAGGCACTGGAAGAGCTGGCCAACTCGATCAAGGCCCAAGGGGTGATGCAACCGATCGTGGTGCGCCCCATTGGCGGCGGCCGCTTTGAAATCATCGCCGGCGAACGCCGCTGGCGCGCCAGCCAGCAGGCGGGCAAGGACACCATCCCGGCGATGGTGCGCGACGTGCCGGATGAAACCGCCATCGCCATGGCGCTGATCGAAAACATCCAGCGCGAAGACCTCAATCCGATCGAAGAAGCGATCGCGTTGCAACGTCTGCAGCAGGAGTTCCAGCTGACCCAGCAACAAGTGGCCGAGGCGGTGGGCAAATCCCGCGTGACCGTGTCCAACCTGCTGCGCCTGATCGCGTTGCCGGAAGTCATCAAGACCATGTTGTCCCACGGCGATCTGGAAATGGGTCACGCCCGTGCTTTGCTCGGTTTGCCGGAAAATCAACAGGTTGAAGGGGCGCGACACGTTGTCGCACGCGGGCTTACCGTTCGTCAGACCGAAGCCCTGGTTCGTCAATGGTTGAGCGGCAAACCTGCACCGGTCGAAACCGTCAAAACTGATCCGGACATCGCGCGCCTTGAGCAGCGCCTGGCCGAGCGCCTAGGCTCTGCGGTACAAATTCGCCACGGCAAGAAAGGCAAAGGGCAATTGGTCATCGGATATAACTCTCTCGATGAGCTTCAAGGCGTCCTTTCCCACATCCGTTGAAACATTCGCTGAAACATTTGCTCATGTAGCGTGTGATCGGAAATCACTACCCGGCAGTTGAATAGGGGCTGAACCGCCCCTATACTCTGCGCGCATTTTGTCGGCACAAAGTATGCCAAGTTATTGATTTCCGGCAGCCGACCATTGAGGAGCAAGAGTGATGGAAACCCGCACGCCAAACACGTTGCCGTTCCATCGCTTGGCTGTTTTTCCGGTTTTATTGACGCAACTTGTCGTTTTGCTGATCGCCGCGTTGGCGCTTTGGTACTGGCATGGAGTCGTAGCCGGATATTCAGGACTCTGCGGAGGCCTGATAGCCTTGCTGCCCAATATGTATTTTGCTCACAGGGCCTTTCGGTTTTCCGGCGCCCGAGCAGCCCAGGCCATCGTCCGGTCTTTTTATGCCGGCGAGGCGGGGAAACTGATTTTGACGGCAGTGCTGTTCGCACTGACCTTTGCAGGTGTGAAGCCATTGGCGCCGCTGGCTGTATTCGGCGTCTTCGTGTTGACCCAATTGGTCAGCTGGTTCGCTCCCCTGCTAATGAAAACAAGACTTTCGAAACCTTAGGGCGTTTGAGGCAACCATGGCAGAAACAACCGCTTCGGGCTATATCCAGCACCACTTGCAGAACCTGACCTTCGGTCAGCTTCCCAACGGCGGCTGGGGCTTTGCCCACACCGCAGCAGAAGCCAAGGAAATGGGTTTCTGGGCCTTCCACCTGGATACTCTGGGCTGGTCGGTCGCATTGGGTCTGATCTTCGTCCTGATTTTCCGCATGGCGGCAAAAAAGGCGACTTCCGGTCAGCCAGGTGCTTTGCAGAACTTCGTTGAAGTATTGGTCGAATTCGTCGATGGCAGCGTGAAAGACAGCTTCCATGGCCGCAGCCCGGTGATCGCACCGCTGGCACTGACCATCTTCGTCTGGGTGTTCCTGATGAACGCCGTCGACCTGATCCCGGTTGACTGGATTCCTCAGCTGGCCATCCTGATCTCCGGCGATGCGCACATTCCGTTCCGTGCCGTATCGACCACTGACCCGAACGCTACCCTGGGCATGGCCCTGTCGGTGTTCGCGTTGATCATTTTCTACAGCATCAAGGTCAAGGGCATCGGCGGCTTCATCGGCGAACTGACCCTGCACCCGTTCGGCAGCAAGAACATCTTCGTTCAAGCCCTGCTGATCCCGGTGAACTTCCTGCTGGAATTCGTGACCCTGGTTGCCAAGCCGATTTCCCTGGCCTTGCGACTGTTCGGCAACATGTATGCCGGCGAGCTGGTGTTCATTCTGATCGCTGTGATGTTCGGCAGCGGTCTGCTCTGGCTTAGCGGCCTGGGCATCGTTCTGCAGTGGGCGTGGGCTGTGTTCCACATCCTGATCATCACCCTGCAGGCCTTCATCTTCATGATGCTGACCATCGTCTACCTGTCGATGGCGCACGAAGAGAACCATTAAGACCAGTCTCGACTAGTCTGATGTCCTTCCCGGTGAAACGGGAAGGTGGCCCAACAGGGCTATGAAACGATTTGTTTTACCGCTTTAAAATCTAAAAAACCTAAACCATACGACGTAAAAGTCGGGAGGAAAGATGGAAACTGTAGTTGGTCTAACCGCTATCGCTGTTGCACTGTTGATCGGCCTGGGCGCCCTGGGTACTGCCATTGGTTTCGGCCTGCTGGGCGGCAAATTCCTGGAAGGCGCAGCGCGTCAGCCGGAAATGGTTCCAATGCTGCAAGTTAAAATGTTCATCGTTGCCGGCCTGCTCGACGCCGTGACCATGATCGGCGTTGGTATCGCACTGTTCTTCACCTTCGCGAACCCCTTCGTTGGTCAACTCGCTGGCTGATCACTCGACTTTTCGAGTGATTGGGGTGATGGACAACGAATGAGCGAGGTGTTGGCGTGAACATTAATGCAACCCTGATTGGCCAATCCGTTGCGTTCTTCATTTTTGTAGTGTTTTGCATGAAGTTCGTGTGGCCTCCGGTCATCGCGGCTTTGCACGAACGTCAGAAGAAGATCGCGGACGGTTTGGACGCTGCCAGCCGTGCAGCTCGCGACCTGGAGTTGGCCCACGAGAAAGTGGGTCAGCAACTGCGCGAAGCTAAAGCACAGGCAGCCGAGATCATTGAGCAAGCCAAGAAGCGCGGTAACCAGATCGTCGAAGAGGCTGTTGAAAAAGCCCGCGTCGAAGCTGACCGTGTAAAGGCTTCGGCTCATGCCGAGATCGAACAGGAACTGAACGGCGTCAAAGACGCGCTGCGTGCCCAACTGGGTGCTCTGGCGGTCGGCGGTGCCGAGAAGATCCTCGGTGCCACAATCGATCAAAACGCGCACGCGGAGCTGGTTAACAAACTGGCTGCTGAAATTTAAGCGAGGGCGATCATGGCAGAACTGACCACGTTGGCCCGACCTTATGCTAAGGCAGCCTTCGAGCACGCCCAGGCCCACCAGCAGCTGGCCTCTTGGTCAGCCATGCTCGGCCTGGCTGCAGCAGTGTCGCAAGACGACACCATGCAGCGCGTGCTCAAGGCCCCGCGCCTGACGAGCGCAGACAAGGCCGCCACTTTTATTGAAGTGTGCGGCGACAAGTTTGATGTGAAAGTGCAGAACTTCATCCACGTCGTTGCCGAAAACGACCGTCTCCCGCTCTTGCCGGAGATTGCCGCTCTGTTCGACCTGTACAAGGCCGAAGCAGAGAAATCGGTAGACGTTGAAGTGACCAGTGCTTTTGCATTGAACCAAGAACAGCAAGACAAACTCGCCAAGGTTCTCAGTGCACGACTCAATCGGGAAGTGCGCCTGCAAGCTTCGGAGGACGCATCCCTGATTGGTGGTGTCGTTATCCGTGCCGGCGACCTGGTTATCGATGGCTCGATTCGCGGAAAAATCGCGAAACTTGCCGAAGCATTGAAATCTTGAGTTTGAAGGGGCAGCAGAGCAATGCAGCAACTCAATCCTTCCGAAATAAGTGAAATTATCAAGGGCCGCATCGACAAGCTCGATGTGACCTCCCAAGCCCGTAACGAAGGCACTGTCGTCAGCGTATCTGACGGCATCGTGCGGATTCACGGTCTGGCCGACGTCATGTACGGCGAGATGATCGAGTTTCCGGGCGGCGTCTACGGTATGGCCCTCAACCTGGAGCAAGACTCCGTAGGTGCCGTTGTATTGGGCGCATACACCAGTCTGGCCGAAGGCATGAGCGCCAAGTGCACAGGCCGCATCCTGGAGGTTCCGGTTGGTAAGGAACTGCTGGGTCGAGTAGTCGACGCACTGGGTAACCCTGTTGACGGTAAAGGTCCACTGGGCAACACCGAGACCGACGCGGTCGAGAAAGTTGCTCCAGGCGTGATCTGGCGTAAGTCGGTAGACCAGCCTGTACAGACTGGCTACAAGGCTGTCGATGCCATGATCCCTGTCGGCCGTGGCCAGCGTGAGCTGATCATCGGTGACCGTCAGATCGGTAAAACCGCTCTGGCCATCGACGCGATCATCAACCAGAAGAACAGCGGCATTTTCTGCGTCTACGTAGCCATTGGTCAGAAGCAATCGACCATCGCCAACGTGGTTCGCAAGCTGGAAGAAAACGGCGCCCTGGCCAACACGATCATCGTGGCTGCCAGTGCTTCGGAATCTCCTGCGCTGCAATTCCTGGCACCGTACTCCGGTTGCACCATGGGTGAATTCTTCCGCGACCGCGGTGAAGACGCGCTGATCGTTTATGACGATCTGTCCAAGCAAGCAGTGGCTTACCGCCAGATTTCCCTGCTGCTGCGCCGTCCACCAGGCCGTGAAGCCTACCCAGGCGACGTGTTCTATCTCCACTCCCGTCTGCTGGAGCGCGCATCCCGCGTTTCGGAAGAGTACGTAGAGAAGTTCACCAACGGCGCAGTGACCGGCAAAACCGGTTCCCTGACCGCATTGCCGATCATCGAAACCCAGGCTGGCGACGTTTCCGCGTTCGTTCCGACCAACGTGATTTCCATCACCGACGGTCAGATCTTCCTGGAATCGGCCATGTTCAACTCCGGGATCCGTCCTGCAGTGAACGCCGGTGTTTCGGTATCCCGTGTGGGTGGTGCCGCTCAGACCAAGATCATCAAGAAGCTCTCCGGTGGTATCCGTACCGCTCTGGCTCAGTACCGTGAACTGGCGGCATTCGCCCAGTTCGCTTCTGACCTGGACGAAGCGACCCGTAAGCAACTTGAGCATGGTCAGCGCGTTACCGAGCTGATGAAGCAGAAGCAATACGCCCCAATGTCGATCGCTGACATGGCGTTGTCGCTGTATGCCGCTGAGCGTGGGTTCCTGACCGACGTTGAAATCGCCAAGGTCGGCAGCTTTGAACAAGCGCTGATTGCTTACTTCAACCGCGATCACGCCGAATTGATGGCGAAGATCAACGTGAAGGGTGACTTCAATGACGATATCGACGCTGGCATGAAAGCCGGTATCGAGAAGTTCAAGGCCACCCAAACCTGGTAAGCCGCAGCGGGAGCCGCAAGGCTCCCGCTTGCTAACCTGATAGGTGTTACATGGCAGGCGCAAAAGAGATTCGCAGTAAGATTGCGAGCATCAAAAGCACGCAAAAGATTACCAGCGCCATGGAAAAAGTGGCGGTCAGCAAAATGCGCAAGGCACAAATGCGCATGGCTGCTAGCCGTCCTTATGCGGAGCGTATCCGCCAGGTAATTGGGCATCTGGCCAACGCCAACCCGGAATACCGCCACCCGTTCATGATCGAGCGCGCCGTCAAGCGTGTCGGTTATGTGGTAGTGAGCAGTGACCGTGGTTTGTGCGGTGGCTTGAATACCAACCTGTTCAAGGCCCTGGTCAAGGACATGGCGGTAAACCGCGAAAACGGCGTCGAGATCGATCTGTGTGTTGTGGGTAGCAAGGGTGCGGCCTTTTTCCGTAACTTCGGCGGTAACGTCGTTGCAGCTATCAGCCACCTGGGTGAAGAGCCGTCGATCAATGATTTGATCGGCAGTGTGAAGGTGATGCTGGATGCGTATCTGGAAGGCCGGATTGACCGCCTGTCCGTGGTATCCAACAAGTTCATCAACACCATGACCCAGCAGCCAACCGTGGAGCAATTGATTCCACTGGTGGCGACCCCGGATCAGGAACTCAAGCACCACTGGGACTACCTCTACGAACCAGACGCCAAAGAGCTGCTTGACGGCTTGATGGTGCGCTACGTGGAGTCGCAGGTGTACCAGGCGGTGGTCGAGAACAACGCAGCTGAACAAGCGGCGCGGATGATCGCGATGAAAAACGCTACCGATAACGCCGGTGATCTGATCAGCGATTTGCAGCTGATCTACAACAAGGCGCGTCAGGCTGCGATCACCCAAGAGATCTCGGAAATCGTCGGCGGCGCTGCCGCGGTTTAACGGTTCAAATATTCAGAGGATCCAGCTATGAGTAGCGGACGTATCGTTCAAATCATCGGCGCCGTTATCGACGTGGAATTCCCACGCGACAGCGTACCGAGCATCTACAACGCGCTGAAAGTACAAGGCGCGGACACTACTCTGGAAGTTCAGCAACAGCTGGGCGACGGCGTAGTTCGTACCATTGCGATGGGTTCCACCGAAGGCTTGAAGCGCGGTCTGGACGTTGTCGACACGGGTGCTGCCATCTCCGTACCGGTCGGTAAAGCGACCCTGGGCCGGATCATGGACGTACTGGGCAACCCGATCGACGAAGCGGGCCCGATCGACACCGAAGAGCGCTGGGGCATTCACCGTCCAGCACCTTCGTTCGCCGAGCAAGCGGGCGGCAACGACCTGCTGGAAACCGGCATCAAGGTTATCGACCTGGTATGCCCGTTCGCCAAGGGCGGTAAAGTCGGTCTGTTCGGTGGTGCCGGTGTAGGCAAGACCGTCAACATGATGGAACTGATCCGTAACATCGCCATCGAGCACAGCGGTTATTCCGTGTTCGCCGGTGTGGGTGAGCGTACCCGTGAGGGTAACGACTTCTACCACGAGATGAAGGACTCCAACGTTCTGGACAAAGTGGCACTGGTTTACGGTCAGATGAACGAGCCGCCGGGAAACCGTCTGCGCGTAGCACTGACTGGCCTGACCATGGCCGAGAAGTTCCGTGACGAAGGTAACGACGTTCTGCTGTTCGTCGACAACATCTACCGTTACACCCTGGCCGGTACTGAAGTATCCGCACTGCTGGGCCGTATGCCTTCGGCAGTAGGTTACCAGCCGACCCTGGCTGAAGAGATGGGCGTTCTGCAGGAACGTATCACTTCGACCAAGGAAGGTTCGATCACCTCGATCCAAGCGGTATACGTACCTGCGGATGACTTGACCGACCCGTCGCCTGCCACCACCTTCGCCCACTTGGACGCCACCGTCGTTCTGTCCCGTGACATCGCTTCCCTGGGTATCTACCCAGCGGTCGATCCACTCGACTCGACGTCGCGCCAGCTGGACCCGAACGTGATCGGCCAGGAGCACTACGACACCGCTCGCGGCGTTCAGTACGTGCTGCAGCGTTACAAGGAACTGAAGGACATCATTGCGATCCTGGGTATGGACGAGCTGTCGGAAGCCGACAAGCAGTTGGTAAACCGTGCTCGTAAGATCCAGCGCTTCTTGTCGCAGCCGTTCTTCGTGGCTGAAGTCTTCACCGGTGCCTCGGGTAAATACGTTTCCCTGAAAGACACCATTGCTGGCTTCAAAGGCATCCTCAACGGTGACTACGACCACCTGCCAGAACAAGCGTTCTACATGGTCGGCGGCATCGAAGAAGCGATCGAGAAAGCCAAGAAACTGTAATCCTGGCGCCCGGAAACGGGCGCTCATCAGGTTGAGGCAATCAGATGGCTATGACAGTCCATTGCGATATCGTCAGCGCGGAAGGGGAAATCTTCTCCGGTCTGGTCGAGTTTGTAACAGCGCACGGTGACCTGGGTGATCTTGGTATCGCCATGGGTCACGCTCCGCTGATTACCAGCTTGAAGCCAGGTCCGATCACGCTGACCAAGCAAGGCGGGGAACGTGAGGTGTTTTACATCTCCGGTGGTTTCCTCGAGGTTCAGCCGAACATGGTCAAGGTACTTGCCGACACTGTGCAACGTGCCGGCGACCTGGATGAAGCCTCCGCTCAGGAAGCCGTCAAGGCTGCCGAGAAGGCGCTGAACGAAAAAGGCGCAGACTTCGACTACAGCGCTGCTGCAGTCCGTCTGGCCGAAGCTGCAGCGCAGCTGCGTACGCTCCAGCAGATCCGCAAGAAGTAAGCGGCTTTGCCGTTACGCTTCACGCGTGATTGATTAAAAAGGGTAGCCTCGGCTACCCTTTTTCTTTTTTTGCAAAACACTTCTCTGGTCTGAAGCCGGACCGCCCAGGATTGGTAGCCATTCATGTCTCTTGAAATCGTAATTCTCGCCGCAGGCCAGGGCACCCGCATGCGTTCAGCCCTGCCCAAGGTGCTGCACCCGGTCGCAGGCAATTCCATGCTCGGTCATGTTATCCACAGCGCCCGGCAGTTGGCCCCGCAACGCATTCACGTCGTCATCGGGCACGGTGCCGACGTGGTACGTGAGCGCCTGGCCGCAGACGACTTGAATTTCGTATTGCAGGACAAGCAACTGGGCACCGGCCACGCCACTGCGCAAGCCGTGCCGTTCATTACCGCTGACACCGTGCTGATTCTCTACGGTGACGTGCCGCTGATCGAAGTGGAAACCCTGCAGCGCCTGCTCAAGCATGTGGTGCCGGGCCAGATGGGCCTGCTCACCGTTGAGCTGGACGACCCCACCGGCTACGGACGCATCGTGCGCAACGCCGACGGTAAGGTCGCCGCGATCGTCGAGCACAAGGACGCCAGCGAAGCCCAGCGCGCCATCACTGAAGGCAATACCGGCATTCTCGCCGTGCCGGCCGATAAGCTGGGCGACTGGATGAGCCGCCTGTCCAACAACAACGCCCAAGGCGAGTACTACCTCACCGACGTTATCGAGATGGCGGTCAGTGACGGGCTGGTGGTCGCCACCGAACAGCCCCACGACCCGATGGAAGTGCAGGGCGCCAACGACCGCAAGCAGCTGGCAGAGCTGGAGCGCCACTACCAACTGCGCGAAGGCCGCCGCCTGATGGCCCAGGGCGTCACCCTGCGTGACCCGGCGCGTTTCGATGTGCGTGGCGAAGTGACGGTGGGCCGCGACGTGTTGATCGATATCAACGTGATCCTCGAAGGCCGCGTGATCATCGAAGACGACGTGGTGATCGGTCCTAACTGTGTGATCAAGGACAGCACCTTGCGCAAAGGCGTGGTGGTCAAGGCCAACAGCCATATCGACGGTGCGGTGATGGGCGAGGGCAGCGATGCCGGGCCGTTTGCACGGTTGCGTCCGGGAACGGTGATGGGCGCGCGGGCGCACGTCGGCAATTTCGTCGAGCTGAAAAACGCGAAAATGGGCGACGAGGCGAAGGCCGGCCACCTGGCTTACCTCGGTGATGCGGTAATCGGTGCTCGCAGCAACATTGGCGCCGGTGCAATTACCTGCAACTACGACGGCGCCAACAAATACCAGACGACGATTGGTGAAGACGTATTCATCGGCTCCAACAACTCGCTGGTTGCTCCTGTAACCATCGGTGATGGTTCCAACACCGCAGCGGGCTCAACCATCAACCAGGATGTGGATAAGTCGCAACTGGCCGTGGCCCGTGCCCGCCAGCGCAACATCGACGGCTGGAAACGCCCGGTCAAAATCAAGAAGACCTGACGCCCTTGGCAGCAACAAAACTCCAATGTGGGAGGGGGCTTGCCCCCGATAGCGGTGGGTCAGTCAATAAAGGGCTGACGGATAAACCGCCATCGGGAGCAAGCCCCCTCCCACATTTGCCTGCGTTATTTCAAAAATAGTGATAGCCACCGCTTGACGATCTTTCGCCAATAGGTTTTGATTGCCTTCGTTATCTTTCGAAACGAAACTTATCACTCCCATGTCGAAACGAAATACCCCCCAACGTCGCCACAACATCCTGACCTTGCTCAATGAACAGGGCGAAGTCAGCGTGGACGAATTGGCCAAGCGTTTCGAAACATCGGAAGTGACCATCCGCAAGGACTTGGCCGCCCTCGAAAGTAATGGCCTGCTCCTGCGCCGCTACGGTGGCGCAATCACCATGCCTCAAGAACTCGTGGGCGACGCGGCCCAGCCGGTCTCGGCTTACAAGCGCGCGATTGCCCGCGCCGCCGTGGTGCGCCTGCGTGAACACGCGCGCATCATCATCGACAGCGGCAGCACCACCGCTGCGATGATCCCCGAACTGGGCCATCAACCCGGCCTGGTGGTCATGACCAACTCCCTGAACGTGGCCCGCGCCTTGAGCGAGCTGGAGCATGAACCAGTGCTGCTCATGACCGGCGGCACCTGGGATCCGCATTCGGACTCGTTCCAGGGCCAGGTCGCCGAGCAGGTGCTGCGTTCCTACGATTTTGATCAACTGTTCATCGGCGCCGACGGCATCGATTTGCAGCGCGGTACCACCACCTTCAACGAATTGCTGGGCCTGAGCCGCGTCATGGCCGAGGTCGCCCGTGAGGTCGTGGTGATGGTCGAATCCGACAAGATCGGCCGCAAGATTCCCAACCTGGAACTGCCCTGGAGCAGTGTCCATACCCTTATCACCGATGATCGCCTGCCGCTCGAGGCCCGCGACCAGATCCAAGCCCGCGGCATTACGCTGATATGCGCGGCAGTCATCTAGGAGAAATACCATGTGTGGAATTGTTGGCGCAGTCGCCGAACGTAACGTAACGGCCATCCTGATCGAAGGCCTCAAGCGCCTGGAATACCGTGGCTATGACAGCGCCGGTGTGGCGGTCTTCACCAACGCCGGCAAGCTGGAGCGTATGCGCCGTCCGGGTAAAGTCAGCGAGTTGGACCAGGCCCTGGCCGGTGAGCCACTGGCAGGCCGCCTGGGCATCGCCCACACCCGCTGGGCCACCCACGGTGCGCCGTGCGAGCGCAACGCTCACCCGCATTTCTCGGGTGACCTGGCCGTGGTGCACAACGGCATCATCGAAAACCACGAAGTGCTGCGCGAACAACTCAAGGGCCTGGGCTACGTATTCACCTCGGACACCGATACCGAAGTCATCGCCCACCTGCTCAACCACAAGCTCAAGGACCACAGCGACCTGACCACCGCCCTCAAGGCCACGGTCAAGGAACTGCACGGCGCCTACGGCCTGGCCGTGATCAGCGCCAGCCAGCCGGACCGCCTGGTTGCCGCGCGCAGTGGCAGCCCACTGGTGATCGGCCTGGGCCTGGGCGAGAACTTCCTCGCCTCCGACCAACTGGCCCTGCGCCAGGTCACCGACCGCTTCATGTACCTGGAAGAAGGCGATATCGCTGACATCCGCCGTGAAAGCGTGCAGATCTGGGACATCAACGGTCAGTCCGTCGAGCGCGAAGCCGTGCAATACCGCGACGGTGCCGAAGCCGCTGACAAAGGCGAGTTCCGCCACTTCATGCTCAAGGAAATCCACGAGCAGCCTTCCGTGGTACAGCGCACCCTCGAAGGTCGCCTGAGCCAGAACCAGGTGCTGGTCAACGCCTTCGGCCCACAAGCCGCCGAGTTGTTCGCCAAAGTGCGCAACGTGCAAATCGTCGCCTGCGGCACCAGCTACCACGCCGGCATGGTTGCGCGTTACTGGCTCGAAGAACTGGCCGGTATCCCGTGCCAGGTCGAAGTTGCCAGCGAGTTCCGCTACCGCAAAGTGGTGGTGCAGCCCGACACCCTGTTCGTGACCATCTCCCAGTCCGGCGAGACCGCCGACACCCTGGCTGCCCTGCGCAACGCCAAGGAGCTGGGCTTCCTCGGCAGCCTGGCGATCTGCAACGTCAGCATCAGCTCCCTGGTGCGTGAATCGGACCTGACCCTGCTGACCCAGGCCGGTCGCGAAATCGGCGTCGCCTCGACCAAAGCCTTCACCACCCAACTGGTCGGGCTGTTGCTGCTGACCTTGTCCCTCGGTCAAGTACGCGGCACCCTCGCCGAAGGCGTTGAGGCCACCCTGGTAGAAGAGCTGCGCCGCCTGCCGACCCGCCTGGGCGAAGCCCTGGCCATGGACGGCACCGTGGAAAAAGTCGCCGAACTGTTTGCCGACAAGAACCACACCCTGTTCCTCGGCCGTGGCGCGCAATACCCGGTGGCCATGGAAGGTTCGCTGAAACTCAAGGAAATCTCGTACATCCACGCCGAAGCCTACCCGGCCGGCGAGCTGAAGCACGGCCCACTGGCCCTGGTGGATGACGACATGCCGGTTGTCACCGTGGCGCCGAACAACGAACTGCTGGAAAAGCTCAAGTCCAACCTGCAGGAAGTACGCGCCCGTGGCGGCCAACTGATCGTGTTCGCCGACGAAAAGGCCGGCATGACCAACGGTGAAGGCACTCACGTGATCAACATGCCGCACATCCACGACACCCTGTCGCCGATCCTCTACACCATTCCGCTGCAGTTGCTGTCGTACTACGTCGCCGTGCTCAAGGGCACCGACGTTGACCAGCCGCGCAACCTGGCGAAGTCGGTGACGGTGGAATAAGCCTCACTGGCGTACCGAAAGGTTGGTCTTTGTGAATTAAAGCTGTCGCTTGCGAATTAAAACTGTCGATGGGGCTGCCAGGCTAGGTAGCCTCTCGACATTTCTTGATCGTCGGTTGTGTCGTGGTGAAAGAAATGCCAATCACTGGGGATTCGATGCGTCTCAGAATCCAGCGTGGTGAGTCTTTGCGTTCATACGTAGCGCGGACTCTGTACCTGAATTTCGGAAAACATGAGCTTTCCTCGTTAGCCAATGGGAATATCCTAACCAAGGATGTTAGAAAGATTGCTTCCATCCTTGGCTGGTCAGGATGTCATGGGTTTAATCGGCTTCTGCATGAGCATACTAACTATCCAATGAACTCAGTTTTCAAGGATGAGCATGACATTTCATATTCGCTAGCCAGCTACACCAATTCTGGATATGTGATTGAGAGCAGCGCGCTTTCACACTCGTTCTGCCCTGGTTGTTTATCAGACGACATAAAGTCATTGGGCTATTCGTACTGGCGCCGTCCCTTGCACAGCGATGTGAATGTTTGTACAAAGCATTCAACCAAGCTGGTTCACAACTGTCCATTTTGTGGTGAACATTTTTCGGTCGATAATCATGGGCTGGAAGTAATGTGGAGTGGCTGCAATGGCAGATATCTGAATGAGGTAGTTGCAGACACCGGTGTTGATGAAGTGGAAGCTAAATTGGCCTCTTTCGTAGTGGGTTTCTATAAATGCTCATTCCATATTCCAATTGAAAAAGCCATTTGCGTTTTAATAGAAAGACTGCTTCAACTTAGATCTACAACGTCTGAACGTATCGATCAACTTGAAAATGACCTAGAATGGCTCGATAAGCGCATACATTCGATGAGCTGTGCCAAGTCCCAAAATAACGGACTGATGGTCAATGTGCTGAGCTTCTCTTATTTTGACATGGTAATAGTTTATTTTGACAGGTTCGATCATTTTCTGAATAGCCTGAGAGCAGCCAGCGCTAGCTTTCGTCCTATAGACTCTCTTTGGCATACTTATAACTCTGGTGGATTCGAGTCGCTTCAGTTTGTACAAGAGGATGAAGTGCATGGCATGGGGTACTGGTCTTGTCCGTATCCGTTTAAAGATTTTGCGGAATCTGAAACTTTAGATAGTCTCGCCCGTAGAAAAAAGGCAAGGTATGCGTGCTGCGACTTTCCCGCCCCAAAAAAAACCGCTTGTTTATAGCGATGCATAATTTTGAACGTCAAACATCAGAGTAAGCGGAGTTTATAAGAACTAATATCGTCCACAAATAATTTTTCGGATTAATGCTCTAGTCTTCGGATAGCGGTCCTTTATCTCGAGGGATCGATACAACATAGGCACCAAACGATAAATATCATTCATTTTAATATGTGCTCCATCCGGTTTTTGAGCGCTTTCTTTTAAGACGGTCTCGACCAGAGAGACAAGCGACACGTCACGCTCATCCCAATTCAATCTAGAATTGTTTCCGCCACGCCCTGACGGCAATTTGCGGATTTGCGTATTCAGCCATTCTCGATCATTTCTATATAGCCAAGCGTAGGTTTCAGGAATAACATATCGTATTTTTTTGGCACTAGCATCTTTATTTAAAGAGACTGCATTTGTCCACGTTGATCGATACGCTTGTAGATTTAATTCCAGCTCAATTTCTTTCCTTTTATACTTTAGGCCTTCTTCTTCTCGGATAATCCGATTTAGCGTACAGATAGTGATATCGAATTTATCGCAAATATCCTGCTTTGGTAATCCTGTTAACAAGAGCCGAACTATGCTAGCCCGTATAGGAGGTTTTAGCTTTTTTGGCTTGCGAGCCATAGTCTGGCGATTCGGGGATGTTAAAACTCGCGTTGTTTTGAGGCGCTTATTAGCACTAACTCTGAAATGGGGTTGCTCATCGTGCGAAATTACCATGCGATCATACGCACTAACGAACTCAGCGAAGCTGTCGAAAAGGAAAGTTATTAACGTCAAGTGCTTCAACGGATGGTGATGGCCACGTGGGGCTCTTAACATTTGCGAGATGAACATCTTCGCTTGCTTATTAGTAGTAGGGAGTGATGTGAACGGTGAATACGGCTGCAGTAAGTTAGTGTGCTCCAAAAAAGTTGATAGGTTATGCGTAGGTCTATCTATAAAGTCTCGATACACGGTGCAGACTATGGATGGTTCAAAACGTCTCGATAATGGGAGGGATGCCAGATCCAAAACAGCGCCTCCAATAGACCGCGCTGCACTGTTCGTTTGAAGGACTGATGTATAGGGTTCCAGATATTGCTCTTCCGGAAGGACCCAGCGAAAGCGCCCTGACCATGGGCGATTGAGTGCACTTACCAGCAGAGGCGAATGGTGTATTGGGCACAAAAGCACTCCTGGATATTGATGGCTCCTATGCCAGTAAGCTACGCCATGTAGACTCAGATCTCGGCCCATGCAGATGGAACATGCTTTCAAGGGGTGCTCAGCCCCGAACCGGCCTGTTAGCAACCCTAAGCGATATTTCAGTGAGCCGACTGATGGACCTCTCATCAACGTCTCTACACTTTGGATCTGTGTCTGGCACTGGAATGGGCGAAATAACGGGAAGATGGTGTGTCCATAGATTATGGACTCTACGTCGCCCCAGCAATCTGTAAGCCGGCTGCTTAGCGCATCGAGATTGCCAGGGAAATCGTGAGTTACTGAGCGGTAGTTAGGGCCATAGAGCCACTCTAGCGTTGCCGGCGTATCTATATGCCCCAACCAGCAGTGCTGGCGGCTGCAAAGGCTGTAGAAGGTTTCATCTTCAAACCATTTGAGCACTTCTGTGGGCGCTGTTGAAATGCAGATACTCATTAGTCCATCCTCGATAGAGCATTAAGACTAGGAAATGCTTCTACACGGAGGGAGATTTATTTTTATAACAGTGGTATTCCAAAATTTTTAATTAGGCTTTTAATTTCCAAATCGTATAACTGGATATTTTAAGTAAGAAATGATTATGAGAGCTTGTCGATTAACCTCTTATAGCCCACGAACACCCACCGACGGGAACAACGCTATCTGTTGTCACTGTCGCCGTCCTAACGGTAATATGCTTCTTCTATGCGCGTTTAAACCCAGAGAAGGTAGAGTGATAACTGACTATGGGGTAAGCAATGGCGGAATCACCGAGGCTACCGATGAATAACTATTAAATTTCTACGTTACGAACTAATTAGAGACAGGGACTCAAGTGCGACCTTGAGTCCCTGTGGATAAGTCAGATTTAACCGGCTGACCATTCCATTCTCTATTTCTGGTTGTGAGGCGTCAAGCCTCGCAAGGATTCGTTCATCCACAAGAAATGCGCTTTATCCACAGAAGCGCTGATGTACACGTGCCCGAACGGCAAGGGCTCCACGTAAGTCATTGATTTTATCCCCAGCTTTTATGACTGAGTGGTGCCCTATAGAAATTGGACTATCTGTATGACACCGCAGAAAAGAATGGAGCTCATAATGAGCCGGCAAGGTCGGTTCGAATGGGGCGACACGTACATCCCGGCGACGTTGGCAATTCCCCGGGAGGCACCGAAGGGTTCTCGCATAAGCCGGCTCAATAGTCGAAGGCTGGGCCGCGCAATACATGCTCTTTCGACTCCAGAAAAGGTCTTTAGTCAGTTAGCGCTCTACCATCCCGATTTGATCGACCTTCACGAGCAGAAAATGCTGTGGCCGTTGAGCTCCGGGCATCCGCTCCGCGGTCATCCACTCACGAAGGGCTACTTCCTCTGTCCTGTCACTGGGACGGTCGAGATAGCCAAAGAGTTGGGATTTAAGCATCACGAGATCGGTGTGGACTTGGCCGATGGGCGGCGGGTGAAAATGCCGTTCCCCTACCAAGGAGACCTCCTGTTGTATCTGAAGGACCAGGAAGGCATTCCATATACCATCAACTGGACGGTGAAGGACAGCAAAGCGGCATTCGGTGAACGTCGGATCACGGCTGCAAAAACCCCGGTGCAGCAAAAGAAAGATCGCGCGCACGCTACCCTTCGAACCGAGTTGGAAAAGCTCTACTACGCCAGCGCTGGCGTCAGAACTGTGCAGATGTCCATGGATGAGCTGTCCCCTACAGTGATTGCCAATTTGGACCTGCTATTCATGACCCACGAACTGCCGTTGTCGCTAGGTCCTAATTTGTTAGATGACTTTAGCTCTGCGGTTCGGGAAGCAGCTTTTGCCGGCGAGCCTGTAGCGTACGTTGCGATCCGATACGCGAAATGCTGGGCGAGTCGGGATCAATTCATTGCGAAAATCTACCAGGATATCTGGCAACGCAAGCTCCTGGTCAACTTCTTAAAACCTATACTCATTGATCAGCCTCTCGACATGGAAGGAGGTGATCTTCTTCAGATATACGCATCACTTTTTCAGGGGATAGCGTCGTGATCTCGGGCGCTAGACTGATCGCGCCTGAGGGTTTTTTGTCTCTGGAAAAGGGGAAGATCTACCACTTCCTCCACAGTGACGGCAGTACCAACCGAGTCCGCCTGGTTGAGTTTTATGACGGCAATCATGAGCTTGCCTCACTTCTCATTACGTTGACACGAATCGAATTTGAAGAGGCGCTTGAGGATGGACTGATACTCGAGCTTGGTATAACAGACAATACTCCCCCGTGGCTTGAGCCTGTTGGAGGCATTTCCATATCGCATCGAGAGAGCCGACGTGTGTCTTCCAAGGAAAGCTATGATCAGAAGGTCAATCGTCGTTTCGCTGCCATTTCTGATCTGGTCCTAAGACTCGCCGAAATACTCTCCAGTGACAGCCCGGACGCCATCATCAATGCACATGCCAAGGCTCACAAGCCTGAGCAAAATGCTGCTCGTCTACGGCTCTGGTTCTATACCTACATCGTATTCGGCCACAACAAATGGGCGCTGATGCCACCACTGCATCGTATTGGTGGGTGGAATCGAGATGATCCGTCATACGTACGCAAATTGGGGCGCCCCTCGCCACATGGTAAGAGCTGGGGCTTTCGGTCCGACCAAGCGATGAAAGAAAAGATTCTTTCGGGATATATCGCTTGCCGTTCTCCCTACAAAACTGCAAACACCATTTATGCGGAAATTCTTACCAAGGTGTTTGGGTGTGTGACGAAGAAAGGTAGCGATGGCATCAGGTTCATTCATCCCAACGGTGAACCTTTTCCCACGTTTTCCCAAGTCCGATATCAGATTGAACAAGCGGTCAATCCTAAGCAGCGATCCATTGGGGTTAGAGGGACGCACAAGACGCGTGCCATCTCGGGATCTCTGGGAAGCTTCGCGGATCGATTGCTCAACGTGAATCAGCGTGTTGAATTTGATGGCTATTACATCTCCGAGAAGCTTTCCGGAGTAACGGAGGGTAGCGCGGTCGATAGCTTTTGCGTCGTTCGAGCCGTGTGTGGACTCTCGGGACTCATCTTGGGCATCGGTTTCGCTGATGGAAAGGAAAGCATGGACGCCTACAGAATGTGCCTGTATTCGATGGCTAGCGATAAGGTCAAATATTGTGAGCTATTCGGGATTCCCATTGAGGCTGATGATTGGCCAAGTCACGGTCTATCTGGGGCGCTCGTATTCGATCGCGGTCCGGGAGCTAACTACGACGTGGAGTCCGAAATCGGTTGGCTAGGCACCTTTGAGAATACCCCTGTGTTCTCCGGACAGTCCAAAGCGACGGTGGAGTCATCTCACCCGAGAGACAAGAAAACATGGGATCAACCCAGCTATTTCCACAGCACGCTGAATTTCGTGCAGATGGCAAAACGAGAAATCGTGCAGGTGCTACTGGATAATCGTGTGTCAGACGCCAGTCGTCGAATGGATGAGGAGCTGATACTGGCGGGAGTTAAGCCTACACCGGTTGCGATCTTTCAGTACTGGGACAAGCGGGCCAGAAACTCAGGCCAAACGATGCATCCCGATACTGCTGTCAGGAAATTCCTGGCGGAAAGACCAGCCACAATCCAGAAGGACGCAGTGTACTTTTACGGGCGTAAGTACAGATCTCAATCGCTGGTCGCGACAGGTGTATTTGATCGGGTAGCGAAGAACGGAGTGATTTCTACATCAGCCTACACCCTCACAATGTGCGTACGGCACATATGGATTGAGGTAAACGGTACGCTCTATGAGCTCGACTTCCTCCGCTCTCAAAGGACCAGTGAGAGGTTCGTGGATATTTCGCTACGCGATCTCCAAGACATTGATCAAATGAGGCACGAAGGTAAGGCTGTGCTTCGCGACGAAACCCCAGCCACGGAGCAGCACATGTGGGACAAGTTCAAGCAGAACACAGGGGAGGAAGCATTCAGCGGTAGTCGAAAACCGGGGCGTCCTCCAAGAAACTCGTCGGTGCTGCGAGATTCAGACGACTATGATCGCTTAACAGGTAAAACGGGATGAACACTCTAACCGACACTCGGTTCAGTGATTGCCTGGACTCAGAAAAAATCCGTACCAAGGTCACCGTAAGACCAGAGCCTGTAGAGGGACTGGAATCCATCGATCCTCTGATTGCAGCTGAGCTGTTGGAAAGTACGCTTAAACAAATTTTTATCCCCAATCAGTTTTCCCTGGCATTCATCAAAGAGATGGTAGGCAGGGCGTCATTACACAGTCAGCAGCTCTTCTCGAGCCAGGCCCAATACTCAGCGAGGGTATTCAACCCACCAGAGCTCGAAGTATCCCCCCTGTGCTTAACGGGTTTGGCCGGGATTGGAAAAAGCCAAACCATTGTGGCGTTGCGCAAGGTACTACCGCAGCCAACAGAGCTGTCGTGCGATCTTTACCAAGGCACCGTGCCCCTGCTGTCGCATTGGTATGCTAGTGCTAGAGGTAAGGCGAGCGGAAAAGCTCTTCTTGAGAACTTTGTTTTTGGAGATAACCCCAAGCTTCGCATGAGCACTGTTGCCATACTTCTAAAGGAGTCGCGACGAGCGGCTAACAAGCATGGGGTCTCTCTCACGATACTGGAGGAGATGCAACACATTAGCACGGGGGCTGGGGCCGCAATGGTGACTGATATCCTGTTGACCATGGCAGCGATTGGCCCACCCATGGTTTTCGTGTGCAACTACAGTCTTGCCCACAAGCTTCTTAAGCGAAACAGCGAAGATACTCAGCGGCTGCTTGCTGCTCCTCGACTGATGTTACCGGAAGAGCCCAATAGCCAGGATTGGATAGATTACATCGCTGAATGCCTGCGGGTGAGCAATGGTTACATTAGCGTGGACATCGTTGAGCTTGCTGAGGAGGTATACCGTTGCACTTTTGGGATCAAGCGATTGGTAGCGCTGCTTTTGAAGCTTGCATATGTGGAATGTCGCAGTGCGGGTCGGCAGTCGGTGAATGTTATAGACATCCTTAACGCATACCGGTCTACCGCCTACACAGTAAGCGCCGGTCAGGTGGAGGAATTGCAATACTTGGCGATAGGTGGGCGGCCCAAGAAAGCGCAGCTGCATTTGGTATGCCCGTTTGATGTGCCGGCACCGATGAAGTCGAACGTTGTGAAATTTACGCGTGATGACCGTCATCAGCGTGTCATTTCTAAGGTCTTCGATTCAGCGCTGACTGAGCACGAACGAGCGGCTCAGAAGTCTGTGGACGTTCTCGTGCAGACAGATCCCCAACTATCCAAAAAACGTCGGTCCACCTCATTAGTTCAACTGTCGGCAGAGGAGCAAGCGAGTGCATTCTTCGAGTACATCGATACGGTAGCACCGCCCAAGCCGACGAAGCCCAAATAGCGATTCCTTAATCATGTGTAAAATGGCTTGGGTCTTTTCTATGTGATGAAATCAGATTGTTACGCGCGTTGGGCAGGAGCGTTCAAACAACATGGACTTGCCGCCACAAACCCGCACAGGCTGCGAGCCCATCAGTCCATAATCATGTGGGCCGCGGCAGGCCGCTTTCAGATAAGTGATAGATAGTCTGTGAGCGTAAGCGAATGTCGGCGTCCATTTCCTAAAAGTATGTAGAGCGTGTTACGCGTACAAAAAAGCCCTTCGTCCTCGCACCAGATCTTTAAAGTGCTCACTACCCAGTCGCCTTCCTGAAATCTACGTCTACTGTCCAAAACAACTTTGCGCGCATAGACAGCTGAAGGCTCTTGTCCAACGGAATGAACGGCACCTATCTGCTCGGGCGTCATCGTGAGGTCAAAGAGTATCCAGTCCGAAACCAAGCAGAAGGGGTGCTCGGGACATCGCGTCTTAGCCAGATCCGTTGCTGCCTCTAGAGGCAAAGAACAACCTGACATAGGCTCACCTGCTCCCAAATAAATCGCGAAGTCCGAGAGTTTCATGAGCGGCGCCTCCGTGTTCACAATCTCTTCAATGTGCGTGTTCGATAGCCTGGTTGGTCATTCCAAAGGTAAGTGAGTTGCCCAGCAATTTCCCCTGCGACTCATGCTTTGGCTTATGCGGTATCGCCACAACGATTGGCGACACCCAGCCAAATCCACGCGGTGCGCGCCCGTACCAAAGGCTACCGACGAGGACTTAATGCGATCCTTCCGTCAGTACATGGAGTCGCCGTCATCCGGTTCCAAAAAGCCTAGATAGATGACCTCACCATGGTTGTCGGTCAGTGCCTGTCATGGAAAAAGTCATCCTTGGTGGCCAGCCCGAAATCGTCTCCCGGCCATTTAGGGTCAGTCTCAAACATGTGCGCTGTGCGTCTCTCCTGCTTGAGGTAAGCGAGGGTAGCAAAAAAACAGGTTTCGCAGAGATGCACCTCATAGCGTTCACCGTCGTGCAAGGCACCATAGCCCCAATGCGCATGGAGGCTCCCATACTTCAAATTGCCGCTTCCTAGACGGGTAGAGCAATCGCATACGTCACAACGCACGTCGGTCACAGCTTCGACTTCTACACGACCTGTGATTTTCATCCCATCCAAGCCTCGGTTAACACATAACTCAAGTTTAGAGGTTCAAAGCTTGGCCGCTTTGCCATCGGTCAGTTCTTACAGAACCGCCCAAATGCCCGGAATAATTCTCCAATTGTGGGTATGGTGGTGTGCAGTGCTATCACTCAAGGATGATCCATGGCCATAAATACCTCCTCCAATACACAGAAGCATTTGGCAGTTCTGATCGATGCTGATAATGCCCCGGCAGCAATCGTCGAAGCTCTGTTCGAAGAGATCGCCAAATACGGGGTTGCCAGCGTCAAGCGCATCTATGGCGACTGGACTGGCCCACAGCTAGGCGGTTGGAAGAAGGTCCTGCTCGATCACTCCATCCAGCCGATCCAGCAGTTCGCCTACACCAAAGGGAAAAACGCGACCGACAGCTCACTGATCATCGATGCGATGGATCTGTTGTACACCCGACGCTTCGACGGCTTCTGCTTAGTGTCCAGTGACAGCGACTTCACCCGCCTCGCCTCTCGCCTGCGTGAAGAGGGACTGACGGTATATGGGTTCGGTGAACAGAAAACACCGAAGCCGTTCGTGGCTGCCTGCGACAAGTTCGTTTACATCGAATTGCTACGTGAGGATGCCCTTCCTCTCCCCACAAGTGAACTATCCGGTACATCCGCTACCAGCGCCAGCGAGTCCAGTGAAGCCACGCAGACTGAGCCGCTTAAAAAGCCCAAAGCCCCTGTGGGATTCATCGCGAAAATCCTCGACGACATCGCTGACGAGGATGGGTGGGCACACCTAGGCGCGCTTGGCGCGAACATCACGAAGCTGCGGCCAGATTTCGATCCCAGGACTCATGGCTACAAAAAGCTGAGCGACCTTATAAAAGGCTACCCGCACGCCTTCGAGCTTCAGGCACGTAATGCTTCCGGTGGCAGCGCTGTGATGTACGCCCGGCATAAACAGCAGAGCAGATAATGATTTGTTCTTAATCACCAGGCTTGGGCACCGCGAAGTAACCGTCCGGGCAACACACCTTGCCGCCCGGCGTTTGAATCAAGGACGCTTCTTCTGGCCGGGTGTGCGACACGGCTCCGAAGTTGAGTTGGATCTCGATGACGGTGCTGTGCCCATCGATAATAACTGGTGCGAGAATCAAATTCGTCCGTGGGCTCTTGGTCGCTCGAACTGGCTGTTTGCGGGATCGTTACGCAGCGGTAAACGTGCAGCGGCGATCATGAGTTTGATCCAATCGGCGCGACTCAACGGCCATGATCCGTATGCTTATTTGAAGGACGTCCTCACGCGCCTGCCGACGCAGCGGGCAAGTGAGATTGCGGAGCTACTACCGCATAGGTGGCGACCGGTTTAGTTGCGCAAGACGGGATGTCCGGACGCACCTCCAACTGGTGCCATTACCGGTCTACTTAGCCTTTATGCTGGTTATCCATGCATTCCTCCCTACAGCTTCGCCCGGTTCAGCCGATAGTTTTCGTACGAAGAGAAGCGCGGCAATTCGACCCTGTAACAAAGGAGGGTAAGCGGCTTTTGAGGAAGATCTCTAGGAATGCTTTCATTACCCCATATGTTAACGCCAACGCTGAATTGACCCACGTGCTGAAGTCGGATTAACCCACCCTCAAGTCAACACAAATCCAGTAAAAGTAGTGGTTCGCAAGGAGTCTGCCCGGGTCAGTGATATCTCGGCAACTGGGTCAATTCGGCGCCGGCGCCAACAGCTTGCTGGCTGGGCGTCCAAAAAATCCATGCAGCAAGGAAAAGAAATGTTTCCTTTAAGTGCTAAAAATAACCATAAGGACAACATTTCTTTACTTTGGGCTATCGGCATATTGGCGCTGATGCGATTCTGACCCAAACTGCGGAAATTTTTTAACCCAACCGGATACTCAGTAACACTCTGTCTTTGCGCGGAGTTTCAGAGGAAGCATATAGGTCAGTCGAAATCAGCAGGTGGGATCAAAATCACATCAGCGCCAACAGCCAGTCAATTATTATAATAATTGACTACTTCTTTCTTCGAAGAAAGAAGGGCCAGCCTTGTGGTTGCGCGTGTACAAGCGACATAGAGGTCTTCATCTGTGAACGCAATATGTTCACCTGGGATGCCTACGTCAACAACAATGACTGATGTGGCCTCGATACCCTTGAATGATTTGATAGTAGAGAAGAAAACTGTATCCTTCTTTCCTAGATCTTCAATATCTGTACTTAGACTAAGTCCGTGCCCAGACTTCTGGCCTTTCATAGCGGAATTTTCAAGCTTGAATGGACTCAGTATCGCCACTGGGCCTTCTCCACTCCATTGTTTCGCAATCTCCCAAGCGCGTTTCACCTGATCGTTAGTCGATTCGACCATTGGCGAAACACCAACCGGCATGCCGGTCATTGATTCAACTTTTGTATTTAAGTAGCGATTTGATGCCTCGTTGATCTTCACCGTATTCCGGCAATTGTAGTGGAGATGGAAAATCACTTCTGCGCCGATCGGGACACCTTTTCCGGCACTGTACAAATCCTGTTTCCAGTCGGCGAAGAATGCCCATCCTCCTTCGTCAGAAAGGAGCTCGAGTAGTGCGATGATCTGTTCTTCCGAGAAGTCTTGGCCTTCATCAACGATGATGGCATCGTATTTGACTACTTCATCCGATCTGTCCATGACCAGGCTCGGCAGAACCTCCCGATGGAAATCGTCTTGGCCAAACCTGTGGCGCGAATCCGGGCAAAGTTCAAGGAACAACCTATCAACGTTCCAGATGAACTCGGTGTGGTCTGGATTGCGAAGACGCAAGATGTTGGCGAGCGTGCGGTTATAGCAAACGTATATACACCGTAGACCTTGTTCGACTAAAGCGTGCAGTCTCCACATAGCCAGAACAGTTTTCCCTGACCCCGCAGGGCCTATAACTGCAACGCTTGGAAGCTGGAATAAGCCTTTCAGGCTAGCGAACTGCTGTCGAGTCAGTTGCTCGATTTTCCCCATGTCGCTGACAACGTCCTCGTCCGTATCCACTTTCTGGATCTGGAATTGTCTGTTCTTGAGGTCATTGATCACAGACTCAACGACTTGTGGAGTGAACTGCGCGGCACGTCCCGTCCCTCCACGCTTTTCCAGTGAATTTCGAAGCCGGGACACTAACTGGCTCATATGACGGCGAGTTCCGATGGTGGACTCATCGAACATAGCCGGAAGGCTGCGTGCCTCTCCTTGGGGATACACAACGATGTAGGAGAATCGTCCCGGAAACTCCTTCCATTTGTTTCTTTCCAACAGGACACCAAGCAGATCGTGCATATTCCGCATGGCTTGTTCGGGTGGGGATTCCTTAAGCAAGACCCACGTCTCATCGTCTTGCTTTCGCTTCCACTTCCCATCCTCGTCCACCTTGAACTCCTTGGAACCCTTCACCTCAAGGACAACAAGACCTGAGTCTGGTGCGAGAACGACGAAGTCTGCTTCTCCATCACGGACGTAGCCGTTCTTCGCAAGCGTCCATTTAACACTAGGCATGACGACCCAATTGTCTGGTAACTGGTTCTTGAGTGCTTTTAGCACTTCGTTCTCCCAGCGGTCTGCTGGAAGATTTCCAATGATCCTTGGCATCGGTTTCCGTCCTATGAATTGGTAAGCAGCGCAACAAACCGAAATTTTTCGGCTTCTTCGCTCCGGATGAAACCGTCGCGGGTGCGGAGCCTTGGGGTAGCCATACTCCGTTTGAAGTACGCGGTGACAGGCAAGAGTTCCCCCCTATTAGTAACTGCTAGCCATTCCTCGCCATCACTGAGCTGGCTGATCTTGCGCGGGCCAACTTTCCGCCAGTTTCTGCCGGCAAAAGAAAAAGTGGTGTCATCCGGAAGGCTGGTAAGAGCCTTCGCAGTTACATTGTACTGCGAGCTTAGTTGCGTCTTGCTCAGTGCTCCCGGCGTGGAATTGGGATCAACGTCTTCGACGACAAACATCTGGTCGTTTTGTAGGTTAGCGCGGACCCAGATCATGCGACGGGACAAGTTGAAGGAATCGATGCGCCGGATCCGGCCAAGGCCTTGTTTGGCAGCGAGATGATGTGCGTCACCAATCGCGTTTCGTTCGCTAGCATAGCCATCCCACAGAGGATGGACGACTACGTTGAGAACTCCATCAGTTGCCCATCCATGAACGTTACCATCGTGGATGATAGATTCTGCAGGAAATCCATTCTTAGTCCATGCATCGACAAGCCTAGCTGCGCGAACGTCCCATTTGCCCTCTGCTCCAATGGGCAGGACCTTGTTGGCAGCCACGGTATCTAACCCAGGTTTGTAGTTAGCATCTAGCATGGAGGCCAACAAGTCGATGCCTAGCTCCCAATCAAGAAGACCATGAACTTGACGGTTACGGAAACCCCGGAGTAGGAGGTCCGGGCTGCGCCACTCGTTGCCTTTCGTTTTTGAGAGATCAATCTCTTCACGGATCATATTGCCCATTCGCGGAGTGTCACCCTCCCCAAACAAGCTCCCTCGTAGGATGGATTCCCATTGAGACATTGCCGAATCTACGATTCCCGCACCGTTCGGATGGGCGTCGGCAAGGTACATCTCCCCACCGCCAAGGTCTGTGACCGCGTGGACAGATGCGATCTCTACATCCATCGAATCAACATCTAATTCTAGAGCGATGGCACGCTGCAAGATGGTCGCGGCAGAATACCAAGCGGCGCGGCGTCTTGTTAGGCTAGCCTCGTCCTTGCTTTCGAAGTATTTCAAGCCATTACCATCGAGCATGCGTATTGCAAGGATATCCGTGGTCTTGGGTGAAGTAAGTGCAACCTTAAAATCCGGGTTTTCGTCTTCTGATCGCCAGATGGATTCGCCCTCAGCATGAATCCATTTACTCCCGCCTTCCTGAATACTACCAACCTCTTTAAAGCCAAAGTATTCACTACGGTTGGTATTGGTACGAAATACGGGAGCTTGCCGCTCTAGCTTGACCTGTGTATTGCAGACTTGTTTGAAACCCTCAGCGCTGAGTCGGGGGCTGGAGATGTCTGTTGAGCCCGAACGCCCCCTATTCTCGCCGCCTCCAAGCGCTGGCTTAGTAGTATCCATGTCAGTTGCAAATGCACGCGGAGCTACGGCCATGTAAGGCTTCGCGTCTTGTGCCCCACAATTTGGGCAAATAACGCTCAGAGGAGGGTTCTGAAGCCAGCTTGGATTCCACAACCCTGATTCACTTGCGTGAGTCCTCATGGCGGTTATAGAAATGCGCTCTACATGAAGTTGCCTACATGCTCCGCAGCGTACGTGCACATACGCTGCTCCTATGGGGGCCCCTGAGGCTTTCCAGCGACCAACACGAGGATCATTGAACAGTGGTCCTGTAACGTACAGTGGGGTTAGCCGTCGCTTGTCCCATGTGCGCTCCGAGCCTGGAGCGAAGTCCGCGATGGCTTGGTCTGCAGGCCTGTCGAGAGACTTTGCATCGCGCTCCGCGTCACCTTTTCCAGAGGGAAGTTTGAAGTAGAGCTCTCGGACGCTCGTTGGCATGCCAAACATTGGCAAAATACCCGCCTCAGCGAGGCGGTGAGCCAGTGTGGATGCCACGAACTCATTTCCTTCAACGGCATCCTTCATTTTTTCGGGCAGATGTGACACATACTCTATGAGGGTCTCGGTGGATACATTAGAGCCTGAGGTTATGGTTCGTGCCACGTTCTTGATGGCTTCTCCATTCACAGCAATCCAATTCCTGACCAACGCAATATTTGCTTCGGCATTGGCAAGGGTGCCCATCTCACCGTGTGTATCAGGATCTTGGCTAGTTGCAACCCATGAAATGCCTGCAGCACGAAAAGCTTGTCTCAAAATGTCCTTGGCGATGAGGCGCTCGGCTAATATGCGTTGATCGTCGCCCATGGCAAGTCGTGGCTGCGGGGGCACGCCCCCTGTCATTTCGCTGGGGTGTTCGAAGTGAATGCGGTCATGAGTTTGTCCGCGACAAAAGGTGAAGGCCACTGAAAAAGCCTGTCCCTTACGACCAGCTCGCCCTACACGCTGCTGGTAATTAAAGCGCTCTGGGGGCATGTTCGCTTGCATCACAGCCTGCAACGAACCGATGTCCACACCAACTTCCATCGTTGTCGTGACCGACAGGAAATCGATGGAATCTACATTCCTCAATACATTGCGCGTACCGATATCTTCAATCGTTTCTTCATCGAAAAAGATGTCGCGAAAGTGCCTTTGGCGTTGGGCTTGGTCTTGAGTTTGGCCGGTTAGCTCCTCAGCATGAATGCGAAATGCAGACGACTTATCATTCGCCTCGTGGGCATAGTAGTGCTCGTCTTCGATTTCCTTGGCCGTGGCCTTCCCATTGGGCTGTGTCTCGAGCTTGCCTAGGCAGCGTGAACACACGCCCGCAGATGCATGCCAATGAACCCGCCCGCAGTTCGAGCATACCCATGGATAGTCTTCAGGACCGACAACACGGGTCCACAGTTTTTCCAGCCGGACCACGCCCCAAAGGTCCCCCTGTACATGCCCCACCAACTTGAAGGCATTAACCATGGAGTCATGCAGTGCGTCACGGTTAATTCTATGGGCCGCAGCCACTTTCGTCAGATAGCCATGGACGCGCTTCTTCGCAGCTCCTTCGTTTGCCGCGCCAGTGGGCTGGTCGTGTCTCCAGCCATCGGTTGGCCTGTTCCATGGATTGGGATCCAGCCGGTTTTCCTCAGCGAGGATACGGAGGATGCTATCGCATGCGAGGCGGAAGACTTCTGAAGGCATGCCAATTGGCGACTGAAGAGCCTTGTCTGGCGGAAAAGCTAGGTGACCTATCCCTTGCGCCTCAAGGTCATACAAGAGGCGCCCGGCTAGAGTTCGCCACGAAACCTTTCTCAGCGACTCGGAAATTGACTCAATATCATGCAGGTTGGCCTCATCTTCTAATTTGGCGACCAGGTTTCCGTCAGATGTCTTGAAGATAGACGTCCAATCTTTCCCTTTGTGTCCAACCTTTCGTTTATCGACGGATGCACCGCCAGGGTTAATTCCCTTCTCGATGAAATCTCGCCAAAGAGGGCTTAACTGTCTATCGGGGCCTGGCTTTGCAATGATGTCATCGACACGCACATACCCATGCTTATGGGCGCGTATTCTTTTTACTTGGTCTACTTGCTCGTCTGTAGCGCCTTCCTTGTCTTCGACCACCGCCCTTGCGGCTTGCACGAACAAATTGAATCTTTGTAGCGATCCATCTGTTTGACCAAATAGATTCTTGACCCTTTCACGAATGCCTTGGACTTTTTCTACCTCTACAGATTCAATTGCATGCAGAGCGTCCTTCATCAACACATCTATGCCGCTATCAGATCGTTTCTTCAGCTCTTGATTGATGAAAGTGCGTAGCAGCAGCATCCACTGCTCTTCTTCCACGCCAACAGAAAGATTCGCTGCCGCCTCGCGGCTATCAGAGAAAGCCACAAGCTTACGGCTCTTTCCCTCAGGTAGGACTCCCATCAGGTGCTTGGAGAACAAGTGTGACATGCGCGCCAAGCCAGTCACAAACGATCGGATCGGCGTACGACGGCCATAACGTTCTGAATAGTCAATGTGACACGATGGACAACGCTGGGGCATCGCCGAGTATTCATGGCGGTTTGCCTCTGGTATTTCTGCGTGAAAGAGATAGCAGGGCTGACCACCTTTTTGTGTCCCAGTAGTGACTAGACCTGTAATGGGATCGATGGTCGCCGTAATCCAACTTGCGGGTTTGTTGTCTCGTGGCTTACCTGGGCGACCATCCTTTGAGTCAGTTTCAATCGTACCGTGCTTCCATTTCAGATTGTCCGGGATTGTAGTAGGGTCGAAATCAAGGTTACGCAACCAAACGACACCGACATCCTTATATCTCTGGGCGTCTGTGCGTGTCTCGACTGTAGTCTCGGGAAGTCCGTTGATTTGGGTTTCGAGGGAAGTTAATTCGAATTGTGTTTCGATTCCCAGCCCATTCTTTAGCGGAATCCTGTTCCCACATAGAAGCTGCGTGCCACAACACTCGCAATAAAGAACTTCAAGCACGCGCCGCCCATCCAAGGAGAGCTTCCGGTCAGGCAGGAGCATTCCGCTGCGTCGATCATGGTCTTCGTCGTGCAACTCGATGGTTGCCCAGAGACCTTCGACATTCTTGGCCATCCAATGGAAGCGAAGGCGCGGGAAGGACAGCCTCTTGTCCCTCGCGTGCTTGGAACCAATGGCACGGAACAAACCCCTAGCGGCAATGGGGCGCTTGTTAGCGGGAAGGCTAGCGAACCAGTAATCGGAAAGCATATTGATCGGCTTGGCTCGGATCTGCCCGTTGGTATCGAATCCAGCGAGAATGCACTTGTTGCTGGTGACTTCGTCGACGGCAAGGAGATCAACGACAGAAATCACTTCTAGGGTTTCATTGTCGTCGCCTTCTTGAATATTGGTACCCCCAGCCTTGAGGCAGGCTTCCACTATGGCATTGTTGAATTCGGGGATGTCGTCTTCCAGTGTATGGAGGTGCTCTCCGGATTCGATATGGAAGCGAGACTTCGCATCCTCACTCGTATAACCAAAGAAGCCGCCAAGATATTCGTAGGTGGCATCATCACTTCCATCAAGCGACGCACTAGATGCGAGTATCCGTAACTGAGGGCTTGTCGGGTCAAGCCCGAGTCTGTTCAGAAGGAGACGTATTAGATAAGCGACTTCCGTACCTGCCGAGCTACGATGCAGGTGGAGTTCATCTACGATGAGTTGGAATACGTGGTTCTGACGATCTTTTTCAAGCCATTTTCGCGTTTCCTCGAACATGTCGGAGTCGGCACGATCACCGGGTATGTGGGGATCGGGGTGCCGCATTAGCATGATGGACAACATGCTGATGTTTGTGACGAGGATGTCCGGCGGCATTGCCTGCATTTCCCAGCGATGAAACATTTCCGCCGCGTCTGGTGACATACGTCGGATGAAACTGGCTTCCTCTAATGATTGAGATAGTTGTTTTCTGGCCTTGTCAATCTCTTCCGAGATATTGGCTGCCTCAGCTTCAGCAACCGCATCACGGCAATGCTTAATTTTTTGGCACATTGAGACATAGTCTGTGACTGCTGCCTTCAAATCCTCGCGTAGCTCGGAGCGCTTGCCTGTATGTGGCTTCCCATCGGCCTTGAAAGGATGGCCGGAAACTGGCGTGGAACCATTGTAGCGGCCAAATCGGATTCGATTACCCGCGAGATATTGGTCAAGCGCTGCATGGACTTCATCTGTATCGAGTGCGAGGCGTAGGCGAGAAACCTGATCTTCAACGAGTGCATTCATGGGATACAGAACGAGTGCCCGAACTGCCGCCGTACGCTTCTCACCACGCAACTCTTTTCGAGTATCATTCCATTTCGGCAGTTCTTCCTTGGTCCACTCACTAGGAGTCTTCGAAGGATGTTGCCATTGAGTGGATAGACTTGTAGCCTCCCGGACGATATTGGCCAAGGCGGGAAGCAAGAAGGATTCCGTCTTGCCTGAACCTGTGCCGGTTACGACGACGCAATGCTTGCCTTCCAGTGACTTCCTAAGCATCGTTTGCTGATGTAGGTAGAGTGGATGACCACCACTGAATAGCCCAGCACTGACAACCGCTTTGAACGCATCGCGTCCCACCTCGTTTAAGCTAGGGAGGTCACTTTCGAGCAACTCTGTAAGTTTTCGACCTGACTTGTAGGAAGGAATTGGTTCAACATAGGGTGTTTGAAACAGAACCCCAGGCAGGTCCAGTAATTCCTTTCGATCTTCCTCAAAGGTTTGGGAGTTCGTTCGAAATGCTGAGGTTATGTATCGCTTGATTCCGTTCTGGAAAGTATCGAAAGCGCCAACTGGGTCTTTCATTTTTTTTCCTTATAGCTTCAATTAGTGTGCTGCGAATCAGAAAATATCTAGAACCGCCCCAAGTTTGGTGGCAATAAGATTAGCAACCACCTCAGGGACATGTCGGTATGCAAGCCACTTGCCTTCTGCCATATCGTTGTAAAACCGATTGGCGAAAAAGACTGTTGGTCCATCTACTGTGTAGGAAAGTGAGATCCTATTACCTGAGCCATTCGTCTCTTGTTTTTGAAGCGTAAGAACCTCTGGGGCATAGCCAGCACATAGAACAAGGGCACGTTCAAGAACACTTGGTAAGCCAATTCTGGCTGGGAGCCAAACGGTCCCATTATTTCGCTCATACGTGATAGGTATTGGGTGAAGGTCCTCAAGGCCTGTTCTAATGCTCACCCACTTTGCAAATGCGTCAAGCGCCAGCCAAACACCCCAACGTGAGTCGCGGACGAAGGCGTACCTTCCTTGGTCCGCGAGCACGTACAGGTTGTCCATTCCTGTGTCAAGATCTTGCACCTTCCAAAGCTCGCTTGTATTGCCGCAGGGGTTGGCTGTAAATCGCCCCTGGCCTGCGTGGAATCGCATGGCGCTACCTCGAGCGCTTCCAATAGACTCCATTGTGTTGTGAAGCGTTACGTTTGTGAATTCCTTCAAACTGCCAGCCCAATTCGCAATTGAAATGCAAGGTGTTTGTGTAAGCTGGAAACCTATTTGATCTAATGTTTTTTTAGCTTCAAATTCATTAATGATGAGCAATCGCCATGACTCGAATTCAACCGCATTGGTGATCAAGCTGTGCGTAGTCCACGCCTTTTCTGCTCTTGCGATATTCTCCCAATGAGAGATACGTAAGGTTCCCGCAACCCCCCAAATTTGAGGGCCGTGAGATGTGGAAGGTAGCGAGTAAAAAGTGGGCTTAACCGAATGTATTCGAGCTATATGCCCCTTATGCGTTCTGGAAATTTCGAGGTGACCGCGCCGACAAAGGTCCAGCAGGATTAATGCGGGATCACCGAATGCATCAGAAGTACGGATAAGTCGTTGTAATTGATTTCTTGCTACGCCGTAATCAAAACTACCTGACTGGGCGAGTGAGTCGAGGAATTTTTTCCGAACATCGATAATGACAGCGTCGTGTTTAACGATGGCCCCAAGTTCTACGGGCTTTAAATCAAAACCAACGACCTTGAAGGCTGATTGCTCAATAACTGGCAGGAAAACACCAGACAAACCTTCGTCTGATGTCATCGGTATTCCAAGATTGTCCAGACTAAATGGACGCCCTATATCAACAAAGTCTCCTCCCAGACCGGCAACTCTCAACTTTGCCTGGCCGAGTTGGGTACCATTTTTGGTAGTTGCGTGGAGCACATACGATGCACTTCTTGCACTAGGCAGCCTAATCTCGAATCGTCTTAACGGTATCAATTGGGCTTGCTCGCCCGTGTTCGCATAAGTGGGTAAGAACGTCTCATGGATAATGATGTCTTGAGAGCATGTTATGCGCGTGTCCTCAGGAGCGTCTAACTCAATCATGGGTAGATCGTAGGGCAGATACATGCGACTGTAGCCGCGTCGAATCGACCTTCCACCAACAAAACGGATACTACGAGGCTTTGGATGGGCACATTCCTCCCCATCAGGGAGAAGACGTTGCTCAAGCGTAAGACTGTCACACGCCACTAAATTAACAAACAACCAGTTATCAGGAATTCCTGCCGCCGATATCAGTTTGTGATCAGGTTTGACACGTTCGAGGTAGCTCTTGAGAGATGCAAAACTGTGGGGCGGGGCCAATAGAAAGGCCTGTCCACTCCCAGGAAGATCACCCTCTCTCAACTCTAAGTTTCCAGTCACAGAATCAAACGCCGGAACCAGAACCCAGAGCAGATGTCGCCTTAACAGAAGTTGGAGTGTTGTAGGTTCTGACTCTTCGATACCAAGGTACTGGACATTAAACTGCAGGGTGTTTTCAGATGCTTGTTCAGCGATTCTCCAGAACTCCGCATCTTGCTTGGCAGATGACGTGCAGTTTGTCCCTTCCGTGCCGGAAAAGCATCCCTTCCACTTCAATTCATTGTGGGACAGCACAAACTTACCAGTATCTTGTAAAGCAGGCAGACGCCAGCGAGGGGAAATCTCCAGGGGGGCATCCTGCACCACCACTAAAGAAATGCCAACTCCTTTTAAATCTTTTAAATCAGTGGATGAATAATGTGAACTACTATTTTTATCCGTTAATGTTCCATCCCAATCGGAATATGCAGTGCTGATTGCAGCAAGGATAGGCTGTTCGAAATCAGGAATATCGAGTGCCTTTTGAAATCCGGCAGTGAAAATCCGTTTCGTCGCACGCGCCTCGTCCAATATCCGCGATAAGGATGCTTTGGACAATTCTTGGCCAGGTCTAATTTGTGCCTGTACAAACGCTTGTGCAAGGCTTTCTATATCTTGGGGCTTTAAAATGCTTTGGGATCTTGGCACGCCGATCCGGTGATAGCCACCCAATCTCCTCAGTTTAAAGGAGCCGAACCGCCCAGCATTTCTTTCCGTCCACTTCTGCAAATCGGCCCAAGCCGATTCAACGCGATCCATTTCATTGGGGCCGAAAGTATGGTGCAGTTTAAGATCTGCTTGTAGCCCCCCATAATACGAGTTCGGGTTCTCCGCATCGTTCCTGATCAGAGCGGCAAGGTAGGGAAGGTATGCAGGGGCATGCAGGCCTAGGTAGGTAGGATCCAAAGCGCCAGGGTCCATGTAGTTGCGGTTATTAGCATCTCCTTTTCGTTGTTCAACCAGATCACGTATGCGTTGAGCGAGGCTACCGTCTGGGTTGGCCCAGATATGGCCAATACGAACTGCGTCCAAAAATCCAGCGTCACCACCGATATCTTGACCAATTTGGTCGAGAAACTCCTTGTCCACCCTAAGGAACACCTCCTCACCCTTGGATGCCTCGGAGAAGAAGCTATGTAGCAAGCGAAGATTCCATTCGCTGAATCTATCGTCGAGTGGCTTGCTCTTGGAATCTGGCAGCTCCTGTACATGGCCAAATTGGCTGGGTATCTCAGTCTGGGGTTCGAGAAGGCCGTCCTCACTAGCGTTCATACGTATGATTTCTCACTCATGCGGCAAGATAGCGAACCGTTGAAAGGTAGCTCCGTATAGTCAGGTGCGATGCATTTAGTCGTTTGTGCCTGGTACGTCCGAGCAGCCTCCCTGTTTGGGTATAGTTAAAGCACTCTTTTGGCTTCTTGTCAGAGTTAGTTTTGCGAAGTCCGGAAGCAGCTGGCCTGTCCGGGCAGCCGGCCAGTCACAAGCAGACTGTCTCAAGATCGGGAGCTCCCTTGAGATGTTTAGTGATGTAGGCTGCTGGGTGTGGCGGACGCTTGTATAGGGTATGCAGCACATGGCTATCATACCCTTAGATTAGGCTATATGCATACTGTGCAGGCAGTGCAGCAAGAGCTCTTTAGGTGACAGAGCAGTTCCCGGGCGGATATGGGAGGTGTTGTGTAGCGGGCTTTTGTAACACCGACCCGAAGGCCGGTATTTTCAAATGGTACCGGTAAGGAGCTCTGCGATTTAGTAAAGCTTATGGACGGCTAACATCCGACCAATAGCCTCGCCGACTAATGGTGGGACGGCGTTACCAACCTGAGTGTAGCGGGGGCATTCTTGCTTTCTTTGCTTTCCACCGGTCGTATACTTTCCCTGAAATTCGAACCAATCTGGGAATGATTGAAGCCGAGCATTTTCACGTACGGTAAGAATTCTTGGTTCACTGTAATGGAGGATATCATCAGGCAAGGTCGTAATTGTTGGGGCTGGTCTACCTTGATCGAGAACTGTTGTTGCGTGCTTTTTAGTTCCTACTTGTTCTCGCTCCTCCTGTGATAAGCAATACCCTGGGCGACAGATTTCCTGAATATGCTTAAAATATTCTCTGGTTTCGGCCTTGTGTCTCGCAAGTCTTCGGCTATTCGGTGCACGATTCTCGCAGCTTAGCCTCATAAGTTTTTGGAACGCATTGGGGTTTGGGTGAGGGGTATATTCTGCTTCAAGAAATCTCGACATTCCAGAGTCTTCATTGGAAACAAGAATTTTCCCATGTGTTTCAAGGTCAGAAATTGCTTCTCGTGTTGTTACATGGCGAGTGATGGGTAATTCTTTGGCGGTTAGAAAATCGCGCCGGCTTTCCTGTACCATTTTCAGCAGGTTAGATCGTTGAGAAGAATTCCCTTTTCGCTCGCAGAGCATAAAGTAGCGATGGCGGGTTTGGGGGACACCAAAATCTGCGCAATTGACGAGTCCTGAGTCGACGTCATATCCGAGAGCATCTAATTTCTCTGCAATGTATTTCGCGTATGAGGCCTGGCCGGCATTCGCAATATCTTCGGCAACTCCTCCCTTGGTCTCGAAGCGCATGTTGAATCCAGCAACGTTCTCAATAACTAAGTATTGAGGTTGCAATAAACCAACAAGAGCAAGGTACTGCTCTGTCATTTTGTTGCGAGGGTCAGTGGGGTCGCGTTTTCCCGCCGTTGAAAATCCTTGGCATGGAGGACCACCAACGATGAGATCAATCTGGCCTCGGAGCGCCGCAACGTTTTCAGAAAAGCCTGAGAGTAAGTCTTCGCAGGTCATGGCCTGCTTTGGAAGCCATTTTGGCCAAGCGAACTGGTACTTAGTTCCTTCGATCAAGTTGAAGCGAAGCGTTTCAAAAGCTAGAGAGCTCTTCTCTATGGCAAAGACACCTTCGTGTCCAGCCTCAAGGAGGCCCAATGAGAGGCCTCCACATCCGGCAAACACGTCGCAAAATCGTAGCTTTTTCGGGGTTGTCATCGCATTTAGCATAGTCAAGTGATGGCCTTCGGCCACTTAGTGTGCCAATGAATTGTCGCACAGCCCCATATTAAGTTCCAGGACTGCTTTAGTAGTGCTTGAGCGGCTATGATTTTTAGGAGGTTTGAATGTTCTGGAGGATGCATGGTTAGCTTGTGCATGCGGTTATCGACAGGGCGCGTAGCTGTTGGCGCTGCCCCTGGATTGATCCAGTTGCCGACGCAAGATTGCCCCATCTCCAAACCTGCAAAAATCCAGCACAGACAATGATTTACGAAAAGTCAGGCTGGGGCAGTGAAATCTCGGCAACCGGGTCACATCGGCCTCGGCGCCGACAGCTCTGTCTCTCCTGGAGTACCAAGTCCTAGCCGGACGCTTACGTCAAGATGAGTTGGCCGTACGCTTACCGAGCGCCTCCTCACCACTATGACCAAAATCCCTGAGTGGATTCATCCACGCTACTCAGCACTTCCCTCAATGGCCAAGTAGCCGATAAACAGTGTCACGTTTCAAGACTGACAACGAACGAATGACCGAACACCTGATGATGCGGGCGATTTACATCTACGAATTCAGGGTTTGATGGCGACGAATTCATTGGCAGCCGCGATTTTCGCCTTGCTTGCCTTGCCTGACTTAGCTGTCGACTTCTCAGGATTGAATGCGGGCGACTTGTCACCAAGGCCTCGAATCAGGTAGCGATTGGTCCGATCTTGATCAGTGTTTCCTGGCTCGTAGTAGTCAGCCTGTTTGTAGGAGATTAGCTCCAAGTGATACAGACGATTCAATGAGCTTGGAATCTGGTACATCGGTACACCCGACAGGCGCGAAATGGTGGAATAGTTAATGGTTGCGATGTTGAAATTGTTTCTATTCCTGAACGCACAAAGCACGAAAAATACCTTTAGCGCGTATAGGCTCAACGCACTAAATTCAAATTGGTGCAACATGAGCAATTGTGTCCTGCTTCCGTCGTAGAGTTTGGATTTGGGAGGCTTTCCATGGAAGCCATCCTCCCATCCGGCCATCTGCAATATGGTCCCCTCACGCACGGGCTTGTCATATTTATCGAGCATCCCTTCATCCACGAGTCGCTTGAGTGATCGAGCAACAATCGGCCTCGATAAACCGGACAAAGCAATCAGCTTTGGATAAGTAGTCTTCACCTGCCCAGTGTAGTAATCCGCAAGCATGCACAAGCTTACGAAAAGCCTCAGTGCTCCGATGCTGGTGTTTTGCTGCAGTGCGCAGCGTGCCTCATTTCCTACACGACTATCGAAGGCCGCGACGCCACCACTTTGAATCCATTTGATGGGTAGACGTGCAAAGCTGGGCTCGACCCGATTTGCCTCCTTATCGGTTTAATCCAGCCCGGGACAATTGGATATCTGGGCAGATAGAAGTTTCATGATTTTTGCGGCAGAGTTGATCGCCTGTATGGGCGTTACATGCTCAGCCAACAGGATCCGGCGCATTTGCGATGAAGCAAACTTCTCCAACCCGGGGAAGCTTTTGCTCAAGTGAAGCCGTAGAGCGTTCTCACTGACCTTGTCCACATCGAATTCGTTTTTATCCCAGACCAGCCTTACGTTATATTTGGGTGCCGATGGCTTAGACACCTTGGCCACCCGGTAGATAGTGACGTAGACCGGCCAGCCTTCATCGCGCATTAGCCCCGTCGTTTCCGGTGGTGTTATTGAGATCCATTGAACACCTTGATCAACCAGCTCGGTTGAGAGCGTCGGGATGGCCTTGAGCAACAGGGGCGTTAGGCTGGCCACGCCCCTTACGCTCAGTAGCTTGTCGCATACTTGGCGATGCTGGACGACGAACAGGGTCAACTCGCCCAGATGCCCCTGGACGGTGGCGGGTATCCACTGATTCAGCGGCTTACCTTTCGACGAGCGCATTGCATTAACCACAGTCTGATGAGTCAGGACCAGATCCGCTGCAAGGTCCGAGATTTTTTCGTTGGTCGGGCTTTGCCATCGGGTCACGCTTTGGCAATAGGCAATCAGCAACTGCGCGGAGTTGTTACCCCGACTCAGTTGGAATCGCGCCCTGCTAGCGGAGGCTTCCAGCCATCGATAGTCGAGAAGCGCCCAGCGCTTGCCCAACTCCAGCAATTGCCTTTCCTTGTAGCTCTCAAGGTCCTGATCGAGCACGATGAAAGCCAAGTCGTAGTCCGCAAACACTCTACGATTGCTGATTTGACCCTTGACAGCACGTACATATTTTTCGAGCTGCTGCACTGTCAGCGATGCCTTCACCTTGTTTTCAATCGCGACCAGAATCTTGTTCGCCGGGTCGACCAGAAACAGATCCAGCCTACCATTGGCGGTGCCTTCGTCTACTTTGATACTGAACTCGCGGGTGACGAATGCCGCACCGAAGCTGCCGGTGCGAATTTTCCCCGGCGTCCACTTCGCAAAAAACTTACGGTTGTCATACGTGCATCCATCGCTGGCGGCGTGGGCCGCTTCCAGAAAGTCCTTGATAACCCAGTCGCCTTGGGAATGGCCTTCATGGGGGTTCATGCACCAAGCAAGCACTTCAGAGTTCTGGTTCTCCAGAAGTGTCGTCACCTCAAAAACGTCGTCGACGGTTTTGTTGAGCTCCATCAGCTCCAATAGCTTGGGGTCCCTCAAGAATGCATAAAATTCCGCCGGTTCCACGTTCACCTCCATGTTGGTAAAATGCTAATCACAAATTTCTGGGGGGCAATTCAAAAACCAGTAGATCCGTTCCATAGCCCAGGCTTTTAACGCCAACGCTGAATTGACCCACGTGCTGACTTGGGATTAACCCACCCTCAAGTCAACACAAATCCAGTAAAAGTAGTGGTTCTCGAGGAGTCTGCCCGGGTCAGTAATATCTCCGCAACTGGTTTAATTCGGCGCCGGCGCCAACAGCCAGGGACACAAATCGCGACATTCCCGCCCAAATGAGAAACCATGGCACGGTTCAGTCTTCTCGCTGGACGTTCAAACAAGGGAAACCCGGCGAGAAGTGGTTTGTGGTCGTAGTCAGGCAGGATCGTGACTGGAATCCCTCGGCTGCAGAAAAGGAACAATATTCGCTGGTGGTTACGGTGGCCGACCGCGACAACGAGCGGGCTCAGCTCTATACCCAAATCCAGACGCGAATAGATCAGCAGGCTGTGGTCAGGGAGCAGCAAAGGGCGAAGATGACTGCTGTTCGTTTACAGAATCGAGGGTGATGAGCATTCGGTAGGTATCCCCTAAGCCTGCGGGTACTGCGATACACCAGAGCAACTCGCTGCCAATCTGCGTGAAGACTGCCAAGACGCCGAACAACTGGATGAGGCGATACGCCGTCGGACGGTTGCGATTGTCGAGGTTGCCACCGAGTTGCTGGATGTGCTGGACGCGGCCGCTAACGTGGATGAGCCTAGCGCTGATCAACGAGAGTGGATGGAGCGCTTGCACATCGCTCTGGCCGCATGTGCGAACAAAAGTCCCGCAACACCACAGCCCCTCCAGCCGGGGCGATATTGGAATGGAGCAAAAATGTTTGGCACTTACGCTATGTGCTTTGTACTGGCCTGTTTTGCGGCTTTCCTCGCCTATGAGGCCGGGCAATCGCGTGGCTCAAAGATGGTGAAGAACCGTGTCCTGAAAGCATTGGAGCAGCATGAGGTTGATGTGTCTCACGGATACTCGGAGGGCTATTCGGGCCTTGGCCTTGCACGGATCATCAGGAACATCATCAGCTAAGGGAAAAAGGGACAAATTCTATGAATTGGAAGCTGGTAACTATCGGAGCGTTAATCTGTACGGCTATAGCTGCTGGCTGCGGTACAAAAACTGTTTCGCAGGAGCTAGCGTCTAAACAGGGTGTTATCACCGGTACGGGAAAGGATGGATACCCTGTCGTAAAGTCCATCACGTTTAAGCGTCCTAAAGCCGATGTCTCTCGTGTCCTTGCATGTATGCAGGCTGAAGTCGATGGATTAACAGTAACCCCGGTACAAATCGATGGAGTAGTTAAGTCGAGTGGAAAGGCCTACGCTTCCCTCCAGTTCAGCAACTACGTCGCCTTCGCCATGACAGTTCGCAATAACGAATACCGCTTTGACCGGTTGACCAACGCAGGTCTCAACGGACCTGCTTTTGAGCTGATGGCGTCATCCTATGGCACACCCGAGAATGCTTACGCGGCCCTCGAATCTATTGCTGATCGCGTCAGTGAATGTGCTGCCAAAGTCAGCGCCGCTCTTTGAGGGGGAAAAGCGATGAAGAAGCTGTTGAAAGCTGACAATGCCCCCTCGTGCATTGACATCGATTTGAGCGTGTTAAAATGGCGAAAAAATTCGCGAGAGATTGACATTGGGCTAGCAGATTACCCGCCCCTCTTAAGCCATATTCTCAATTGCAATGAATAGGGTCACTCCTGAACGGGCCCGATGTCGCTAGACATAGAAATGAGTGGCGTACTTTCATTAGGGATATGGCCTCTTGTGTGCCTACAAACGCTGTTTTGTCCTTCAAGAACAGGTCGGACTGCATTCCACTTTACGGTTCCATATGTGGCTTTACCCCTCAAAGCATCAAGGGATCGGCGTTTTTCAAGGTAGTTGTCGCGTCCACCGTCGCGCTACGCGACTTTTATTACCACGGTCAGCTCCCTTTCGGGGTTCAGATACACCGTCCCGATAGGGTTCCAGTTG
>NZ_JAFLXH010000007.1:0-214931 GCF_019891515.1 Pseudomonas sp. Wu6 | reverse complement strand
CGATGGCGGCCTCAGGGCCGACCAGGATGTTGGATTGGACCGAGTACATATCCATTTCTGCGGTAACGGCTGCTTAGGGTTCCGCCCTGACGGCGGCCCACGGATTCAAGCCTGCGTTCGGCCAGCGTGGTTTAACGGGCCGCCTAAGATCAAAAGCGCAAGCGCGGCGGCCTTCGAGCCGACCGGTATCTTGTGTCGATCCCGGTCAAAATGTGGGAGGGGGCTTGCCCCCGATGGCGGCCTCAGGGCCGACCAGGATGTTGGATTGGACCGAGTACATATCCATTTCTGCGGTAACGGCTGCTTAGGGTTCCGCCCTGACGGCGGCCCACGGATTCAAGCTTGCGTTCGGCCAGCGTGGTTTAACGGGGCGCCTGAGATCAAACGCAAAAGCGCGGCGGCCTTCGAGCCGACCGGTATCTTGTGTCGATCCCACATTTGGACAGGGATCTGCATCCCGATGCAACGAATCGCTCCCGCCGTCGCTCCTATGCTTACGAATCACCTTTAACCACCACAGGTATCAGGCTTATGACGGCGGCGGACAACGATCATGTGAATTGGCTGGTGCAACAGTCCATGCTGAACGCGGCGCGCCAGCGCGCCAAGCTCTATTCGGGGCAGGGACGCATGTGGCAGCAACCCTTCGCACACACCCGCCCGCGTGACGCTTCAGCCTTGTCATCGGTATGGTTCACGGCGTATCCGGCGTCGATCGTGACCCGTGAAGACGGTACGGTGCTGGAGGCGCTGGGCGATGAAAGCCTGTGGCATGCGTTGTCGAAAATCGGCATCCAGGGCATTCACAACGGGCCGCTGAAGAAGTCCGGCGGTTTGTCCGGCACCCGACACACTCCGACCATCGACGGCAACTTCGACCGCATCAGCTTCGACATCGACCCGCAACTGGGCACCGAGGCGCAGTTGCAGGCGCTGACGCGCATGGCCGCCGCGCACAACGCGGTGATCATCGACGACGTGATCCCATCCCACACCGGCAAGGGCGCGGATTTTCGGCTGGCGGAAATGGCTTATGAAGACTATCCGGGCCTGTATCACATGGTCGAAATCCGTGAAGAAGACTGGCCGCTGCTGCCGGACGTCGCCGAGGGCCGCGACGCGCAGAACCTCAGTCCGCCGCAGGTGGATGCACTGCGCGACAAGCACTACATCGTCGGCCAATTGCAAAGGGTGATTTTCTTCGAGCCCGGCGTCAAGGAAACCGACTGGAGCGCCACGCCCGTGGTGATGGGGGTCGACGGCAAGCCGCGACGCTGGGTGTACCTGCATTACTTCAAGGAAGGGCAGCCGTCGCTGAACTGGCTCGATCCGTCATTCGCCGCCCAGCAGATGATCATCGGCGACGCGCTGCACGCCATTGATGTCATGGGCGCGAAAATCCTGCGCCTGGACGCCAATGGCTTCCTCGGCGTGGAACGCAAGCTCGACGGCGCGTGGTCGGAAAGCCATCCGCTGTCGATCACCGGCAACCAGTTGCTCGGCGGCGCGATTCGCAAGGCCGGTGGTTTCAGTTTCCAGGAACTCAACCTCACCGTCGACGATATCGCCTCCATGTCCCACGGCGGCGCCGACCTGTCCTATGACTTCATCACCCGGCCGGCCTACCAGCATGCGTTGCTGATGGGCGACGCCGAGTTCCTGCGCCTGATGCTGCGCCAGATGCACAGCCTCGGCATCGACCCTGGTTCGCTGATCCACGCGCTGCAAAACCACGACGAACTGACCCTGGAACTGGTGCACTTCTGGACCCTGCATGCCCATGACACCTTTCTGTTCCAGGGCCAGACCTTTCCCGGCAACATCCTGCGCGAGCATATCCGCGAGCAGATGTATGAACGCCTGACCGGCGAGCACGCGCCGTATAACCTCAAGTTCGTCACCAATGGCGTGTCCTGCACCACCGCCAGCATCATCACCGCAGCCCTCGGCATTCGCGACCTGGACGCGATCACCGCGGCCGACGTGCAGCAGATTCGCCAGATTCATTTGCTGCTGGTGATGTACAACGCCATGCAGCCGGGGGTGTTTGCGCTGTCCGGTTGGGACCTGGTGGGTGCGCTGCCATTGGCCGCCGAAGAGGTCGGGCATTTGATGGCCGATGGCGACACGCGCTGGATTCATCGCGGCGCCTACGACCTGGTCGACCTCAACCCCGATGCCGAGCTGTCGGCCGGGCAGATGCCGCGTTCCAGAAGCCTGTACGGCAGTTTGAACAGCCAGTTGCAGGACCCGGATTCCTTCGCCTCACAGTTGCAGAAGATCCTCGGCGTGCGGCGTGCCTACGATATTGCCGCCAGTCGCCAGATCCTGATTCCGGATGTCGAGCACCCGGGCCTGCTGGTCATGGTGCATGAGTTGCCGGCAGGCAAGGGCACGCAGATCACTGCGCTGAACTTCGGTGCCACGCCGATCACCGAGTCTCTGCACCTGCCCAACATTGCACCAGGGCCGGTGGTGGACATCATCAATGAGCGTGTGGAAGGGGATCTGACGGAGGAGGGCACGTTCACGATTACGCTGGATGCCTATGAAGGGCTGGCCTTGCGGGTGGTGAGCAGTACGCCGATGTAACGGGAGTGGGGGCAGCCTCTTACACGCCGGGTTGAACGCGTTTAACGTCGTTCAACCCGGCGAGTGTGCTGTCGGGACAGTGTCGGAGGATCAGCGGTGCCTGTTCTTGTGCTTATGCTTGTTGCCTTTGTGTTTCCCGCCGTCGCCTCCCAGATTGTTGCCCACCGCGCCGCCGGCGGCGCCACCCAAGCCGGCGCCGATAGCCGAACCGGTGCTGCCGCCCAGGTGATTACCGATCACTGAACCACCCGCAGCGCCAACGCCGCCGCCCAGTGCCGCTTCCGCTCGATTGCCTTTGCGCGCGCCCACCGCGCCGCCGGTCGCACCCCCTACACCGGCGCCGATGGCCGCACCGGTGGAGCCACCGAGCTGCCCACCCACGACATTGCCCAGTACGCCGCCGACGCCGCCGCCCAGAGCGGCGGTGCCATCTCCGGCGGCCGAGGCGCCTTGGGAGATCAGGATGCCCAATGCCAGGGCTGGTAGAGTCATTTTCATTTTTCTTGTACCTCAAGGGCTGTCTCAGGCGCTCACGGGGTAAAGCACGCCTGTGTTGAGATTAGAGCACAAGCGCGCGCCCCGCCGTTCCTGCGAGAGCGATATCCGCCAAGAAAAATTTTTTTCCGCCCTCTTGAAATCCTTTTGTGCGTCCATAAATTTTTGATCACGCGATGCCGAATGCGGGTCGCGTCCTAAATCACTTGGAGAAACTCAGGAGATTTTAAAATGGCTACTACCCTTTCGTTGGCCCCACTGTTCCGTCAATCGGTGGGCTTTGATCGCTTCAATGACCTGTTCGAGTCGGCGCTGCGCAGCGAGGCTCCGAACTCCTATCCACCTCACAACGTGGAAAAGCACGGTGATGACGCCTACCGGATTGTCATCGCAGTGGCTGGCCTGACCGAGGAGGATCTGGATATCCAGGTCGAACGAGGTGTATTGACGGTTTCCGGCGGCAAACGCGAAACCGACGAGAAGGTCGCTTACCTTCACCAGGGCATCGCCCAGCGTGCTTTCCGGTTGTCGTTCCGCCTGGCGGACCACATCGAAGTGCGTGGCGCGGCCTTGAACAACGGGCTGCTGAGCATCGACCTGCTGCGCGAGGTGCCTGAAGAGGCTAAACCGAAGCGCATTATGATCGGTGGCGAGGCCAAGCCCGAGCTGCGTCAGGTCAGTTTGCAGTAAGGCAATCGGCGGTAAAAAAGGCGCTCTTCGGAGCGCCTTTTTTGTATGCGCGCAGAGTCGCAACCACACGGTCGCGGCCCGCGCGACCATTCATTTTGAACTGCCCGCGCCGCAGAGTGCCGAATCTCTACAACCTGGAGGAATCAGCCATGACCGAAGAAAAGCCCAAGGAACCCGAAGAGCAAACACCGGCGCACTCCACCGAAGAGGAGCGTGAGCGACTGAAGGATTTCAACAAGGACGGTATCCCGCCGGGCGCGTGCTGAAGGGCACTCTCACGTTCTGTCTGAACAGCCCACTTAGCCCTGTGCGCAACCGCGCTAGTGAAATAGAGGTGATTTATGGTCGATGACAATAACGGTCCCGCAGCGCCCTATCCCGGACCGGAAAAGCTAGTGCCCGACCTGGGCGAAGGCCACGCGTCAGGCCTGGAGCAAGCTGAATCCGAGCCCAAGCAGGGCACAGGCGAGAAGCCGGAAGATTGGAACCCCCCGCCGGGCAATCCCGGATCGGATCAGGACGCCCAGACCGACCGTAACAATGGCGGTGCGAAGTAGTTCATCCCACAGCATGAACTGACAAAACCCGGCCAAGCGCCGGGTTTTTCTTTTGCAGGCAGGAAGGATGTCTGCTCCCTGAGTAGGAAATGGTGTTTATGAAGAATTATTTAGGTTGCGCCCGCGGGTGATTCCTACTCGATATCCCCCTCGGCTCAGCCGGTTTTCGTGCCTGCAGATTAATGTCAAGTAATCAGCACGTTAGAAAATATGCAGGCAGTTAACCGGACTTCAGTGCCGTTATTTTTATTAGCTTCCTATCTTTATTTTCAAGTTGGCTATTCCAAAAAGGTCTTTTGTGGAGAAATCCAAGCCATGTTTTATTGCGGGCGGATGTAACAATTTGTTTCAGTTTTCAGCCGTTTTTCGGTACCGGCTAGGGGGCTTTCTGTCGGCGAACAGGTAATTTCCGTTCGTTGCGACGCTGTGGGTTAAGCCTGGGACATTGACGATTTTGCGTGTGTCTGTCCGGCGCACTGCAAACAAGGGATTTGACAATTATCGAGGCTTGAACCCATGAATCATGTGATCAATTCCATACTGGAAAATGCATCAACTCGCCCCTCAATCGGCCATACCAACCCCGCGCTACTGCATGACGTTCTATGGCGAGCACTGGAGCACGCACTCAAGGCCAACACGGATGATGCTTCCCAAGCCCCGCACACCCGCGCCTGCCTGAGAATCTATGCTGAAATCGATACGCTGTCGTATCTGGACAAGGGGGATTCGAAATTGGCCGCTGCCCTGGGCAAGGCGTTCTTTGAATCCCGTTCCAGCAAAGACGTCGAGGCGTTCTGGAAGTTGTTGCTGATCAAGCAACTGCTGTTCGAATTGTCGGTCAGGAGCGTGGCGACCCAGATTGCGTCGCAGGCCAGCCTGCCTCGTCAGTTGCTCACGCTTGACCCGCAGTTGATTACAGCGCCTGCGGGAGTAAATATCAGCCTGGGAGTGCTGTGCAAAGAGACTGACCAGCTCAAGCATTCCGTTGTGCTGGTCTTGCAGAAACTGGCCCAGCACGTCGAAGACCGTGGCCTCAAAAAGCCTCAAGTCACTGCGCAGCTCCTGCTGGAGCTGTACAACGCCGTGTGGTCGGGCAGTAATGGCACGGATATCGAATCACAGATTTTTTACGCCGACAGTGTGTATGACGCGTTGCCCGACGTGCATCACGCCCTGGGCCTGGCGCCGCAGGAAAAATGGCTGACCTTGTTCACCTGGTTATACGGCGACAAGGATGGCCGCCCTTATGACACCAACCAGCACACCGAAACCCTGGTGCTGGCGCTGGAAACGGCGCTGCGCAATCGCTACATCGCCGATATCGACAGCCTGATCAAGGACGGCGGCGCACGGCATCGCCTTGAAGAGATTCGTGCCCGTGTGGGCCGGGATCATCCCGAGCATTTCGAGCGTCCCGCCGAACTGATAGATGCACTGAGCAGCATTCGTTTTACCCAGCCGGCCGCCATCGACCGTCTGCTGCTGCGGGTGCATGCGTTTGGCTTTCACTATCTGGATATCGAGTTTCGTGAAAACGCCGAGATGTTCAGCAGCGTGGTCGATGAGATTCTGTCCAGCCAGTGGCTGGAAACCATTGGCCTGGGCCAGGGCCGGCACTACCACGAACTGGATGAGCGTGCGCGTCAGGCCGCGCTTGAGGTCGCGCTGGAAGGCGGAGCGGCCCAGACGCCCGCAGGCCTGTGGCAGGAGTATCTGCAACGCACCACGCCGCTTTACACCCGCAAAGTCGAGCAATACGCCGGCCAGGATTACATTGCGCTGATGGAGCAGGACCCAAGCTATATCCGCATGCACGATGCGCGCAACGCGGTGGAACGGTTTGAAATGATCGACCGTTATCGCGACCGCATGAAAATCCACGGAATCGCCGAGTACACCTCGGCCCTCAGCGCGCTGGAGGTGCTGTTTCTGATGAAAGCGGCCCAGGTGCGGGATGGGATCGACATCGCCCTGCAACCCGAAGACCTGGCAGGTGCCGAGCGCACGCTGGCCACCGTGCATGAGGTGTACGAAAACCCGGTGTACCGCCAGCACCTGGCAACGCGCGGCAACCGCCAATACATCACGTTTGGCCCCAGCGACACGGGCAAGCAGGGCGGCAAGGCCATGCACAAACTGAACATGGCGATTGCCAACCAGCACAAGCTGATCGCGGCCCGTTACGGCATCGAGGTGGTCGTCCACGTCATCATGGGCGGGGAACACGCACGGTGTAATGGGGTGATCGCCGAGACCTTGCAGGAGTTCGGCGCGCTGGAGGGCCCGGAAACCCGCTTCATGCTGGCCGGCTGCGCGGAGATGCGCGCGCATCTGCTGACCCGCAACCAGTCCGTCAACTTTCTCAGCCAGTTGTACCGTATGCACGCCGAGCCCCAGCCGCAACTGTCCGAGGAGGTCATTGCCGGCAGGATTCAACGTTGGGGGGACGTGGTGCGCCGCTACCAGGCGACGTTCTTCGAGCATCCTGCGCTGCCTTCCCTGCTGCGCGACCTGGCGCGATTCGATGTGGTCAGGGCCACCGCCAAAGGCACCCGGCCGCCTTCTCGTATCTTCAACATCAAGGTGTTCGAGTCGCGCCCCGATGCCATTCGTGCGATTCCCTGGACCCGCGCCTTGCTGGCCGGTGGGTTGCACAGCGAACTGATCGGCGTCGGGCAGTTCGCGCCAGCGCCGGCAACGCAGCTGTCGAAGGCTTTTAACGAGGATGAGAGCTTTCATACCTATGTCAAAGGGATGGCCTACGCCATTGCGCGAACCGACCTCAAATGCGCCTGGCTGACCCTGACCGGCAGCATTCCGGAGAAGGCCCACATCCTGGCGCTGGCGCAGGCCTTGAAGACTGAAGCTGTCGGCACGGCCGAACAGTTGCTGGCCAGCCTGCACCTGGAAGTGATTGAAGGTAAGCGCTTCGTGTTCAAGGCCACCACCGGTACCGAGCCGGCGGACCCATGGAAAATCAAGGAAAACAGCGTGCTCAACCTGTGGCCCAGTCTCAAGGCCGAGGTCTACCGCAAGGAAAAGAACCTGCGAATCTATCGGTTGTTCCTGATCTACGCCAAAAGCAATCCCTCGTTCATCCAGTCTTCATCGCTGAATGATTTCTACAGCGGGTTCCTCGCGGCCGTGAGTACCGACGCGGGCCTGGTCGATCCTGCAAGTGCGCACCATTTCACCTGGTGATTAACCCGATGGTTAACCCCGATGCCTGGGGCAACCCGGGTATCGGCAGGCGCTACCCTCCAAGAGGATCAACGGTATGACATTGACCACCCTGATACTGGATGCCCCCGGGCCGCCGTTACTGTTTGAGGAAGTCGATCGCTTTCTCGAACGGGGCCTGGGCGTCACCCTCAACCTGCACTATTTCGCCGACAAAGAGCGCATTCGGCAGCACTACGGCACGCGCATTGACTATGCCGAGATCAACTGCCATGACGAGCCTGGATTTATCGCCGCCGTGAGTCAGGCCGGGGGTTACAGCGTGTTCAAGACGCGCCTGAACATCCCCCTGGGCGCCGGCCTGATCCGAGCCGCCACCTCGTCGGCGCTGGCCACGCCACTGCGCGCCATTGCCCAGGCTGGCACAGGGGTCAATCATATTGATCGGCTGGCGTGCGAGCAGTGCGGCGTGGTGATCCTTAATACGCCGGGCTCCAACGCGGCCGCTGTTGCCGAGTACGTCCTGGCCCAGGCGCTGTTTCTGTCGCGCGACCTGGATGACTACAACGCCGAAACGCACAACGGCCATTGGGCAAAAGGCACCTTGGCACCTGCCTCCGAATACGCCGAACTGACGCTTGGGCTGGTGGGCACAGGCAGCATTGCCCGGCAGGTGGCGCGCAAGGCTGCGGCGCTGGGCATCAAGGTGATCGCCACCGGGTCCGAACGTTTTACCGAACCGGTAGCGCACAGCCTCGGACTTGAACGACGCGCAGGTCTTGAACAGTTACTGGCCGAGGCGGACATCGTCTCGATCCACGTACCGCTCACCCCCCAGACCCGAGGCTTGTTCGGCACTGCTGAGTTCCGGCAGATGCGCCAGGGCTCAATCCTCATCAATACCGCGCGCGGCGGGATCGTCGACGAGCAGCAATTGGCCGCCTTCATGCGCCAGTTTCCCAGGCACGTCAAAGCCGTGGCCATCGATACCTTTGCCCTGGAAAAAGACCGTTTCGCCTCGCCATTGACCGCTATTGCCAATGCGCAATTGACGCCGCACATCGCCGGCAATACCAGCACGGCAATCCGGACGGCGTCACGCCAGATCGTCGACAAAATCCACGCATTCAGTGCCGCCGCCACCGCGCGTTAACCCACAGGACACAAGGAAGGCCCCATCATGCAAACCTCTATTTTTACCCGTCTTGACGCCCTGAGCTGCACCGACCTCAGCGATGCGATGGACCGCCTCAATATCGTTTGCCAATGCACCGACATCATGCCCCTGGACCGCACGTTCAAGCTCACGGGCAAAGCCTGGACCCTGCGCTACGGCCCTATTGGCCTGGACGGTGGTTCGGTGGGTGATTACATCGATGACCTCGAAGCCGGCCAGGTGGTGGTGATCGACAATCAGGGACGGCAGGACACCACCGTGTGGGGGGATTTGCTGACCTCGACCGCCTCGCGCCAACACTTGGCCGGCACGGTGATTGACGGCATCTGCCGCGACGTTGACCGTGCGCTGGAACTCGGCTACCCGATCTTTTCCCGAGGTAACTGGATGCGCACCGGCAAGGACCGCGTGCGTGTCGAAGCGATCCAGGCACCCGTGACGCTGGGCGGCGTGCGGGTACAACCCGATGACTGGTTGCGCGGTGATGGTGATGGCCTGGTGGTGATTCCATCCGGTTCACTGAGCCAGGTGCTGGCGGTGGCCGAAGAAATCCACCAGGCCGAAGAGCATATTCGTGCGGCGATCGAGGCGGGCGTGCCGTTACGCCAGGCCCGCGCCGATTACGGCTACCACGCCTTGCAGACGCCGCGCCGCTGACAGCCCAACGACAGAAGCCGCAGTGGACGCGGCTTTCGTCTTGGGTACAACTGCCGGCCTCATCGCAGACGCGTGCCCGGGATGTATCCGTTCACAGCATGCGGCGCAGTACGTCGTTGCGAGGGTCGCGGTCGAACAAGCGGTGTTTGAGCGCGCCCGCGATATGCAGCACGATCAGGACCAGCAAGGTATAGGCCAGGACTTTGTGCAGCCATTGGAACACCACAAACCAGTTGTCATTCTTCGGCAGCAGCTCCGGCAGGTTCACGCCGAAAAAGAACACGCCGTCGCTCATGGTGAAGGTGCTCGACATCGAGTACCCCATCAGCGGCACGGCCACGATCAGTACGTACATGGAGCGTTGTACGAACCGTGAGAGGAATCGCTCATGCGCCGCCAGTGTGAGCGGTGGCTGCGGAAGGGCGGGGGTGCGAACACGCAGGGCGATCTGTACCAGCACCAGCAGAAACGCCAGCACGCCGAACGATTTGTGCCACGGGTAGTAGAGGGTGAATTTACTCACGACTTCATCATCAAGCCCGGTCATGTGCCAGCCGGCCCAGAGCAGCCCGGCTATGACGACGGCACGCACCCAGTGCAGGATGCGCAGGGACACGGGATACCGATCGATTGCCGTTTGTGTTTGGTTGTTCATCGCAGTCTCTTTATTGATCATCAAGGCGTCGAAACGCACGGCTGAATCCCACCCTCTGCGACCAGGGCCGAGAGGGTGGCAGGTGCAGTGACTGTTCTAGGCAGGCAGCAGCACGGTGATCACTTTCTCCTCGGTGTAGGCCAGCGCGCCGCTGATTCCGCCTTCGCGGCCAATACCGCTGGCCTTGACGCCGCCCCACGGCAGGTTGGCGTCCAGCGGGCTCCAGCAGTTGACGCCGATGGCGCCGGCCTTTACCGCTGCAGCCACGCGGTGCGCGCGCGCAAGGTCGGTGGTCCACACCGTGGCGGCCAGGCCGTAGGCGGAGTCGTTAGCCAGTGCCACGGCCTCTTCTTCGCTGTCGAAGGTGATCACCGTGCCGACAGGGCCGAAGATCTCGTCCTGGGCGATCGCCATGTCATTGCGGGCATTGGCGAAAATCGTCGGACGCACGAACCAGCCCTGGTCAGGGGTGGATACGCCGCCGGCCAGCAGCGAGGCGCCTTGGTCGATACCCAGCTGGATGTAACGGTTGACGCGATCAAATTGCGCTTTCTTGGCCACCGGCCCCATCTGGATGTCAGGTTGGCGAGGGTCGCCGACCTTGATCGAGCGAGCGGCCTCGGCCAGGGCGGCCGCGAAGCGTTCGGCGAGGCTGCGCTGGACCAGGATGCGCGAGCCGGCGGCACAGATCTGCCCCTGGTTGACGAACAAACCCAGGGTGCAGCCGAACAATGCATCGTCGAAGGGCGCATCGTCGAACACAATCTGCGGGCTCTTGCCGCCCAGTTCCAGGGCCACGCGCTTGAACAGCACACCCGCAGTGCGCTGGATCTCACGCCCGGCCTCGGGGCTGCCGGTGAAACTGATCTTGGCCACATCCGGGTGTTCGCACAGGGCCCGACCGACCTGCGCACCGTAACCGGTCACCACGTTGATCACGCCGTCAGGAAATCCCGCTTCCTGCGCCAGCGCCGCCAGGTGCAGGGCCGATTGCGGGGTTTCTTCCGAGGGCTTGATCACCACGGTACAGCCTGCCGCCAGCAATGCGGCGAGCTTCCACACGGTGATCATCAGCGGTGAGTTCCACGGCACAATCGCGCCCACCACGCCTACCGGCTCGCGTACGGTGTACGAGAGGGTCTTGCGACCGAAGTAGCCGCCGGTGGGAATGGTGCGCCCTTCAAGCTGATTGGCCCAGCCGGCGGCCGCGCGCAGGTTGGCGATGGCGTTGGGCAGGTCCATCCGGCGCGGTTCGAGCGGTGAGCGGCCGATGGCGTCGGCGTCCATGTCGGCCAGTGATTCGCTGTCGCGCTCCACCAGGTCGGCGAGTTTGGATAACAGCCGACCGCGCTGGGCGCCGTCAAGCTGGCTCCAGGCGCCACCTTCCAGTTGGGCGCGCGCCGCTGCCACGGCACGGTCGACATCGTCGGCGGTGCCGCTTGCGCAACTGCCGTACACCTGTTCGGTCACGGGGTTGATGAGAGGGATGCGCGCTCCGTCGCTGGCGTCGCAGGGCGCGCCCTGGATAAAGTGTTTCAGGTGCTCGGTCATGTGGGTGTCCATGCGTGATGGGAGGGGTTGGAGATGACGCACTCAGGCCTTGAGGGAGGCCAGGGCATCGCCGAAAATGTCCAACGCCTTGAAGAACAGCTCGCGCGTGATCGTCAGCGAAGGCATCACACGCATCACGTTGCTGTAACGCCCGCAGGGAATCATCAGTACGCCGTGGTTCATCAGGTAGCCCATGAGCTGGCCGATCTTGGCGCCTTCGAGCGGCGTCTTGGTGGCGGCGTCTTCAACCAGCTCGATACCGATCATCAGGCCGCGACCGCGAACTTCGCCGACGAACGGGCTGTTGAACCCGCGGATACGTTCCTGCGCTTCCAGGCCCAGGGTGTGGGCGCGATCGAGCAGGCCGAGTTCCGGGTCCTGCAGGATGCTGATATTGGTCAACGCCACGGCCGCAGACAGCGAGTTGGCGGCGAAGGTATTGGGCATCGAACCGTCGGGAATCTGTGCGGCGAGGTCCGCTCGCATGATCAGCCCGGCCATCGGCAGGTCGCTGCCAATACCCTTGCCGAAGGTGAGCATGTCGGGTTTGACGCCGGAGTGCTCGACCGCCCACATCTTGCCGGTGCGGCCCGCACCGGACTGGACTTCGTCAACGATCAGCAACGCGCCGGCGCGGTCGCAGGCCTTGCGCAACAGTTGCAGGAATTCGGGGGAGGGCGGCACGTAGCCGCCTTCGCCCTGCACCGGCTCCACAATCACGGCGGCCACGTCATCGGCGGCGGTGTAAGGGCTGTTCAGCAGGTAATCCACGTAGTCGCCGGCAATCTGCTCGGCACTTTTTTGCGTGGTGTCGAAGGGAAAACGGTAGGCATAGGGGTAGGGTGCGTGAATCACGCCGCCCATCATCGGGCCGTAGCCCTTGCGGTAGGCCGTGCCGGTGGTCAGCGCGCCCGAGGCGTTCCACACGCCGTGGTAGCCGCCGTGGAAGGCGAGGATCTGGTGGCGCCCGGTGATGCGCTTGGCAAACTTGATGGCCGCTTCCAGCGCATCGCTGCCGCTTTGCGTGAAGAACGTGATGCAGTCACCGCGCAAGCCCTCTGGCGCGATCTCGGACATCTTGGCGGCCAGTTCGGTGCGGCGGGTGCTGTTGATTTCCAGGGCATGCATCAGCACTTCGGACTGTTCGCGGATGGCTTTTACCACCAGCGGATGACAGCGCCCGACGCTGCTGACGCCCACGCCTGCGGAAAGGTCGATGTAGGTGTTGCCGTCGGGGTCCTTGAAGGTCGCGCCGAACGCGCGGTCCATGGCAATAGGCATACGGCCGCCGCCGCGCGCCATCGATTCGGTACTCGCCGACAACGCCAGCGCTTCGCGGGTCAGCGGGCCGGGCAGGGTGCTGGAAATAATGTGCGGGGCATCCGCGAAATGCAGGGGTTCTAGTTTGGACTCAATCATGACGCACTCTCTGGAATGTCGGTTTCAGTATGTGGATCATTCTCATGGAGTGTGCCTGTCCGTTAGCCCGAATCGGCAAATGATGAATCGGTCCATCGGCAGGCTCCGCCAAAGGCCCTATTTGAGAAGAAACTTCGCGGTAATTGATCTATGTGCGAATATTGCAAGGTAGCTTGAAATAAAAACAAAAATTGGCAGAGGCTTTTCGCACATTATGAAAAATCATCATATAAGCCATTTTCGCGATATCCACGTCCATGCGGCCAATGTCCAGGAGTGGAGCCAGGATTACAGCCAGTTGACGGCCGGTCCGGCCGAGAGTTCGTTGATGCAGCTGACCACTGCGCGTTGCCACGTGTTTCGCGAGCAGATCAACCAGCGGGTGGTGCAGCGCGGTGTGGCACCGCGAGACAAGATGTGCTTTGCCGTGCCGATCAGCGTGCCGGGTTCGACGCGCATGCAGGGTCGCGAAGTCGATGACAGCAGCCTGTTCTTTCTGCAGGGGGGCGAGGAGTTCATGTTCCATATGCCGATGGGCATGGAACTGCTGTCCGTGACCTTCGAGCGCGAGTGGTTCGAGCAGGTACTGGAGCAAACGGCGTCGGCCAGTGAGATCAGTCGGTTGCTGCGCCAACCCGTGATCCGGGTGTCTGCGCAACGCTTCGCCCAGGCTCGGCTTGGATTGCTCGCCGTGCTCTCCCTGGCGGAGGTCGGCGAGGAACTCGACAGCGCGGGCGAGCAGGGGCTGGAGCGGGCGTTGCTCGGTGAGTTGTTGCAATTGCTCACCGACCCGGCCTGCGACAAGCTCCAACGCAGCCCCAGTTCCACGCGCAGCTTCATTGTCGAGAAATGCCACCGACTGGCGACCGCCGAAAGAATCGACGTGCCCAGCGTCAACGAGTTGTGCCAACGCCTGCAGGTGAGTCGGCGCACCGTGCAGAACAGCTTCCGCTCGGTAGCCGAGACCACGCCGCTGAACTACTTGCGCTCTGTCCGGCTCAATGGCGTGCGTCGGACCCTGATGTGTACCCTCGCGTCCCGCCTCTCCATCGGTGATGCCGCCGCCCAGTGGGGCTTCTACCACCTCAGTCATTTTGCCGAGGAGTACCAGGCACTGTTCGCAGAGTTACCGTCCCATACCGTCCGCGCCGCCATCCCCGTCTGCGCGCGCGCGTGATGGCCTGCACGGCGGCGCAACGGCACGCCACGGGTTAAGCGCGGAACTGATCCATCAGTTTCATTTGCTGATTGGCCCGTTCGTTGAGCTGGCTGCTGATCTGCGCCGACTCGCCCGCCTGCTCGGTCAATGTCTCGGTGACACCGCGAATGGTCGAGACATTGCGATTAACCTCCTCGGCCACCGCGCTCTGCTCTTCTGCCGCGCTTGCGATCTGCAGGTTCATGTCATTGATCACCGTCACCGCTTCGCTGATTTTACCGAGCGCCTCCACCGCCTGATGGATCTGGCTGGCGTTGCTCTGGGCCTGAGTCTGGCTTGAATGCATGGTTGCCACCACGCCACGCGTGCTGGCCTGGATGCGCTCGATCACCAGGCGAATTTCCTCTACCGAGTCCTGGGTACGCTTGGCGAGGTTGCGTACTTCGTCGGCCACCACTGCGAAACCTCGGCCGCTTTCGCCGGCCCGTGCGGCCTCGATCGCGGCGTTGAGGGCGAGCAGGTTGGTCTGTTCGGCGATACTGCGGATCACTTCCAGCACCGAACCGATCTGTTCGCTGTTGACCGCCAGGGCTTCGACTTCCGTCACGGCCTTGCTGACTTCGCTGGCCAGTGCGTTGATGTCACGGGTGCTGCGCTCGATGATGGTGATGCCTTCCCTGGACGCCTGGTCTGCGCCCCGGGCCGCCATCGCTGCGTTTGACGCGCTGTTGGCGACTTCGTGGGCCGTGGCGCTCATTTCGTTGGACGCGGTTGCCAGTTGATCGATCTCGCGAAATTGCACCTGCATCCCTTCGCTGGTCTGGCGCGCGATGTGCGACGACTGGTCGGCGGTGCCGCGCGCAGCGATGATGCTCTGCTTGAGCTGCGCAATGGTGGGTTGCAGTTTGTCGAGAAACCGATTGAACCAGTTCACCAGTTCGCCCAGTTCATCTTTCTTGCGGTAATCCAACCGCTGGGTGAGGTCGCCGTCGCCGCTGGCAATCGCCTTGAGCATCCGAGCGACGCTGTTGATCGGGCGTGTCGCACCGGAGGCGGTGAACCAGATGAGCAGCAAGCCCAGCAGCCCCGCACCGACGGCGACCAACAGTGACTCCAGGGTGTCCCGGGTTTGCGTCTGGTCAAGCAAGGTCTGCAGCTTCATCGAGTCCGCCAGCAAGACATCCTTGGGCAGGTCGATGGCCACTCCCCACGCCGGCGCTTCGGCGATGGGTGCAACGGGGTACACAGCGCGAATCAGCGCATCACCGACCAGCACCACCGGTTTTTGTTGCGCCAATGCCGCAAGCACGACCTTGCCCTCATCCTTCAACGGAACGTCGATATTTTTGCCGACCTGGCTCGCATCCGCGCTGTAGGCGGCAAGTACGCCACTGTCGGAAACAATCAGCATGCGCCCTGAACCGTTGAACAGGGTACGCTGGGCATCGCTCGCGGCAGCTTGCAGGGCGCCGAGCGCGAGGTCGACCCCAAGGGTGCCGATCACCTTGCCATCGGCGATCAGGGGCATCGACAGCGTGGTCATCAGTTGAACCTGCCCGGCCTGGGTGTCGGCATAGGGGGCCATCAGGCAAGTGCGTCGCGTGTCTCGCGGGCAGGTGTACCAACTGTTGTAGGGCGTGCCGCTGATGCTCAACTCGGTCTTCTGCAAATCGCTTTCGGGAACCAGAATATTCATCGCTTGACCCGCGCCGCGATTCCAGGCGCTGGCAAAACGTCCGTTCTCGTTGGCGGCGCGTGCGGCGTCGTTGACGAACTCACTGTCTTTGCCATCCAGCGCATCAGGTTCGTACACCAGCCAAAGCCCGAGAATCTCGGGATTGCGTTCGAACGTGGTCTTGAGCGCCAGGTTAAGTTCTTCACGCAATGTCGCAGCCGCCAACCCCCGCTGGGCGGCCATGGTGCGCAAGCCGGCCGCCTGGTCGGAAAAAGCGGTGATGATCTGCCGGCTGCGGGCGAATTCGCCCTGCAGGTTCTTCGCCTGTTCCGCCGCCCTGGCCAGCAGCAGGGTCTTGCCGCTGTCAGTCAGCATCGTACTGCTCGAGGTGCTGATCAACTGGTTGTTCTGGTTGCCCTGGTAGAGATTCATGCCGACGATCAGACCGATCACGCCAAGCAGGCACAAACCCGACAAGAGGACGAATTTCAAACGGATGGAAAGGGCGTCGAGCATTGGGCTATCTCACTGGTAAACCGCGTGTTGATCGATCATCGGTTGGTGTGGCACCACCGACTTTTTTTATTGGATGTGTCACTGCATCGGCTGATGTCACTGATTCATGACACCCGGTTGCGTGGCCTGACCAGCAGCGCTGCCATCAACAGCAATGCCGCACAGGTGGCCAGTACGGCGACGAAACCCGCGTCGAACGCCGAACGGGCCGACCCGATCAGCATCGCCGCGTCCTCCGGCGCCAGCGTCGCGGCGACCACCAGCGCATCGTCGAGGCTCTCGAAGATCATGGGATTGAGGGCCAGCCATGGAGGAATCATCTGGCTCGCGGAGTAGGCGTAGATGGCCGATAACAAACTGCCCGCCAACGTCACGCCTGCGGCGCCGCCCAGTTCAAAGGAGACTTCCTCAAGGGAGGCGGCCATGCCGGCTTTGTCGGCGGGCACGCTGAGCATGATCGTGCTGGACGCTGCGGTCAGTGCGGCGCCCATCGTAAGACCCAGCAGTGCGAGGCTGACGATCTGCACTGGCACTGCGGCGTTGTGCGCCAGCAAGTAGGTCAGCATTGCGGCAGCCGAAAGCAGCAGCGTCCAGAACAGCATGCGCTGCTCTCCCAGGCGCGGCAGGTAATGCCCGGCTAGCGGCCCGGCGACGAACGAACCCAGCGGCAGCGGCAGGATGAACAGCGCCGCCTCCAGCGGCGACAGGTCCAGCACCAGTTGCAGGCGTTGGCTGAAGACCAGTTCCATGCCGATCAAGGCGGCGGCTGATACCACTGCCGAAATCACCGCATTTCTGAAGCCAGACGTGGAGAACAGCGACAGATCCAGCATCGGCTGATCGGCCCGCCGTTGACGTCGAATGAAAAGCGCCAGAAATAGCGTGCCCAGGACCAGTGCTATCAGCATGGCCTCGAAGGAGGGTTGCCGTTTACCCAGCTCCTTGACCGCATAAGCTACGCTGATCAAACCGATCATGACCTGCAGCGAACCCAGCCAGTCCCAGCGTGTCTGGCTATTTCCCGGATGATCGGGAATGGCTATCGCCCCCAGCAGCAAGGCCAACAGCACAATTGGCACATTGATCAGGAATACCGAACCCCACCAGAAATGCTCCAGCAACAATCCACCTACGACCGGTCCGAATGCGGCGCCCCCTGAAGCCACTGATGCCCATAGTCCGAACGCCATCGCCTGTTCGCGTCGGTCGGTAAACGTCAACCTTACCAGGGCCAATGTGGCGGGCATCATCATCGCCGCGCCCACCGCCAGGAACCCACGGGCAACGATCAAGACGCTGGCCGATGGCGAGAACGCAGCGATCAGCGAGAACAGGCCGAAAACGCTCAGGCCGCCGATAAACAGCCGTTTGTGCCCGAGACGGTCGCCGAGGGTGCCCATGCCCAACAGCAGGCCGGCGGCGATCAACGCGTAGATATTGATGATCCAGAGCTTTTGCGACGCCGTGGCGCTGAGCTCCCGCGTGAGTGTGGGCAGCGCGGTGTACAGCACCGTCATGTCAATGACGATAAGCAGCAGCGCGCTGGAAATGATGGCAAGTATCAGCCAGCGACGTTTGGAGTCGGTAAAGGGCATGGCTGGCGTCCGTAAAAGAGGGCTGGACCTAGCATGCCTGAATGCACAAGGGCGCCGTTATCCCAAATCGGCCGTGACTTTCGGGGCATTGCCGGTCGGGGGTGACGCCGGCGATGTTACCGATTTGGGATAGCGGGGTGTTCGTGGGCGGGCATAGGATCGAATACAGCGTGCAATCCCAAAAACAAAAGCGCTATCTGGTACCGATGGCGCCTTGATCGGTCCTATACCACAGCGACTGCCTCATACAATAAGGTTAATAAGATGAGTGTATCTATCCCGGTCAACAGCTCCACGGAGCTCAAGCGTGGCGCCTTGGGTGTCGGCTTTATCATCTTCTTCGTGATTTCGGCGGCGAGCCCGCTCAGCGTCATCGCCGGAGGTTTCCCGATTGGCATCATGCTGGGCAACGGTGCCGGCACCCCGGCCTTGTTATTGCTGGCCCTGGCGGTGCTGCTGGCGTTTTCGGTCGGTTACACCACCATGGCCAGGCATGTCACCAACGCAGGTGGTTTTTACGCCTTTACCTCGCGCGGCCTGGGCGGCCTGGCCGGAGGGGCGGCGGGCGTGCTGGCGATGTTTGCCTACAACATCCTGCAGGTCGGCCTCTATGGCATGTTCGGCGGCGTGGTCAGCGGCACCATGGAAAGCGTATACGGCGTGGTGTTGCCCTGGTGGTCCTACTCGCTGATGGCGATGGTCAGCATCGCGATCCTGGGCTATCGCAAGATCGATCTGTCCGCCCGCGTCTTGTCGGTGGTCGTGATTGCCGAATACCTGGCGATCCTGACCCTGGATATTGCGATTCTCAAGACTGGCGGCGACAGCGGTGTCAATCTCGACTCGTTCACCCGCCAGCATGTGTTCAGCGGTACCCCGTCGATCGGCCTGCTGTTCTGCTTCGCGGCCTTTATCGGCTTCGAGGCCACGACGATTTACGGCGAAGAAGCGAAAAATCCGCACCGCACCATTCCGATTGCCACCTACAGCTCGGTGCTGCTGATCGGCGGCTTTTACGCGCTGTCGGTCTGGTCGATGGTGGTGGGCGTAGGTACGGATAAAATCGTGCCGATGCTGCAAGCCCTGCAGGACCCAACCACCTTTATCTACGGCATGTCGGACCACTTTGTCGGCCCGTACCTGACGCAGATTATCCGGGTGCTGTTCATGGTCAGCATCTACGCCGGGCTGCTGGCATTCCATAACGCCGCGGCGCGCTATTTCTACGCGATCGGGCGCGACGGTCTGCTGCACAGTCTGTTGGGCACCACCCACCGTGTGCACCAAAGCCCGCATATGGGCTCGGCGCTGCAAAGCCTGATCGCCGCCGTGGTGGTGCTGATCTTCGCCGCCATGGATGCCGATCCAATCCTGCAACTGTTCGCCTGGTTCTCCAACCTCGCCACCTTGTGCGTGATTTTGCTCATGGCGATGACTTCGGTCTCGGTGTGTGTGTATTTCCACCGGCACCCGGAACTCAATGTCGGCCTCTGGCGCGGGCGTATCCTGCCGATTTTCTCCAGCCTGGCCTTGCTGATGGTGCTGATACTGGCGGTGGTGCATTTCGATGTGCTCACCGGCGCCAGCCAGCTTTTGTCCTACGCACTGTGCGCGGTCATTCCAGCGGCGCTGCTGGGCGGCATTTTTCTCGCCGCGCGACTGCGCAAGGTCTCGCCGCAGCGCTTCCTGGCGCTGGGCAGCCACAAACTCTAAGGCATCAAGCGATACCGCCCCACTGCACACTGTTCGCTTGCCGTTGTCCGGCAAGGCTCGCCAGCGTTAAAGGAAGATGACACATGCACCACTACAAGATGCTTATCAATGGGATTCAGGTTGCCGGTGAAAACGGGCAGTTTGATGTGATCAATCCGGCTACCGGCGCCGCATTCGCCCAATGCCCGGCCGGCTCGCTGGCTCAATTGGACGACGCGGTGGCCGCCGCTCAAGTGGCCTTCAAGGCGTGGCGTCACGTTTCCCATGCTCAACGCTGCGAGCGGCTGTTGGCGATTGCCGAGAGTATCGAGCAGGGCGCCGATGAGTTGGCCCGGTTGATCGTGCAGGAACAAGGCAAACCGTTGGAACTGGCGTTTTCCGAAGTCATGGGCGCCGCCGCGTGGACCCGCTATGCGGCCGGGCAGCAGATTGAAGTGGAGCTGGTGGAAGAAACCCCGACCCAGCGCATTGAGCTGCACCGCAAACCCCTGGGTGTGGTGGCGTCCATCACGCCATGGAACTGGCCGTTCATGATTGCCGTGTGGCACATCATGCCGGCGCTGCGGGCCGGCAACTGCGTGGTCAGCAAGCCGTCGAGCCTGACGCCGCTGAGTACCCTGCGCCTGGTGGAAATCATTGCGAAGCATGTACCCAACGGTGTGATCAACTGCGTGACCGGCGAGCAGGGTTTCGGCAGTGCGATCACTTCGCACCCCGGCATTCAGAAGATTGTCTTCACCGGTTCCACCGCCACCGGCCAGAGCGTGATGCGCGGCGCTGCGACCAATCTCAAGCGCCTGACCCTTGAACTGGGCGGCAACGACGCTGCGATTGTATTGCCCGGCACATCGGTGGAAGAGGTCGCCGAGGAAATTTTCCAGGCAGCCTTCCTCAACATGGGCCAGACGTGCGCAGCGCTCAAGCGTTTGTACATTCACGAATCCCAATACGAGGCCTTCGCCGACGCGCTGACGCTGATTGCCCAGCGCCAGGTGGTGGGGGATGGCCTGGAGCCCGGCGTCAACTTCGGGCCGGTGCAGAACCTTGAGCAATTGCAGTTGGTTGAAGCCCTGGTCGCCGATGCACGGGATCAGGGGGCGCGGGTCCTGTGTGGCGGCGCCCGTCTGGACCGTCCGGGGTTCTTTTACCCACCGACATTGGTTGCGGATGTGACCGATGGCCAGCGTCTGGTGGACGAGGAGCAATTCGGCCCGGTGTTGCCGCTGATCGCTTACAGCGACGTCGAGGACGTGCTGCGCCGCGCCAACGCCGGTGACATGGGCCTGGGTGGCTCGGTATGGGGCCCGGATGTCGAGCAGGCGCAGGCGTTGGCCAGCCGCCTGGAAAGTGGCGTGGCCTGGGTCAACTGTCACGCCCGGATCCAACCGAATACGCCATTCGGCGGCAGCAAAATGTCCGGCTTCGGTGTCGAGTTCGGCCTCGAAGGGCTGTTGGAGTTCACCGGCCAGCAATTGCTGTTCGTCAATAAGCGCGCGGGCGAGTAACCCTCGGCCAACAGGGGCGCGGCGTCGCTGCACCCCTGTTGCCGCTATCTGAGACAGCCTTTAACGACGCGCTTCAAGGAGCTTCGATCATGCGCTACCCATCCACTTTATTCTTCGGCGGTACGCTGGCATGCAGCTTGACGCTCTGCGCCATCAGCCAGGCCCAGGCCTATGAGCTGTACAGCGATGACAGCCGCCATCTCAACGCAGACATGACTGCCGTATTCGGTATGTTCAACAGTCGCAAGAACTACAACGGCACGTCGGGCGGCTCAACCTGGCGTGAAGGCTTTATCAAATACGGCCTGAGCGGCGACCAGTCCCTGGCAGGCAACGGCACCGCCTACGGTGCGTTCGCCCTGCTCAGCTCCGCCACCTGGGGCGACGGCGACGCGGCCGGCAATACCCTGGGCACCGAACGCACCACCAAAATCGAAGACGCTTACCTCGGGTGGCGCTCCGGCGACCTGTTCCCGGCACTGGGCCAGGACGGCGTGGATATTTCCGGCGGGCGCCAGGTGGTCAAGCTCGGCAGGGGCTTCCTGGTCAACGATGACGGGCCGAACCTGGGCAAGGGCCCGGCCGATGGCGCGCTGAACCGGGGCGGTGCCTACTATCTGGCGGCGCGGCATGCGTTCGATCAGACCGCGTTCCTGCGCCTGGGTGGCAAGGACGGCCTGCATGGCAGTCTGTTGTGGCTCAAGTCCGACAACCGCGCCCAGGCCGAAACCGAAGTGGCCGCCGGTACCCTCGATTACACCACCAAGCCCGGCACCTTGGGGTTGACCTGGGTGCATGGCATCGATGTAAACGACCGCTGGGCCAGTGATTTTCAGCGCCAGCGCAAGGGTATGAATATCTACAGCGTGCGTGGCGAAGGCGACGCGGGCCTGCCCAATGTCAGCCTGGCCTTCGAATACGCCTGGCAGGACAAGGACAGCGGGCCGGAAAAAGCCTGGTACGGCGAAGCCGGTTACACCTTTGCCGATGTCGCCTGGGCACCCAAGGTCACCTACCGTTACGCCCGCTACTCACAAAAATGGGATTCGCTGTTCACCGGCCAAAGCACGGGCTACGGCACCTGGCTGCAAGGCGAAGTCGGCGGCAACTATTCCGGACCGTTCAACAGTAACACCCGCATCCATCATGTGGGCCTCAAGGCCACGCCGCTGGAAAACCTGACCCTGGGCGCGTTGTACTTCGACTTCGAGACCGTGCGCAAAAGCAATGCACTGAACCTCGATGCGCGGGAGCTGGACGTGTACGCCGAGTGGGCGGTCAACCCGCACCTGATCATCACGCCCCTGATCGGTCTCTACAAACCGAAACAGGACTCCACCACGGGCGGCAACCAGGCCGTCGGCAACGGCACCAATGTGTACAGCCAAGTGACCGTCGCCGTACCGTTCTGATCCACCCTGGCTGTCGCGTCTTGACCTCAGGACGTGGCGGCGCCCGGCTGATTGCGCATGTTCTCGGCAATCCGCCGGGTGGTGTCCATCACCATCTCGATCACGGTTTCCTGGCGCAGCAGCTTGAAGCTCTGGGTGCTGCCGACAGCGGACAGGCTGCCCACCACCTCGTCAATATCCGGCTGGATGATCGGCGCCGCGATGCCGGTCAGGCCCAGGTTCAGTTCATCGTGGGTCATGCAATAGCCGTCCTTGCGAATCTTCTTCGTGGCCTTGGAAAAGCTTGCCCAGTCGTAGGCACTGTCCGCATCGCCGGCCATGTGTTCTTCGAACAGGCGTTGCAGGCGACGACCTTTCTGAAAGGCGATCAATACCTTGGATTGCGCGCCACGAAAAAACGGCAGCGGGTGACCGCGCCCGAAGGAGAAGTGGTAAGTGTCGGTGGGTTCGGCGATGTAGGTGTTGATGATGCGTCCGTCATAGAAAACGCTGGCGAACACCGCAAGGCCGGTCTGCGCCGACAACTCATGCATCAGTTCGCGCCCGGCGAGGAGGATGGGGTCGTACTGTCGCATCATCCAGTCCAGCTCGATCACGCGCGGCCCCAGGCCATAGTTGCCGGCGTCCACGCGCGTCAGCAGCCCGGCGTCGCATAACTCCTTGACGTAGCGGTACGCGGTGGCACGCGACAGGCCCATGCGCTCGGCGATGGTGTCCGGGTCGATCTTCAACGTCTGTGGACCGATCAGATCCAGGACCCTCAACAACTTGTTCAGACTGCTCATTTCGTTCCTAGAGAAGGGGTTGCACGCGGGTATGCACTATAGGCGAAAACGCCCCGGATCCACTGTAGGAGCGAGCTTGCTCGCGAAAAACTCACAGGCACCGCGTTCCTTCAGGAGGCACGCGTTATCGCTGACGGTTTTCGCGAGCAAGCTCGCTCCTACAGGTCATTACATTAACTTATCTCGGTTTAAAAATCGCATAAATCTCAATATAAGAGACTTATGATTAAAAATACTTGTCCTGTATGGTTTTATGTGTGATAAATCTCATCAAAGAAAACGCTCAAGTGAGAGGGCTGACAATGAATGGTGCGCAACTGATAGTGAATGCGGCAGCGGCAAGCGGTATCGAGTACTGCTTCGCCAACCCGGGAACCACCGAGATTCCACTGGTGGCCGCGATGGCCAGTGCACCCGCCCTCAAGCCGGTGTTGTCGTTGTTCGAAGGGGTGTGTACCGGTGCCGCGGACGGTTACGGCCGCATCGCCGGCAAACCGGCAATGACCCTGACGCACCTGGGCCCTGGCTTTGCCAACGGCATCGCCAACCTGCACAACGCACGGCGCGCCAACACGCCCATCGTCAATGTGATTGGCGACCACGCGTCATGGCACGTCAATTACGATCCGCCTTTGGCCAGCGACATCCAGGCCCTGGCCGGTACTGTGTCCAGCTGGGTACGCACCTCGCGCACCGCGTCGGGTGTGGGCGAAGACTTGCAGGAAGCCATGCGCGCCGCCTGGCAAGCCAAGGGCCAGATCGCCAGCTTGATCCTGCCCATGGACCTGCAATCCAATACCGTGACCCACAACGGCCAGTTCAGCCCGCTGCGTGCGCCGGTGCGGCGCTTTGCCGGCGACCGCATCGAAGCCGTGGCCCAGGCCCTGCGCGACGGCCAGCGGCTGGTGTTCATCGTCGGTGACCAGGGCTTGTCGGTGGCCGGCCTGGAAGCGGCGGGGCGCCTGGCGCAACTGCCCGGCGTGCGTATGTTTGCCGAAACCTTCCCGCGCCTGAGCTACCGGGGGGGGGGCTTGCCCGACCTGGATCGCCTGCCGTACTTCCCGGAAGTGGCCATCGAGATCCTCGAGCAGTACGACAAGGTCGTGTGCGCCGGTGTCGTGGAGCCCATCAGTTATTTCGGCTACGAAGGTATCCCGTCGCGGCTGGCTGAGCGTGAGCGTCTGCTGTCGCTGGCCGAAGTGGGCGACGATGTGGCCGGGGCGCTGACCGCGCTGGCCGATGCGCTGGACGCGCCTGCCTACATACCGACGCCGCAGGACATCCAGCTGCCGCCGGGCGAGGCCGCGTTGAGCCCGCAGTCGGTGGGACAAGTGTTGGCCGCCGCGCTGCCGGACGACTGCATTGTCTCGGTCGAGGGCGGCACCTGCGGCTATCCGTTTTTCACCGCTTCTGCCCGTGCCGCGCGGCACCGTGTATTGACCAATACCGGTGGCGCGATCGGCCAGGGCATTCCGGTGGGGTTTGGCGCGGCCCTGGCTGAGCGTGGCAACCGGGTGTTCTGCCTGCAATCGGACGGCAGCGCCCAGTACACCATCCAGACCCTGTGGAGCATCGCCCGCGAGCAGTTGCCGGTGGTGATCCTGATTGCCGCCAACCACCGCTACGCAATCTTGCAGAACGAACTGCGCCGTTTCGGCATGACCGAGCTCGACCCGCAGTCGCTCAAGCTGACCGTACTCGACACTCCGCGCATCGACTGGAAGGCCCTGGCCAAAGGCTATGGCGTGCCGTCCTGCACCGTACACACCAATGCCGAACTGCAACGGGCGCTGGCCAATGCCGCCGCCGATGCCGGGCCTTGCCTGATCGAAATGGCGCTTTGAAGGAGTCGACCATGAACCAGCTCCCATTATTACCTGCCGTCCAGGCGTTCCTGGACCAGCCCGGTCGCCTGTTCATCGGCGGTACCTGGCAGGACGCCGCCAGCGGTCGCCGCTTTGCCGTGGAAAACCCGGCCACTGAACAGACCCTGACCGAAGTCGCCCAGGGCGATGAGCGCGATGTGAATGCGGCCGTTGCAGCCGCCCGCGCAGCGTTTACCGGCGCCTGGGCCTTCCAGTCACCGGCGCAGCGCGGCCTGTTGCTGTTTCGCCTGGCCGATCTGTTGGACCAGCACCGCGAGGAGCTGGCGCAACTGATCACCCTGGAGAACGGCAAGCCGATCGGCAACGCACGGGGTGAAGCGGCCAGCGCGGCCAACATCATTCGCTACTTCGCCGGCTGGCCCAGCAAGATCGAAGGCAGCACGCTGCCCGTCTCGCCGGCCAGCGGCGCGCCGATGCTCAACTACACCTTGCGTGAACCGGTCGGTGTCTGCGCGCTGATCGTGCCGTGGAACTTCCCGTTGACCATGTGCGTGTGGAAGCTCGGCCCGGCGCTGGCCACCGGTTGCGTGGCGGTGCTCAAGCCCGCCGAGCAGACGCCGTTGGTGGCGATTCGCCTGGTGCAACTGATCGAGGCCGCCGGTTTCCCCGCCGGCGTGGTCAACCTGATCACCGGCCTGGGCGCCGACACCGGCGCACCGCTGGCACAGCACCCGGACGTGGACAAGATCGCCTTTACCGGCTCGACCCAGGTCGGGCGGCTGATCGCCCAGGCGGCCACCGGCAACATGAAAAAGGTTTCGCTGGAGCTGGGCGGCAAGTCACCGAACATCATCCTGCCCGACGCCGACATCGTACGCGCCGCCAAGGGGGCGGCCGACGGGATTTTCTACAACCAGGGCCAGGTGTGTACGGCCGGCTCGCGCCTGTATGTGCACGACAGTGTGCTCGACCAGGTGCTTGAAGAACTGCAGCGCCACGCCGCCGCCTATGTGCTCGGCAATGGCCTGGACCCGGCCAACAGCATGGGCCCGCTGGTATCCGGCCGGCAGTTGAACACGGTCAAGGGCTACCTGCAGCGGGGCCAGGAAGAGGGCGCCCAACTGATCTGCGGCGGTGGCCGTCCTGAGCACCTTGAGCGCGGTCACTTCATTGAACCCAGCGTGTTCCTGGACCGTGCCGAGCGGGCCTGCGTGGCCCGCGAAGAAATCTTCGGCCCGGTGCTGACCGTGATGAGCTGGAGCGAGATCGACGACCTGGTGCTGCGCGCCAACGACTCGCCCTATGGCCTCGCCGCCGGCCTGTGGACCCGTGACCTGCGTTCGGCGCACCGCGTGGCCGCGCAGCTCAAGGCCGGCTCGGTGTGGATCAACTGTTGGAACGTGGTCGATCCGGCGTCGCCGTTCGGCGGTTACAAGCAGTCCGGCTGGGGCCGGGAAATGGGCAAGAACGTGATTGACGCCTACACCGAAACCAAAAGCGTCTTCGTCGATCTGGCCTGAATCGAATAATCACAAGAGGAAATGGCAATGGATCTGGAATTGAAAGGCCGCGTGGCAATCGTCACCGGTGGTGGCATGGGTATCGGCAAGGAAGTCGCACGCTTTCTCTCCGAGGAAGGCTGCAAGGTGGTGATCTGCGCGCGGCGCATGGCGTTCCTGCAACTGGCCGCCGAAGAGATCACGGCACAGACCGGCAATGAAGTGCTGCCGCTGTTCTGTGACACCAATGACATGAAGGCCGTGTCCGAGATGGTCGATGCGGCGTACAAGCATTTCGGCCGTATCGACATCCTGGTCAACGGTGCTGCCGCGCCATCGGGCGTGGTGCGCAATGACATCGAACACGCTGGCGACGATGAGTTGCTGTCGGACCTCAACACCAAGGTGATCGGCTACTTCCGCTGCGCCAAGGCCGTGACCCCGCACATGAAGGCGGCCGGCTTCGGTCGCATCATCAACATCGGCGGGCTCACCGGGCGCAGCAGCAAAGTGCTGTCGGGCATGCGCAACCTGGCGATTGCCCACATGACCAAAACCCTGTCCGACCAGCTCGGCCCGTCGGGCATCACGGTCAACCTGATTCACCCAGGCGTGGTGGATACCCCGCATATCCAGGAGCTGTACGACCGCGAAGCGGTCAAGCAGGGCAAGACCGCGGAACAGGTCGAGCAGGCCTACATCGACGCAACGCCGATTCGCCGCACCCTGGCGCCGATTGAAATGGGCTGGTTGATCGGCTTCCTGGCGTCGCCGAAGGCCGGCGCGGTAACCGGTGAGTCCATCGGCATCGACGGTGGTTTGACGCGCGGCATCTATATCTGAGGAGTATCAGAGATGAGTAACGGAACCCTTTTGGTCGCCACTGTCGGGCAAGCGGTGATTCGCAGCGCCGACGATGGCAAGACCTGGCACCGCCTGGGCCTGGGGCAGGACCTTGAGTTCGATGCAATCACCCGGTCCCTGAGTGTGCATCCCGACACGCCGGAGCGGATCTACGCCGGTACCGACGTGGGCTTGTGTGTCAGCCAGGACACCGGCGGGCATTGGCAGCGCATCGATTCGCCGTTCAACGGGCAGACCGTGTGGAAGGTAGCGGTCGACCCACAGGACGCCCAGCGGATTTTCGTCGGCACCGGCGCGCCGTCGCGTGCCGTGTTGTGGCGCACCCTGGACGGTGGCCTGAGCTGGGATCGCGCTCCGGTGGAGATCCCGGAGTTCTGCGACGGCGTCAGCCGTCCCCGCTTGCTGGCCTTCGCCTATGACCCCACCGACCGCAACCAACTGTGGTTCGGCCTGGAAGAGGGTGGGCTGTTTCACTCCCGTGACGGCGGTGACAGCTGGACCCGCGTCGACGACCGGCTGCTGTGGGACTACAACTCGGACATCCACAACATTGTGGTACTGCCCAATCACGGTGAAAAAGTCATCGTGGTGGTTTGCGTCAATGCGGTTTACCGCAGCCTGGACGAGGGGCTGACCTGGACCGGCATTGTCGGTCGCGAAGCCTTCGGCCTGTATTACCTGCGCGCCATGAACGCGCCGCTGGGCACGGAAAACGAGCTGTACCTGAGTATTTCCGATGGTACGCCGGGCACCACCAGCAAGATCCTGATATCCCGTGACGCTGCACTCACGTGGACCGTGCTGCCCCTGCCGCAACAACCCAACTCCTGCGTTTGGGCGATTGCCTTCAACCCGGCCAACCCGCGCCAGATCGTGGCGGGCACCAAGTATGGGCATTTGTTCACCTCCGACAATGGCGGGGATAGCTGGCAGAAGCACTGGCGCGAATTCAGCGAGATCGCAGATGTGCTCTGGACGCCTGCCGTGGCGCAGATCAAGGCCGGGCATCAATCCATCGTCAAGAAGAACTGAGGTAATCAGTGATGAAAGTCAAAATCCTTCGGACTCACTTATCGCTATTTGTGAGTGATCCTGATGTGTCGGCACTGTGGTACGCCGACATCCTGGGCATGCACGAAAGTGCCCGGGGCGAAAGTTGGGTCATGATGGCATTTGGCACCAAGCATCACGACATCGCCTTGATTCGTGCAGAACCGGGCGCCCACCAGGGCGGCCTGGGCCTGCAGCACTACGGATTGGAAATCGAAGGTGACATGACCACCTTGCGCCAGCTCTACGGCATGTTGCTGAAGAAGGGGGTGGAGGTGGTGAAAATTACCGATCATGAAATCGGCAACGGCCTGTATTTCAACGACCCCGATTGCAATCGCATGGAATTCTTTCTCGAGACCGAGCATGACGATGCGTGCGGCAAGGCCCGCTTCAAGGCCGCCCGTGCGCCGAGTCGCAACATCACGCTTGATCCCCTTGACCCGATTTGAACCGAGGTTCACCTGATGAAAACCGCGAATTTCGCCAGCTATCACATCCGCAAATGGTACAGCTTCGTCGAAGAAACCCTGGCTAACGAAAGTGGCCAGTTGGCCGATGGCGAACCGGTGTTCAAATACGCCGTGGCCGCCGTGATCGCCAACCCGTACGCCGGCCGTTACAGTGAAGACCTTGCGCAATTGATCGAGCCGTCGCCGCTGCTGGGCGAAGAGTTTGGCCGGCGCATCCAGGCCCTGGCCGGTGCCCGCAAGATCGAAAGCTACGGCAAGGCTATCCTGGTAGGTAGCGCGGGTGAGTACGAGCACGGCAACGCGTTCCTCACCAACCCGGCCGCCGACCCGATCCGCGTTGCCCTGGGCGGTGGCAAGTCGTGGGTGCCGTCCACCGGCAAGCGTGGCGGTCCGGGTTCGACCATCGACGTGCCGCTGGCGCACAAGGATGCACTTTACGTGCGCTCGCACTACGACACGTTCTCGGTGACATTCGGCGACGGCCCCTCGCCGGATGAGCTCGTCGTGATCTGGGCTTTCGCCACGCGTGGACGTCTGCATGCACGCTTGGGCGGGCTGAAAGTAGAAGATGTAAAGGGCCTTGACGGCTTGCACTGATAAAAGCACAGCAATTGCAGGAGCGAGCTTGCTCGCGAAAAACGTCAACGATAACGCGTTCATCCTGGATAAATGCAGTGTCTATGCGTTCTTCGCGAGCAAGCTCGCTCCTACGCGGTGCCGGACCCAAACCACAACAAGAAAGCGGTGAATAGCGATGAAGCAGGAGAAAACCCAGGTTGTCATCGTGGGCGGTGGCCCCAACGGCATTACGGCCGCGCACTACATGGGAATGTACGGTATCGACTGCATCGTCCTTGAGCTGGCCGATGGCATACTGCCTTATCCGCGTGCCGTGGGCATGGACGATGAGGCATTGCGTGTGTTGCAGGGCATCGGTATCGCCGAACTGGCGGTACGCGACATGATTTGCGATGTGCCGCTGCGCTACTACAACGCGCGCGGTGTGTGTTTTGCCGAGGTCAAGCCAAGTGCTGCGCAATACGGCTGGCCGATGCGCAATATTTTCATGCAGCAACTGCTCGAAGGCACCTTGCGCGAAAACCTTGGGCAGCACACCAGTGTCGAGTTGCGCCAGGGGCATGAACTGCTTGAACTTGAGCAGGACGGGCAGGGCGTGACGCTGCAGGTGCGCGGCGCCGACGGCGAGCTCTACCAGCTCCAGGCCGACTATGCGATCGGCGCCGACGGCGGCCGCTCCACGGTGCGTAAAAAGCTTGGCATTGAACTGCTGGGGTTGACCCATCCACGCAAATGGGTGGTGGTCGATACCGCCAACGACACGCTGGACGCACCTTATACAGCCCTGCATGCCGATCCGCAGCGGCCCTTCGTGTGCATCTACTTGCCTTACCAGCAGCGGCGCTGGGAGTTCATGCTGATGGAAGGCGAGGACGAAGCGAAAATGTGCGAAGAGGCGACGATTCGCAAGCTGATCCACGGGCATATCGGCGACGCCGTCGACCAACTCAACGTCATTCGTATTCGTGCCTATACGCACCACTCGCGCGTCGCGGCGCGCTTTGTCGAAGGGCGTGTGGCACTGGTGGGTGATGCGGCGCATATTTCCCCGCCCTGGGCCGGGCAAGGCCTCAATTCCGGCCTGCGCGACGTGGCCAACGTGGCCTGGAAGCTCGCCGCGATCATCCAGGGCCGGGCGGCGCCATCGATCCTGGCCAGTTACGACCAGGAGCGACGTGGCCACGCCACCGAACTGGTCGCCCTGGCCGACAATATGGGTGCTGTCCTTGGCTTGACCAACCCGCTGATGGCCGGCGTGCGCGACTGGCTGTTCCAGGCCGTCAACAGCGTCGACAATCTGCGCTCGCACTTGCTGGAGTTCAAATTCAAACCCAAGGCGACCATCACCAAGGGGCTGGTCTATCACGAGCGGGCCGAATTGCGTGAGGATGACCTGGTCGGGCAACTGTTCATCCAGCCCAATATCGAGGACGCCCAGGGCCAGCGCCGGCGCCTGGACGAAGTCCTCGGCAACGGCTATGCCGTGCTGGGTTATCGAGTGAACCCGCGCGCACACCTCAGCGAACCGATGGCCGAGTATTGGGCTCGTTGGGGCACGCGTTTCATCCAGGTCAATCGGTCGCGCAGCGGCGTGGGGCGTAACCAGCCGCTGACGGCCAATGACGCCGTGAGTGTGGAGGACGTGGATAACCGCTTGGGCGAATGGTTCTCCAAGGTGCGCGACTGCATCGTGGTGGTGCGTCCGGACCGTTTTGTCGCGGCGATTACCACCCCGGAGCGGCTTGATGGGGTACTGCGCAAGCTGGCGGAGCAACTGTCATGAGCGGCGCCAACGCGTTGCTCGTTGAACTGGACGAGGCCTTGCGCAGCGTCCAGCCCATTGCTCCTTTGGCGCCCGAAGCGCTGGACCGGCTGGAAGGCTACGGTCTGCAGCGCCAGGGGCTCGTGCGGCGCCAGGCCGGCGGCGAGCGGTTGAGCGGCTGGAAGGTCGCCTTTGCCGGCCGTGCGGCGCAAGCACGCTTCGGCCTCGACGAACCGGTGTACGGCGGCCTCACCACGGTCATGCAGGTCGAGCCGGGCAGTGCGGTGTCACTCGGGCGGTTGATCCAGCCCAAGCTTGAGATCGAGCTGGCGTTCGTCTTCGGGCGCGCGCTGGAACCGGGCGACTACGCGGATGAGGAGATTCTGGCGGCCATCGCCCAAGTGGCGCCGGCGTTCGAAATCGCCGACTGCCGCTGGCAAGGCTGGCGTTTCGGGCTTGGCGCGTTCCTGGCCGATAACGCCGCCGCCGCACTTTACTGTGTAGGACCGCATGTGCCGTTCGACCCTGTGCGGCATGCCTGCGTGGCGTATCACCTGGAACATGAGGGTGTGTATCTGGGGAGCGGCGATACCCTGGACCGAGAAGACACGCCCCTGTTCAACCTGTGCTGGCTGGTGCGACGCCTGCTGGCCGATGGTCATCGCGTGGAGGCCGGGCAGGTGGTGCTCTCCGGTGCGCTACTGGCGCCGATGGATATTCAACCGGGCACTTATCATCTGCACATGCTTGGCACGGAACTGGCTTTGGTTTTCCAGGCGGGCGTTGTGCCTGTCTAACGCCAACCAATGTCACGGACGACTGAGCCCCTTCGGGCCAATAGCAATAACCCGGCGGCCGAGGAGTGACGAATATGCTCGCTGAAGTCCGAACCTTCAATGACTCCCAACAGCACGCCGGCTCGATCCATGGCTGGCAGCAGGTGTATGACCAGCTCGGTCGTGGCTGCCTGACCAGTGAGCTGCGGCAGCTGTCCGGCGATCGCTTCCAGATCTTCCAGGAGGTGCTGGACAAGCGCGTGGTGCAGCATGGCCGCTCGCCCCAGGGCCGCTTGTGCGCAGCCATGTCACTGGGCAACCCTCCGGTGGTCCAGGGGCAGCGGGTAAGTGCGCAAAGCGTAGTGCTGCTGCGTGATGCCGAAGAGTTCGTATTGCATGCGCCGGAAGGCACGCATTTTTTCGCGTTCAACGTCGATGCCGTGCGTTTCGCCAAGCTGGCGGCCTTCGAGTTATCCAATGAGCAACTCAAGCGTTTGACCAGCGTGCCCGCGCTTAACGTGGATGAAACGTTACTGCTGCGCATTCGTCAGCGCATTCACCCCTTGTTTCGTCACTTTCTGCAACACGCGGACGCCATCAGCCCGGCGTCGGAAAAAATCCTCGAAGACGAGCTGCTCGGTGCGTTCCTCGACCTGTTCAGTCACGCCAGCGATGAAGTCCGTTGCCGGCGTGGCAATTTTGCGGTCAGCGCCTATCTGGTCAGGCGCAGCCAGGAATTGATCATCGCCAGTGGCGATACCCCGTTGAGCATCCTGGACCTGTGCGAGCAATTGCGTGTCAGTCGCAGGACGCTGCAGAACAGTTTTCAGGCGGTAACCGGCATGCGGCCGGTTGAATACTTGCGCAATTTGCGCCTCAACGCGGTCAGGCGACGCCTGATCGAAACCTGCCCGAGCCAGAAAAACGTCGGAGATATCGCCGTGGCCATGGGCTTTTTTCACCTGAGCCACTTCGCCACGCATTACCGCGAGCTGTTCGGTGAATCGCCCTCCGAAACGCGCAGGTCACCGCGCTGAATCACGCCAGGCCTGGGTCCACGCGCTTGCCGATATCCTTGAGCCGCGCCAGTTGGTCGATCATCGAGGGGGCTTCATCCAGGCAACTGACGAAGGTCCACAGGTAGGTCATCACCGCATAGATATGCCCGGCTTTCACCGCCGGCGCCAAGGCCAGTTGGGTGATCGCGACCACGAACAGCAGCGCCGCCAGAATGCCGATGGACAGGAAAGCCACGGCTTCACGATCCGATAGCCAGATGCGCAGCCGCGACAGCACCTGATAGTGGCGGTGCAAGGTGTGCGCACCGACCGTTTCCACCAGGCCGATTTCCTTTTCCAGTCGATTGTTCAGGCGTTCATGCAGGCGTTGATTGCGTCGCGCAAAACCCGGCATGAGCGTGACGCACAGCAGCAGCGCCAGCAGACAGGCCAGGCCGACCCAGGGCTCGATCACCAGCAGCATGCCCGCCGCCCCGACGATTGACACCAGCGCGGTGGCGATTGTCGGCACGTGCTTTTCAAAAAAGTCGACGAAGTCCCGTGCCAGCACGACCCGCGCCGCCGCCTTGGAGGTGCTGTGGCGCTGCAGGCGCTGGTTGAGAATCACCGGCACTGCAAGGTCGGCGTAGATGCGCGTAAAGGTCCGCGTGTCCAGCGCCCGCCGCGCCGCGCCGACTACCCAGAAGCCGAGGACCACGGCGGCATACCACAATGCACTGGCGGCATCGCCGCGGATGATCGAGTCCACGGCAAACCCGGCGAACAGCGGGTAGGCCAGCAACAGCGCATTTTCCAGTGCGACAAGCGACAAGGTGCCGAACAATTTACCGGGGTAGGCCCGGGCGATGGCCTTGAGCGTCTGGCTGGCGGATTGCTGCCCCAGCTTTTTACTTTCTTCGAGCAGAATCGGCGGTGTTACGGATGCCATGGTGCACCTGTGGCGCGCGTTGCGCGTTGATGATCGTCGCGGGAGATGCCCAGGCGATAACGCGCTTCATCGGTCATCAACAACAGATCGGTCTGGACTTCTTCGATAATGATTTCCAGGGTGATCAGGATGCAAATGGCCGGCGCCATCAACAGCCAGTGATAATAGGACTGAGTGATCAACGACGCACAGACGCCCACCAGCCACAGCGCCAGGACACACGACGGCGCATGCCGCTGCAATGGAATCCAGAAACGCTGCAACTTTCTGAGTTTGAACGTATAGAGCATCAATGATGCTTCCAGTTGTTTAAGGGTAATAGTGTTGCGAGCTGAATGCATTGTAGGCATAACAGTTATCCACGCTAGAGCGTTAAACAAGGGAGCCGGGCGTTACACAGTGCGGTTATTCGCTGCCTGGCGTTCCAGTTCAGGCAGCGTTTTATTGAGCCAGGCGAGATTGACTGCTTCGACTTCCACCCAGTCACCCGGGCTTGGTACTCCTTCGCAACTCATGAAAGCGATACAACGTCCGTGTATGTCCAGTAAGGCAAAGTGGCGATATTTAGTTGCTCTTTTGAATAGGGAAATACACAGGCGCATGCCATCACCTTGGTGAGTGCTGATAAAGCAAACCTCGCTCTACGGTTGTCAGGATTGGATAGTCAAATGGGTGCCGTTGGCCAACTGAGTTCAAATAACGTGCCGCCATGTACAAGTGTTCGACAGGCCACGGCGCCGCCATGGGCCAGTGCAATCGAACGCACCACGGCAAGGCCAAGGCCACTGCCGCCCTGGGCACGGGAACGCGAACTGTCGCCGCGTTGAAACGCATCGAAAATAAGCTCGGCGAACGGTTCGGCGACACCCGGCCCCTCATCCGCAACCCTGAGGAAATGACCGCGTTCGTCACTGCCGAGCTGGACGCTGACCTTGCCCGGCGTGGCATGCCGGCGCACGTTGTCCAGCAGCGCGAGCAATGCCTGGCGAATGCGGGCAGGGTCGCAGTTCACGGGGCCTTTGCGCAGGTCCAGCAGCAGCGCGAACCCGGCAGCGTTCAGGCTGGGTTCGAACAACCGCGCTTCGGCCTCCAGCGCATCGGACAACTCGACTTGCCGGATTTCAAGTTTCAGGTAGCCGTTATCCCCCATGCCCACGACACGTAAGTCTTCGACCATGCGGGTCAAGCCTTCGACCTGGCTCAGCAGGCTGTAGAACTGCGCGGTGTCCGGCTCGAATACGCCCTCGGCCAACCCCTGCAGACGGCCACGCAGGATGGTCAGCGGGGTGCGCAGTTCATGGCCAATCGCGGCGTTCCAGAAGGCTTGTTCTTCGGCCATGCGTTTCAATCGGTTCGCCATGCTATTGAAGTCATTCACCAGCCGGGCGGCTTCGCCCGGAGAAACGTCGGGCGCCACTGCCCGTGCATCCAGGTCGCCGTCAGCCAGGCTGCGCAGACTGGCCGCCACCGAGTTCAGCGGCATGAGAATGCGTCGGGCCAATTTGACGGCCACCGCCACGCCGACGCCCAGGCTGACGCAGGTGATCAAGCCCATCCAGGCCCATTCCACGCCGCTGGGCAGCCATTCATCCGACTCCAGCTCCAACTGCGTCGGCGGCGACAGCGCCCACAGCAACGAATAGAACACGTAGGTACCGACGACCGCGAGTGCGATGACGCAGAGCACCACGGCGGTCATCGACAAGATGATCTGGCGGCTCATGCCGCTGCCGACGTTCATGCCTGGCTCCCGAAGCGGTAACCGACGCCACGGATGCTGGTCGGTACGCCGCGCAGGCCGAGGTCTTCGATCTTGCGGCGCAGCTTGCTGATATGGCTGTCGACCGTGCGCTCCAGGCTGTCGCTCTCGGGGGAGCAGAGCACCAGCAGTTCGGCTCGGCTGAACACGCGACGCGGCGACTTTGCCAACTGCGCGAGCAACCTGAATTCGGTCACCGTCAGCTGCAACGGCTGTTTTCGCGTGCCGATGCGCACGCTCACCTCATGGTTGTCGATGTCGATCTCGAAGGGGTCGACGCGCAGCACACTGTGGCCACCGCCATGCCCCTGGTCGGCGCATCGACGCAGCACGGCCTGGACCCTGGCGATGACTTCCGCCGGGTTGAAGGGTTTGACGATGTAGTCATCGGCGCCTATGCGCAGCCCCATGAGCTTGTCCATGTCCTGATCCTGGGCCGTCAGCATGATCACGGGCGTGTTACCGCGATGACGAACTTCGGCCAGCACCATCCAGCCGTCAAGCTTGGGCATCAGCACATCGAGCAGCAACAGATCGGGCTTGAGCGTCTGATGCAGCTCCAGCGCGCGCCGCCCGTCCTGAGCATGCGCGGTTTTAAAGCCGGCGCGCTTGAGGTAGGCCGAGAGGATGTCGGCAATTTCCGGCTCGTCTTCGGCGATCAGGACCAGTGCCTGGTTGGAGCTCGATGCAAGGAGTGATTCAGTCATGGTGTGCTCGGTCGATGTGCTGGGCGGTGACTCAATGCTGCAACGGCGCGCAGGCGTTCAGCAACGGATAGGATGATGCCTCGTCAGCATGCACGTTCAGCGTAGGATTTATGGAGAAATGATGGAGGCGCTAAATAATTTTTTCGGCGAGGGCAGGGGATAGGGATTCAGGCGAAGCAGATGCGGTCGTTATAGGCGTTTCGCAGCATTTTGCGTTGGTATTCGCAGGGCGTGGTACTGACCAGTTTCTTGAAGTCGCGCAGGAAGTGCGACTGATCGGAAAAGCCCAGGTCCAGGGCCAGTTCCGAGAACGACACATCGTGTTGGGTATTGAGGGTTTCCAGCGCCGCCTGGCAGCGGATGATCCGGCAGAAGGTCTTGGGCGACAGGCCCGTGTCCTGGCTGAACTGACGATGAATGGTGCGGCTGGTGTAGCCACTGAGGTGTTCCAGCTGTTGGATGCGCAGGTCGCCGCGATGGGCGAGCGCCTGTTGAATGACCATGGCCGTCAACTTCGAGGTCCTGCCCATCAGGCGCGGGATCAGATAGTCGTTGAACAGCTTCATTTGCTCCTGCAACTGCGGGGCCTGGACGATGCTCTCGAAAATGCGCTGAGCAAACGCAGACACCTCCAGCAGGTCCCATTCCCGTTCGGTCAGGTCCTCGGCCATTACGGTGATAAAGCCGGGAATCACCCCCGGCGAAAAGCGCACGCCAAAATAATGATGACCCTGCAGCAACTCCACGCGCTGCGCCACCAACGGCGTGCCGCAAATCCTCACGCTGGGGCGCGTGGGGTCACAGTCGAACACGATGTCCACACAGCCATCCGGAACCGCCAGCAGGTCGGCCGAGTGGGCAACGTCGAAGGCGTAAAAATGCGAGATCGCCGGGTGATCCGAAGGCATTACCGAATAGCGCGATGAATTGAGTACGAACCAGGGTTGTTCGTATGCAGTGTGGTGCTTCAGCGGCGCACACAGGTTGACCATGACCGGACCTTTAAATGGTGTTATGCGCGAATATTCACGCATTTATCGCGCCAATTCCTGCGCGCGGAATAGATGTCGATGTCCGAAATTTACAATACCGCCCAAGTTCGCCCGCTGATACTCAAGGTCGATAGCGTGGAGCCGCGCCTACCGCGGTGATATCACCTTCAGTCCGAGAATAATTATGTCCATTACTACAAAAATAGACTTCATCTACTTGTCCGAGCAGGACATGATCCGCGCCGGCGTGACCGACATGCTCGCCTGTGTGAACACCATGGAAGAGATGTTCGCGCTGCTGTATAGCGGCGACTATCGCATGGCTGGCCCGAACAACGATTCCCACGGCGCAATGGTGATATTCCCCAAGGAGTCGCCGTTCCCGAACATGCCCAAGCCCACCGCTGACCGGCGCATGATGGCGATGCCGGCCTACCTGGGCGGCAGTTTCTGCACTGCAGGCGTCAAATGGTACGGCTCCAATATTGCCAACCGCGACAAGGGCCTGCCTCGCTCGATCCTGATGTTCACCCTCAACGACCCCGACACCGGAGCACCGTTGGCGCATATGTCCGCCAACCTGCTGTCGGCCTATCGCACCGGTGCGATCCCCGGTGTGGGTGCACGCCACCTGGCGCGCAAGGACTCGAAAGTGGTCGGCCTGCTCGGCCCGGGCGTGATGGGCAAGACCACGCTCGCCGCATTCATCGCCGTTTGCCCGTTAATCGATACCTTGAAAATCAAGGGCCGTGGCGAGAAGAGCCTGAATGATTTTCTTGCCTGGGTGAAGGACACCTACCCGCAGATCACCACGATTAAAGTGGTCGACAGCCTCGAAGAGGTGGTCCGTGATTCCGACCTTGTTACTTATTGTAGCTCCGGTGAGACGGGCGACCCCTCAAAGTACCCAATTGTGAAGCGCGAGTGGGTCAAGCCGGGTTGCTTCATGGCGATGCCGGCGGCCTGTTCGCTGGACGAAGGCATGGAGCGCGCCGACGTGCGCAAGGTGCTGGACAACACTGGCCTTTACGAAGCCTGGTTCGAAGAACTGCCCAAGCCTGCGCACCACAACGTGCCGGTGATTGGCGTGCGGTTCATGGACATGATCGCCGAAGGCAAGATGCAGCTCGAGGAGCTTGAAGACATCGGCAAGATCATCGCCGGCGATGCCCAGGGCCGCCGCAACGATGAAGAAATCATCATCATGTCGGTCGGCGGCATGCCGGTCGAAGACGTGGCCTGGGGCACGGTGGTGTACCGCAATGCGATCGAAAGAGGCATCGGCGTGAAGTTGAATCTGTGGGAAACCCCGGAGCTGCGCTGAGCCATTCCCTTTACAACTGACGAGACCTTCGACATGACAAAAATCATCAAGCTCAAGACCGGTTCCCCGTTTGAAGACCAGGCCAGCTATTCGCGCCTGGTGGTGGTGGACAACTGGATCTATGTGTCCAACACCGCCGGCCGCAACCCGCAAACCAAGCTGATCCCCGAAGACATCCTCGAGCAGACGCACCAGGTGTTCGCCAACATCGAATCGGCCTTGAAGGCAGTCGATGCCAGCCTGGCCGATGTGGTGTGCTCGCGGGTGTTCATCCAGGACCCCAAGGATGTGCCGGCGGTAATGGCCTTGATCGGCGAGAAGTTTCGCGGCGTCGACCCGGCCAGCACCGTCACGTGCCCGCCGCTGGGCTCGACGGTCTACAAGGTGGAACTGGAAGTGACGGCTTATCGCAACGCTTCCAAGGCGCAAGTCGAAGTCATTCGCCTGTCGCAGTAACCCGTTATGCGGCCGTGCGTGTGCGCGGCCGACCTCTATTGCTTATCGAGTCTTGATCATGGCCCCGACGATTGCGCCCGTGAATACGTCCACCGAGTTTCCCACCGCGACCAGCGTCGTCATTATCGGCGGCGGCATCATTGGCCTGACGGCTGCACTGACGCTGGCCGAACGCAATATTCCGGTAGTGGTGCTGGAAAAAGGCCGTATCGCCGGCGAGCAGTCCTCACGCAACCTGGGCTGGGTGCGCAAGACCAGCCGCCACGCGCACGATATTCCGCTGGCCCTGGCCGCAGACCGTTTGTGGGCACAAATGCCTGAGCGAGTGGGCGCGGATGTGGGCTACCGGCAAGAGGGCATCATGTTCGTCGCCCGCAACGACACGCAGCTGGCCATGCATGAAGGCTGGCTCAAGTCGGTCGACCACCTGTCCCTTGATTCTCGGATGCTGAGCAAACGCGAGATCGAACAGTTGGTGCCGGGCGGCGCGGGCAATTGGTCCGGCGGCATCTACACGCCGTCCGACGCGCGTGCGGAGCCGACGCTGGCCAGCAGTGCGATTGCCAAGGCCGCCATGGCCCTGGGCGTGGTCATCATCGAGCAGTGTGCGGTGCGTACGTTGCAGATGTCTGCCGGCAAAGTCAGTGGCGTGGTCACGGAAAAAGGCGAGATCCGCTGCGACCAGGTATTGCTCGCGGGCGGTATGTGGTCGCGGCGCTTCTTGGGTAACCTCGGGGTGTCATTGCCGACCCTGGCCTTGACCTGCTCGGTGTTGCGTACCCACCCGATGGAGGGCCCGACGGAAATTGCCGTGGGCGCACCAGACTTTTCGTTTCGCAAACACAAGGATGGCGGTTTCATCGTTACTCAGCGAGGCAAGCTGGACGCTTTTCTGACCCTCGATCACCTGTTGCTTGCCAAGCAATACATGCCGCAATTTCGTGCGCAGCGCAGCGTGTTGAACGTGTCGCTGGGCAAGTATTTTTTCAACGACCTGGCGCTGCCCAGGCGTTGGTCGGCCGACAGTGTCAGCCCGTTCGAACGTGTACGCATGCAAGACCCCGCCGCCAACCCGCGGCTCAACAATGATGCGATGAACAACCTCAAGGCGGCCTGGCCGGTATTCGAGCAAGCCCGGATCGCCCAGACCTGGGCAGGCACTATCGACGTGACTCCGGATTCCAACCCGGTAATAGGCCCGGTCGCACAGATTCCCGGGCTGACCGTGGCGACCGGTTTTTCCGGGCACGGCTTTGGTACTTCACCGGCGGCGGGTCACCTGGCGGCGGATATCGTCAGCGGGCACACGCCCATCATCGATCCAAGCCCTTATCGTTTCGACCGTTTCTAAGTCGACCCAGGCCCCAGATGCCACTGTAGGAGCGAGCTTGCTCGCGAAGAACTCAAATGCACCGCGTTCATACAGGATGCCCGCGTTATCGTTGACGTTTTTCGCGAGCAAGCTCGCTCCTACAGGAAAATCTTAACTGTACTTACGGAGCAAACCCATGTCCCCAGACAGCCGCTTTTTCATCAATCGCACCGGCTTGCGTTTGCATTTTCTACGTTGGGGCGATCCGAGCGGCGTGCCGCTGGTGTTGTTGCATGGCTTGCGCGCCTATGCACAGACCTGGGAGTCGCTGGTCGAGGCCTTGGGTGCCGGTTATTGTGTCTACGCGCTCGACCAGCGCGGTCGCGGCCTGAGTGACTGGGGCCCGGCCGCGAGCTATCACACGCAATCCTATGTCGAGGACCTGCAGGACTTCGTCGCCCATGTCGGCTTGCAGCGCTTCGTGTTGCTGGGGCATTCGCTGGGCGGCGCCAATGCCCTTGAATACGCACGGCAGGCACCGGGACGCTTGATGGGCCTGATCATCGAAGACATCGGCCCCGGGTCGTCGAGCCAGGGCGACGGTGCGGCGCGCATCCGCCGCGAGATGAACCAGACCCCCCTGCGGTTCGACGACTGGCAAGCCGCCCGCGCTTTCTGGCAGGCGTCCCGCCCGGGCTTGTCGGAGCAGGGCCTGGCGTCACGCCTGGCGCATTCGATGAAGGAGAGCGAGGGCGCGATCATTTGGCGCCACGATCAGCAAGGCATCGCCGAGGCGCGCCTGAGCATCGAACCGACGGACTTGTGGCCGGCGGTGCGCGCCCTGGATTGCCCGACCCTGTTTATCCGCGGCGCGCGTTCGGACTTTTTGCCGGCGGCGACGCTGCAGGCGATGCGCGACTGCAATGCGCAGGTGCGCACCGCCGAAGTCGCGGATGCCAGCCATTATGTGCATGACGATCAAGGCGAGGTGTTCAACGGGCTGGTCATTGAGTTTCTTGAGAGCCTGGCGACGTCGGCCCCGTCAGCGTAGGTATCTATTTACAGCGCTCCTGGTCCAAATGTGGGAGGGGCGGTGCGACGATTCGACTTGCTCCCAATGGCGGCCTCAGAGCCGACCAGGATTTTGAGTCGATCCAGGCCCAAATGTGGGAGGGGGCTTGCTCCCGATGGCGGCCTCAGAGCCGACCAGGATTTTGAGTCGATCCTGGCTCAAATGTGGGAGGGGGCTTGCTCCCGATGGCGGCCTCAGAGCCGACCAGGATTTTGAGTCGATCCTGGCTCAAATGTGGGAGGGGGCTTGCCCCCGATGGCGGCCTCTGGGCCGACCAGGATGCTGGATCAGTCGAGTACATATCCGTTGCTGCGGTAACGGCCACTTAGGGTTCCGCCCTGACGGCGGCTCACTTTTGAAAAGCGCAAAAGTAAGGTTCTATCGGTTCGACCTACGTGCACGGCCTGGATGTGGAAGAGAAATACGCCTTCGGAGATCGGGCTGAGCGCAAGGGCATGAACGTCTACAGCATCCGTGGACAGGGCAATGCCGGGATCGAGAACGCCGATTTTGCGTTCGAAGTGGCCCGTCAGGAAAAGCGTTCGGGCTCGCAGCGGGCGATGTTCTTCGACGCGGGTTACACCTTCGTCGACAAGCCATGGCAACCGACCGTCAGCTATCGTTATTCGCGCTATTCCGAAGGCTGGGACTTCCTGTTCCAGGGCGGTTATCGCAAGCGCCTGCAGGGAGAAATCGGGCTTAATTATGCGGGCTCCGTAACCTCGAATATGGAGATCCACGACGTGCTCCTCTCGGTCAAGCCGACCGAGAAGTTGACCCTTAATGCGATGGCGTTCAACTATCACCAGCTGTCCCGTCGCCATGAGTTGGACTTCGCTGCGCAGGAGGTCGATTTTTTTGTCGATTGGGCGGTCACGGAGAACATCACGCTGTCGCCGCTGATTGGCTTCTACAAACCGGAGAAGTGGCTGGGCAACGGTGGCCGGCAGAGCGGCGACGCCTCAACCAACACCTACATGCAGTTCATTGTGTGGGCGACGTTCTGAGTCGTCTGAGTCGTCATTGAGGGCTGGTGCAGTCAGGGCAGGCGTTGACGTTTTGCGTCAACGCCTCCTTGCGTTCATGCCCATGGTTTCTCGAATCTGCTCAACCCCTTCTCGTGTCAGCTCAACCCTTCGGCGCGGCAATAGCCGCGCCGCTGCGGTCCTGCAAACCCCCTCCCAGAGACTTGTACAGCGCGACTGTGTTGACGATATCGTCACGTCGCAACTCCAACAACGCCTGGCGTGCGGCGTAGAGCAGGCGCTGTGCGTCCAGCAGCTCCAGCCTGCCATCCAGCCCCGCCTGATAGCGCAGGGTTGACAGCCCAAGGCGGCGTTCCGCGGTCTTTACGGCACGTAGTTGCGCTTCGATTTGTCTATCGAATGTCGCTGTACCGGCCAAGGCGTCCGCGACCTCCCGAAAAGCCGTCTGGATGGTGCGCTCATAGAGGGCAATGGCTTCGGATTTACGCACCTTGGCCAGGTCCAGTTCGGCGCGCAGCTGCCCGGCCTGGAACAGCGGTTGGGTCACCTGAGGCACGAATCTCCAGACCTGCCGCGAGGGGTCGAACAAATCCCCGATTGATGAGCTGGCATAACCAAAAGAGGCAGTCAGTGAAATTCGCGGAAAGAACGCCGCACGCGCGGCGCCGATATTGGCGTTGCTGGCGATAAGGTGTTGTTCGGCCTGGCGCACATCGGGACGCGTCAAGAGCACGTCAGCCCGCAGTTCGGCGGGCAGTCGTGCGATGACGGGTTGCCGTTCCAGCGGCAGTGCCGAAGGCAGATCGTTGGGCAGCTCGCTGCCGACAATCAATTGCAGGGCGTTGCCGGCCTTGGCAAGCGTACGCTGACGTGCCTGCAAGTCGGCTTCGGCCAGTGCGACCTGGTTTTCGGCCTGGGCGACGTCCAACTCACTGCTCTGCATCGACGTCTTCATCAGGCGAGCCAGTTCCAGGGACACTCGCCAATCCGCGAGTGTGCGCTCGGCCAGTTGGCACTGCTCACGGGCCAGTTGCTGTGCGAAATACGTCTCGGCAACGGCACTCACCAGGATGATCTGAGCAGCGTCACGGCCATTTTCACTGGCGAAGTAGCGTGCCAGCGCGGCATCGGAAAGTGCCCGTACACGTCCGAATAGATCCAGCTCGAACGCATTGATGCCCACGTTCACACCCACCTGCTGAGTGACTTGGCGATTTTCGCTGCCCTGGCCGCTCACGCCTGCGGCCCGCTCGCGAGTGGCGCTTGCATCGGCGGACACGGAAGGAAAACGTCCGGCGATTTGAATCTGTGACATGGCCCGGGCGGCTTCGACATTCAGCGTAGCCAGACGCAGATCACGGTTGTTCTGCAGCGCCAGGTCAATCAACCGCTGCAAACGCAGATCGCCGAACATCGTTCGCCAGCCCAGGGCTGCAGCCGTCAACGAAGCGCCTGACTTCATCGCGGCCCCTTCCTGCAGTGGAAAGTGCGAAGGAACGGGCAGCGCCGGACTGTCCAGCTTGGGCGTCAGCACACAGGCGGACAGGCAGCCAGCCAGGGACAAGCAAACCAACAGGCGCATGTTTAATTTTCCGGGGTCATGGTTGAGGTGCTTTTGGAGCGGCGTGCACGCCATGCCTGGAAGCGTTCCTGGCTGCCGATTACGAAGACGAAGAACGCGGGCACAAAGAACACCGCCAGCAAGGTGCCACTGAGCATCCCGCCGAATACGCCAGTGCCGATTGCATGCTGGGTTTCCGCGCTGGCGCCCGAGGCGAGCATCAGGGGGACAACGCCGAGAGTGAAGGCCATGGACGTCATCAGAATCGGGCGCAGGCGTAGCCGAGAGGCGGTGACTGCCGCGTCGATCAACGTTCGGCCTTCAGCATGCAACTGCCGCGCGAACTCTACGATCAAGATGGCATTTTTCGCCGACAAACCGATGATTGTGATCATCCCGACCTTGAAAAATACATCGTTGGGCAAGCCTCGCAGCATCACTGCGGCGACTGCCCCGAGCAGGCCCAATGGCACCACCAGCACCACTGAAAGCGGAATCGACCAGCTTTCGTACAATGCGGCGAGCACCAGGAAAACCACCAGCGCTGACAACAACATCAACAACGGCGCCTGCGCTGCCGACTGTTTTTCCTGTAGCGATTGGCCTGTCCACGCCACAGCGAAGCCCTGGGGCAACTGCGCGACCAGGCGCTCCATTTGCGCCATCGCCGCTCCGCTTGAGACACCCTCGGCAGCGCCACCGGTAATGCGCACCGCCGGGAAACCCTGGAAGCGCATCATTTGCTGGGGGGACTCGGTCCACACCGGCGTCACCACTTCGCGCAACGGCACCATGCCATTTGTCGAGTTGCGTACACGCAGGCTCAGTACGTCTTCCAATTGCATACGCGCAGCGGCATCGGCTTGCAAAATGACGGATTGCAGGCGTCCTGCGTTGGGAAAGTCGTTGACGTAGAGTGAGCCCATGGCCGAAGACAACGTGCTGTTCACGGCGGCGAACGACAGGCCCATTGATTCGGCCTTCTGCCGATCGATCTCCAGCCGGACGCTCTCGCCAGGTGGCAGGCCATCGGCGTAAACGCCGCTGACGAGCGTGTCATGCGCGGCCAGTTTCAGCAGTTGCGCCTGGGCCGCCAGGAGCGCGTGCTCTCCACGATTTGCCCGATCCTGTAGAAAAAAGGTGTAGCCGGACGACGTGCCCAGGTCATCTATCGGCGGCGGCATCAGGCTCATCGTGGTGCCTTCGACACTGTCGGTCATCGCGCTCTGGGCCAGTGCGGCCTCATTGCTCGCTGTCGCACCATTGCGTTGATTCCAGTCCTTGAGCATGGTGAACGCCATGGCCGTGTTGGGGCCGGAACCTGCGAAGCTGAAGCCCTGCACCACCAGGTTGGCGGCAAGCGCCGGACGTGACGCCACATGGGCTTCGAACGCCTTGACCACATCCAATGTGCGCTCGCTGGTTGCGCCGGTTGGCAACTGGATCGATGTCATGAAATAACCCTGATCCTCCTCAGGCAGAAACGAGGAGGGCAACTGCGCCATGGCAACGGCCAATACGGCGCATATCGCCGCAAAAATCAGCATCATCCTGCCGCTGCGCCCGACCATTTGGCCAACGCGCTCGCTGTAGCGGCCTGTGAGTCGCTCGAAGGCTCGGTTGAACGCACCGAAAAAGCCGCGCTTGTCGTAATGACCAGGCGTGACCGGGCGCAGCAGCGTTGCGCAAAGCGCGGGCGTCAGGGTCAACGCCAGCAGCGCCGAGAACAGGATCGATACCACCATGGACAGGGTGAATTGCTGGTAGATGACGCCGACGGACCCGGTGCCGAATGCCATGGGTATGAACACCGCCGTGAGCACCAGGGTGATCCCGATCACCGCACCGCTGATTTCCTTCATGGCCTGGGACGTCGCCGCTCTTGGCGATAACCCCTGGGTAGCCATCAGGCGTTCCACGTTTTCCACCACGACGATGGCATCATCGACAATGATGCCAATGGCCAGCACCATGCCAAACATGGTCAATGCGTTGATCGAGAACCCCGCCAGCAACATCACGGCGAAGGTGCCGAGCAGGGCGATGGGTGCAACGATGGCGGGAATCAACGTGTAACGTACTTTTTGCAGGAACAGGTACATCACCAGAAATACAAGGACCATGGCTTCGAGCAAGGTATACACGACCTTCTCGATAGAGACCTTGACGAAGGGTGCTGTGTCGAAGGGGATGGAGTACGACATGCCTGTCGGCATGCTGGGTGCCAGCTCGGCCAATCTGTCGCGCACCGCCTGGGCGGTGCGCACGGCGTTTGCGCCTGGCGCGAGCTGAATGGCGGCGCTGGTCGCGACCTTGCCGTTTTCTCGATTGGAGAATGCGTAGGATTGCGCACCCAGCTCGACACGCGCTACTTCGCCAATCAGCACTTTTGAACCGTCCACATTGGCACGCAGTACGATAGCCGCAAACTGCTCCGGGGTTGATAGCTGCCCTTGCACGGTCAACGGGATCGTCAGGCGCTGGCCGGGCAGTGTGGGTTCGTCACCCAATCTACCCGGGGCGATCTGCGCATTCTGCTGCTCGACTGCCTGGGCCACATCACTCATGGTCAAGCCGAACGCCGTCAGCTTGGCCGGCTCCACCCAAATACGCATGGCCTGTTCAGCGCCGAATAACTGCACGCGACCCACGCCTTTGATCCGTCTCAGCTCCTGCACCACGTTGCGCGCCAGGTAATCGTTGAGGGCGAGTTCACCGAAGCGCAAGTCGGGCGATGTCATGCCGATCATCATCAGAAAACCCGACGCCGCCGACTCGACCTGCATGCCGTTCTGACGCACCACCTGCGGCAGGCGTGTTTCGACCGCCTTGACGCGATTTTGTACATCGATCTGGGCCATTTCGGGGTTGGTGCCAGGCACAAAAGTGGCGCTGATCTGCGCGGTGCCCGATGCGTCGACAGCGGATTCGAAGTACAGCAGATTCTTCACGCCTGATAGTTCACGCTCAATCAGGCTGACGACCGAGTCGTTAAGCGTTTGCGGTGAAGCCCCCGGATAACTGGCCGTCAGGCTGACTGACGGAGGCGCTACCGAGGGGTAACGCGCGATCGGTAGTTGCGGAATGGCAATAAGGCCGAACAATACAATGAACAACGCGATCACCCAGGCGAACACCGGGCGATTGATGAAAAACTGAGACATGAGGGGGTTCTCTGCCTAACGCGCAGTGGCGTTGAGTGGGAGCGCAGCGGCATTCGCCTGCCAGGAGGCGGCGCTGACTTGCGCGTTTTCGGTCAGGCGCTCCAGACCCTCGATGACCACGAGCTGTCCAGCGCTGAGCCCGGACACCACGCGGTAGCGGCGATCGACCAGTTCCCCCAGTTCGATTGCGACAGCGTGTGCCTGCTCCTTGGCATCTATCACCCACACGCGTGCCTGGCCGCCGCTACGCAGTACGGCTTGCTGCGGTACGCTCAGCGCCTGCGGATAATCGGCCAGTGGCACCCGTGCTTGTACAAACAGGCCTGGCAGCAGCTGGCGATGGGGGTTGTCGACCAGTATGCGGAGCAACACGTCTCCGGTACCCGCATCTACGTTGATCCCGGAGAACAGGATGCTGCCGTTGAGGCCGGTGGGGTTGCCGGAACTGTCGAGAATCTCTACGGGCAAGCCAGGCGCGCGTTGACCGTCCTGGGCGCTGAGTGATTCACGCAGCGAGCGCAGTGTCGATGCGGTTTGACGAACATCGACATACACTTGGTCAATCTGCTGGATTCTCGCCATCGGTGCGCTGTCAGTTGATGACACAAGCGCGCCTTCGCTCACCAGGGTCTGGTCAATGCGTCCGGCAATCGGCGCGTCGACTGTCGCGAACCTCAGGTCCAGCCGGCGTCGAGCCAGGGTTGCCTTGGACTGGGCGACATCCGCCTCAGCCTGATCGCGCAGTGATATGGCATCGTCGTAGACTTGGCGGCTGACTGCCTCGGCGTGCATCAAAGGCGAAAGCCGTTCGGCCTGGATACGTGCGCGTTTCAATGCGGCCTGCGCTTTGAGCACCAGCGCTGCAGCGCTATCGACTTCGGCTTTGAAGGGGGCCGGGTTAATCTGAAACAAGGCCGTGCCGGCAGTCACTTCAACGCCCTGATCAAATAGACGCTTGTTCACGATGCCGCTGATCTGCGCGCGAATGTCGGCAGTGCGAACTGCCGAAACACGGCCAGGCAGTACCTCGCTGACTTTTATGGAAGCGGGTTCAAGGGGCATTACGGAAACCTGTGGGATAGGCACGTCGTCGGCGACTTGCCCCTCGGGGTGACACCCGGTTAAGGCGAACATAAAAAGCCCGATCCATAAGGGACACGGTCGCCTGGATCTAAAAGACATACCTGAATAACCTCATTAAAAATATTGCCAGGCTCAAGGCCGTGGCGCTCGAATGGAATGTTCAACTAAAAGAGTTGGGATTCATTCGACGTTATGTGTAGGTAGTGTGGATTTTGAAACTAACGTGGCGGGCGGTAATGATGTTCGGAGTATCCGAAAACAGTAGCGTGGTTAAATCTCCATCAAAACTCCATCGTTTCTCCACACGGTCTTGGCATTGTTCATGGAGCATGCGTTATATATAAATAGCCCCTGAAAACCTGGCGCTGAATCGATCTGGCTGTTGGCAATAACGGTTGAGTCAGGGTGCGCAGAGGCAAGTTGGCACAGGTCGATATAATGAAATTTGATGGTTTTAATCAGCGGCTTAGACAGGCGATTGGCGGTGAAACAATCTATTCATTCGCGAAGAAAAGTGGTATTTCCGAACCCTTGTTGCGCAAATATTTGAGTGGTGAATCTGTCCCGAGTCTGGAAAAAGCCTGGAAAATGGCCGTCACGGCCAATGTCTCGCTTGATTGGTTGGCGGGGAAGGGAGCCCCGCACGTTATCCAGCAATCAAGCAGTATGGTATCCCTGGATCACAACTCACAACGTTTGAGCATTCCTCCTGGTGACGGCGCTGTCAAAGAATTTGGCGGGTTCAGCGCACGCTTGAAAAAAGCGCTGGGCGATGAAACACCCCACGCATTTTCAAATAAATGCGCAATCGCTAACAGTTCGCTATACAGTTATCTAAAAGGACGGGTTGTACCTAATATTGAAAGGGCCTGGAAAATGGCTGTCGTCGCCAACGTATCACTTGATTGGTTGGCGGGTGGGGGCTGTAAGGAGAGTCAGCCCGATCAAAATGGAGCAGGCAGTGGGGATAATGACGCCTACGTCTATATTCCACTTTACGAGCCTGTTTTGCGTGGCCGTAAGGGTCCAGGGAATCTCAGCGCAAACGTTCTCACCCACCTTGCGTTCCCCGCCGACTCATTGCACAAACAGAAACTGTGCCCGCAGCAGCTTTTAGCGATTCCAGTAATGGGTGATTCGATGGCTGGAATATTGAATGCGGGCGATATCGTAATGATTGACCTGGAACGCAACCAGCTCGATGCCGATGCCCTCTATGTGATTCGGTTGAACGACCAGTTGTATGCCAAGCGGTTGCAGCGACTTTCGGACGGTTCGGCATGCATCATTAATGAAAACAAGGCATACCGTGATGTGCTCGTAACAAAGGCTCAGGTCAATGATATTGACATTATGGGCCGTGTGATATGGACCTCCAGCTGGATGTAGGCGCTCAATATCGGGAAGCCTGCGTAGCGGCGTTGGCGCACAAGCGACATGCCGCAGGCAGAAGCGAGTGCGTTATTCCGCATCAGCGGGAAAAGGGCTATGGAAGCGTTTGCGCTGGCTGCGATCAACGCCAAAATGTACCAACATCCTTTGTCCTATACGTACGGAAGCGGGCACCGCCTGATCGAGCACCAATATGCATTCGACGGTACGCAGATTACCGCGTGTCTGCGGATCGTCCTCAAGCGTGCTATTACCAAACACAGGGCTGACACGCAGTACATGGGCAGATATGGCCGGTAGTCCGCTGCCGGTATCATCGGTGACTTGTGCCTTCATACCCGGGACAACGATGCCGATAAATGACTCGTTCAACTCGGCCCGTATGATGCGCTCTGTAGTGGGCAATAATATGAATGCGGGTCCTGATGACGCGGAGAGAGACGCGCCCAGTTGAACGAAACTACGAACAATCTGCGCATCCGCGGGTGAAACAATATTGCGCTGTTCCAGTTCATAGCGCGCACTGGCCAGTTTTCTCTTGGTGACGGCTGCGTCCGCGTCATTATCTTCAATTCGATCGTGCAACTGCTGCGCAGCTTCACGCGCATCGTCAGCACTCTGTTGATCGCCGGCCCCGACGCTTGCAGCGGTCGTCAACCGTTTGGCCTTTAGATCAGCGGCCTTGAAGTGTCTGGCCAATTGCTTGGCGCGAACCTCGAGTTGTTGTTGCTCGGCCTGCGCCGCACTGACGGCCAGTTGCGCAAGTTCGCTGTCCAGGGAGGCTAGCAATTGGCCTTTACGTACCTGATCGCCCTCGCTTACCCAGATTTTTTTCACGACACCCTCTCGCTGCGTGCCAAGCTTCAAGACCCCGCCTTCAACATCGAGACGGCCGCGCGCGATGGCCAGGTAGGGAGGGGCGGCAGGCACTGCGCCTGAAGAGGTGTCTTCCATACCGCAGCCGGTAAGACCCAGGGCGAGAACCAGTGCCAGCAATGGCCGAAACGAACCCGGATTCATAACACATGTTCCTTTTTACTGGCGATGTTGATTGCGTGGGAGAAAGAGGCGTGGTCAGCCAGGATTCGACCGTCTTCAATGGTCAAGACACGGTCGCTATGATTTATCAGTCGTGGGTCATGGCTTACGCACAACACCGTTGTGCCTCGATTGCGCGCAATCTTGTGCAGTATGTCGATAATGATCTGGCCGTTGGCCGCATCCAATGCGCTGGTGGGTTCGTCGGCGAACAGCAGTTCAGGTTCCTTTGCCACGGCTCGCGCAATGGCGACGCGCTGCTTTTCGCCGCCGGACAACTCGGAAGGACGCAGGTGCATGCGCGGCCCCAGGCCAACGTCTTCCAAGGCTTGGGTAGCACGTCTGGTGACGTCCTTGGCCGAGAGCCCGAGGTAGCTCAGGGGCAGCTCGACCTGTTGCAGCGCATTCAAGGCAGGAAACAGATTGAAACCCTGGAAAATAAATCCCGTGTGTTGCAGGCGAAATTTTTCCAGCTCATGGGTATCGAGTTTCCCAAGGTCATGCCCCAGCGCGGTAACGCGGCCTTGTTCCGGCCGTTGCAAGCCGCTGAGAATTGCCAGTAACGTACTCTTGCCACAGCCGGACGGTCCTGAGATCAACGTCAGCTCGCCTGGCCTTATCGCCAGATTGACATCATGCAGCACAGCCGTAGTCACGCCACCCGCTATAAAGGATTTGCGAATATTGCTTGCCTGAAGTGTGGCTGGAATTGCTGATCTTAACGGTTTCATAAGGCCTATCTCAGAAGACTCGCCGGATCGGCTTGACGTAAGGTTCGAATGGCTGCCAGTCCGGATACCAGCGCCAGAATCATGCTTAGCAGCAGGCAAGCCCCCACCGCAGCGGGTGAAATTTCCACGGGAACGTTGAAATGCCAGGCGATGGCGAACAATCCGCAAGCCAGGATGCTGCTGCCCAGCAGGCCGATCGCCCCGACCCAGAACGCTTGCTCCATCACCACTTTGCGCAGCGCGTTTACGCCGACGCCAAGCGCGTTCAAGGTCGCGTATTCACGAATGGAACCGGCCACGGCGGCCACCAGGGTTTGGCTGGTAATCACCGCACCGACCAAAAATACGATGGCGGCCATGAACAACACCCCAGCCCCGGCCCCGGTGTCGAAAATCCAATACATCTGTGAGCGATGAGCAAATTGCTCTGCAGTCCAGACCGCGTAGCTGCTGAACGCCGTCGCCCCTTCGAGACGACCGGCAACCGCATCCGCCTGGGCCGGATCGCGCACTTTGGCCACCAGGTAGGTGGTGCGGTCACTGGCGATGGCGGTATCGAGTAGCCGGGCGGTGGACAACGACGTCAGCACATTCACACCCCCCAAGGCCCGCAGTCCGCCGGTGATGCCCACGACGTGCACGCGACGGCCGTTAATGGTGGCCACGTCCCCCAGATTGACGCCCAGGGTGACCAGGTCGGCGCGGTCGACGATGACGGCTCCCGGCTCGTTCAAAAGCGCGCGTAGCGGCGTAGCCAGTAGTTGCTGAAACATCAATCCACGTGGCCCTGTCTCAATACCAGAGACAAATACCGAGACACCGCCGGTATCGCGTGCGCCTCGCCAATCGGCATCCAGCCATTGAAATTGCTCAACCCTGGTGATGTCGGGATCCATGCGCAGACGCATCTCCACGCCGGCGTCTATCGTTCGGCCCAGGTTGACGCTTTGAGTGCCTGGGAATCCCACCCAGAGATCAGCGGCGGAGCGGGTGATATAAACACTGGCGCTACTGAAGATTCCCGTCACCAGACCCACCTGGAGCAATTGCAGCAATCCGGCAAAACCCACCGCAATAATCGCGGGAAGGAACCGGCGCCATTCGTAGAGGAGCGTTTGACGCGCAAGGGCAACCATCAGTCAATGTCCTTCAGGGTATCTGCCGGCAATGGCGCACCGCCTAATGCTTTGTACAACGTGATGTAGGCCAAACCTCGCTCGGCGTTGGCGCGAGCGACCTGTTGCTGGGCGTTCAGCTTCTCAATCCGCGCATCGTCGATGTCCAGTTCACTCAGTAAACCCAATCGAGCGCGTTGCTCCAGCGCGGCAAGGTAAGCTTGAGATTCGGTTAACGCGTGCAGGGACGACTGTTCATACACACGCAACTGTTCGAGGTCTCCCAGCGCGGTTTCGGTTTCAGCGACGCCCTGTAATACGGATTGTTGATAGGCCAGGACCGCGGCCTGCAGTTGATGGTCCTTGGCCTGTGCATTGGCCAATCGCTGACCCCAGTCGAACAACGGGATACTTATCCCAGGTCCGGCCGAGAAGATGCTGTCGCCACTGCGTGTTCGTTTGCGGTTGCTGGCAATATTGACCGACCACTGCAATGACGCACCCAAACTGATACGCGGATAGATATCGGCCCGACTCATACCCAGTTCGCCCGCGGCAATGAGTACCTGAGCTTCGGCAATACTGATTTCAGGCCGCGTTCGCAACAGGTCAGCCGGTAAGCTGGTCAGTTGCCAAGGCCCCAGTTTGGGTGGGGGGCCGGGCTGCAGCCACAGCGGATCCGGCTCGCTTTGTCCGACTAATACCGCTAACTGTTGCGCGCTTCGGTTTATGGTTTGTCGTGGTGCATTCAGCGCCATTGTGGAACGCGCCAGTTCGGCACGCGCCTTTGCAATTTCAGTCGAGGCGGTGAGATTCAGGTGCTCGCGAACAAGCAATAATTCCAGCTTTTTACGTTGCACTTGCTCAATGGCGCTCAAAGTGGCTTCAAGCTGCTGCGCCGCGCGCAGTTCGAGCCAACGACTGCTCACTTCTGCGACCAATGACACGCGTACCGTGCGTAAGTCGCCCGTCATCAGCGCTTCATGGCCATGGGCAAGACGATCGGCACTCTGTTTCGCCCCAAACAACGGGAGCTCCCATTGTGCGTCGAGCCCCAGGAGCAAGTAAGACGTGCTGGTGTCAGGGCTGACGGCATCGGTGGTTTTTATTCCCAGTGCGGGCAAGTAGGGCGACTGCGCGCGCTGACTGAGTATTCGTGTTGCCCGTAATCGCTCTGTTGCCTCGGCAACATCCAGGTTTTTCTGTAAGGCGCGAATCACCAATGCGTCCAGCTCGGGATCACCGAATGCATGCCACCATTGCTTGAACTCCGGGTGTGCAGGCGCGGTGTAGGGACGTGAGTTACGCCATGCGTCAGGCGGCGCCGGGTTCAGCGGAGGCAGCGGCGCCACGGAGCAACCGGCAAGCACCAATAGCACTATTAGCGAAAGAGCCAACCTAGTCCTACTTGTTCTAAGTCTGATAAAAGGCTTGATGTTCTTCACCTGGTAGTAAATGGCTGTTCGAAGCTTTAGGGGCATGTGGTTAATTGCAAGAACCGCATCGTAGGTTGCGGTTCTGTATGGTTATTTTATTTTTTCAATAAGGATGGATCTTCTGAGCGCAGAGGTAGGGTTTTGCCCGCATGCTGAAAGTTAGGTTTTAAACGTTATCGTTGCAAATGGCGGATGCCCCGCAGCGGATGCAATGGTACTTACCCAATGTGTGCTTTTGCGCAAGGCTTGATGGAGAGTTTGTGGAGAAAGTGCTTTTGATTAGCGAGACGGTGTAGTGATATGGGTATTACGGGAAACCGGCATGGAGCCGCGTCAGAAAAAAGTGAGCCATAAATTGTCTGAAGAATTTCCAGAATTCTCGCTCAGGAGAATCAAGCTGAGAAAAGTCCGCCTTGGGGATGTTGCCTCTGTTTACGCGGGACTGTCGGATCCCCGTGTGGTCGCTCAGTACGGTGTTTCCTATACAAGCCTGGCTGCTACCGATGAGCAGATGAGGTGGTTTGAGCACATAGTCGCGCAGAAGACAGGAATGTGGTGGGCTATCGCCCTGAAGACCGATGACGCAATGATCGGAGCATGCGGCCTGAATGATTGGTGCCACAAGCACCGCAAGGCTGAAATCGGCTATTGGTTGATGCCAGAGCACTGGCGACAAGGCCTTTTGACTGAAGCTCTGCCGTCAGTTGTGCGGTACGGCTTGCGCGATATGGGACTCCATCGTATCCACGCAGACGTAGAGCCCGATAACGAGCCCAGCTGCGCGCTTTTGAAAAAACTTGGGTTTCACCTTGAAGGAACGCTTCGTGACGTTGAGCTGAAGGAGGGCAAGTTTTTAAGCCTCCACCAGTTCAGCTTGCTTGCATCAGACGCGGGTGCAGAGCGGGTCCTGGATTAATTGGCGAGACGGGTTATGGTGGGTGAAATTGGGTTTGCCTAAAAAGCCCCGCAAAAAGGGCGGGGCGTTACCATTTTCAAGGGCTTTTGCACCGCTAAGGCATGTCATCCGCGACAGCAGCTAGTAAAGTCAAACTGCGTTCATTGAATCCCGAACTTTGTGGAAGGACCCATCATGAAAGTCATTTGCACATTCACATTTTTACTGCTCGCCCAAGCAACATATGCGGCTGACTCCGCTCCTATCTCTGATCCCTACGGCGGTCCTGATAAGCGCCCAGAGAACAGTGAGAATGTCACAGTCTACTTAAATGAAGACGGTACCTCTACCACCACGGCAGTGATCGTTTACGGCGATGGTCATAAGGAGTTTTGCATTAGCCAAGCGGTACGGCCTACAGCGGACTTACGGCGGTGGAAAGTCACCAGCCATACGTGTACACGAATTGTCTCGTACCTCAAATAACGAAATGGCTATTGGGTGGACTGCCGGAGCAAGTGCCAAAGACTCATCCAGTGGGTCGAAAGCCGGATTGGAAAACGCTAACGCTGCGTTATCTCGATCCCATGGCAAGGGCTCAACTTCATACGTTGCCGTATGGGCTTGAAACATTGATGGCGCCATGTCTGGCACATCCCCATCAAGCTCATCGACAAAGCTCGCGAAGGTCTTGGACACTCGAACTGGGGCCACCGGCACCGCCTGGGCTATCACCTCAACAGGGGCGGCTGGTGGCACGTCGAGCGTTAGCTTGCCCAAGGTTTTCATGTATTGGAGTGCTGGCACTAATGTTTAGGCTGGTGTCGATATGAAAACCGGTGACACCCTTAATGGCGCCGGCGGAGCCGAACCCCATTCGCGCCCTGATGGTGGTCCGCCTTGCGCGCTCGATCAACTCGGCGCTCGTCCTCCAGGACAGTTCGAACTCTTCGCGGGAGCAGGGCGTGAACACCAGGCGCTCGACAAGCCCCGATCGCGAATCCTGATCCTGCAAAACTTGGGCGTGTAGGCAGAGAGCTGGGAATTCCTTTCACGCGGCCCGTGCTATGGCAGGAGTTTAATGTCGTGACTAAGCGCAAGGTCGTCAGCGAGATCGCTTAAGTCGTATCGACTAGACCCACTAATGAGGGTTGTCAGCCTGCCAAAAACGTCTATTGCCTCATTGCTGAGACTGTGAGGTGGCCGATTTTCATCTTCGATATTTAAATACTTATCACAAAGTTTGATTGTGGGAATCTTCGTGCCCTCTAGGGCAGCGAATATAATTTTTCGTGCTTCCTCGTGTTCTTGAACGCTTCTGCCTGCGCCTTGGATGGCAGCGCTAATTTCTTTCGCACGATCAATATTTTTTATAGCGACATCGCAATTCATTTGCTTATCCGTATGCGAATGAGGGAGGCGCAACGCTACTACGCGCGGCCCGAGCCTGCCACTGGCATTCCATCCACGCTGGATGCCTGGACAGCGGGCAGACTGCTGAAGACGAGAGGGAACTTTCTCTTTCAGTAGTGTCAATTTGACATGCACCTGCGCAAAGCGCCAGGGTGCCGAAAATGCCGGGTGGTCTCCCGGCAAACCAGGGAAGAAAACGATGAGATTGATTGTTGTGATGCTGCTAATGCTTAGCGGCTATGCCTTTGCCGGCTGCGACAGCATTGGCGATTCGGACCAGCGTGCTTACTGCAAAGCCAAGGAAGGCCGTGGTAGTTGCGGTTCGATCAACGATAGGGACCTACGTGCACAGCGTGATGCTTTGAAACACTGATTGAAGATGAACAGCGCGGTTTTTCTTCGTGAAAAAGATGGGTTGGGAGACAGGTCGGCAGGACGCCGGAGGAAGGGTAATTGCGGAACAGAAACGACAAGGGCCTGCCCAGGTTTCCCCGGCAAGCCCTTGATATCTATGGTGCCCGAACCCGGAATCGAACCGGGACGCCCTTACGAGCGGGGGATTTTAAGTCCCATGCGTCTACCAGTTTCGCCATTCGGGCGGTAGCGCGGTGCAGCAGGGTTGCGAATATATAGATCCAGACGCTTCGGTGCAACCTCGATGCATCCTTTCCTGCACAAACACAGGTCTGAAAAAACCTGCCAGATCAGTGATCTACGCTGCGAGGCAGGCTCCGCTCAGTCAATCAGCGCGAGCAGGTCGGTATCACCCACGTCCACGCCGGCCTGACTCAATAATGTGGTGACCTGGCCGCGATGATGGGTCTGATGGTTGAAGAAGTGCATCAGCAGGCCGAAAAACGGTTTTTCAGACGCTACGCCGCCCATGGTGTGATAACTCAATCGCAGGTCCAGGTGAGCGTCGCGCAAGCTGTGGGCCCAATCGAGGATGAGTTGATCCAGCCAGGCCCGATGGGCCGAGAGTTCACGGATGTCTGCGAACGCCAATTGCCTGAGGTCGCCGGGTGTGGCGATGGCGTTCAAGGGCGCCAACGCGCTGAATTCCGCCGGGTGCTGGGCAAAGCGTTTGAGCCAGACGGTGTCGCCCAGTGCCAGGTGATTGAGGGTGCCGAGGATCGAGCCGAAAAATGCCTGGCGGTCCGCAGTCAACGCCGCGTCTGTGAGGGTGCCGACAGCCTCATAGACCTTGCGATTCATCCATTGATTGTAGTTGGCCATCAACCCGATGTGCTCGATGCGGTTCACCTGGGTTCTCCCTTGAGGTTGTTGTGGCGCCATCATAAAGCTTGCCCGCCCGGCGGTCATGGTGTTCCATCAAGGGCGGACTAAGGTTGATTAACGCCACTACGTACCTGGGAGGGCGACACCATGAATACCGGCGATTTACTGGAGCAATTGTTGCGCGGCGCAGGGCAGGGCGGCGCTTCTTCGAGCGGCGGTTTGGGCGGGGTGCTTGGAGGACTGCTCAAGGGCAACCGCGCCGGTAATGCTTCGGGCGGCGGCCTCGGCGACTTATTGGGTGGGCTCGGCGGCATGCTGGGCGGTGGCGCGGCTACGCGTCCAACACAAGGGCGCTCCGGTGGGATGAACTATGCCGCGTTGGCGTCTCTCGGGATGATGGCCTACAAAGCGTATCAGGCCTGGCAGAGCCAGCAGGCGAGCCAGGCACAACCAGCGTTCCAGACGGCCGACCAGCTCTCGGGCGCGCAAGTCGAAGCGCACAGCCATGCAGTGCTGCGCGCACTGATCGCTGCCGCCAAGGCCGACGGCCACATTGATGAAAAAGAGCAGCAGCTGATTTCCAATGAGCTGGGCAAGCATACTGACGACCCGCAATTGCAGCAGTGGCTCGACGCTGAAGTCGCCAAGCCGCTGGATGCTGCGGATTTCGCCGAGTTTGCCGCAGACCCGGCGGTGGCGGCCGAGGTGTATCTGGCCAGTGTCCTGTTGGTCGATGACCAGCAGGATGCAGAGCGCAATTACCTGGACGACCTGGCGGGGCAGCTGCACATCGATCCGCAATTGCAACTGCACCTGGAGCAGCAGGCCAAGGCTTAAAACCTCAGGGTTGCCGCCGTGGTCAGCCACTGGTCACGCTCACCGATCAGGCTGCGCCCTATGACCAGGTCCACGTCGACACGCTTGCCGACGTGGAATCGCGGCCCGGCCTGCCAGGCCTGATCGCCGCCTTCCTGGCCGTAGCGCTCGGCGAGCAGCGTAAGGACCTCGGCCACGCGATATTCAAACCCCGCGCCCCAGGTCAGCCGGTGCTGCTGGTCGCCATCGTGGTAGGCATGAGTCCAGCCGGCATTCAGATTCAGGCGTAACGCGTCCAGGGCTTGCCACGTCAACGGCAGGTTGAAGTCAGCCCCATCGAATGTGTGCTGCCTGTCCAGGGCAAAGTGCGCCCCGGCGGCAATCGCCAGTTCAAGCCCCCAATCGTCCCGCGACAGCACCTGTGCCTTCAGTTGCGGACTGATTTGAGTCTCGCCCTTGCCCTCGGCAGTTGCGCGCGACAATGCCGTTCCCCACTGCACCGATTGCAGCTCGTTGAACGTACAGGCCGGCGACAGCGTTTCGTTATGGGTATCGCCAGCGTGGCGGTTGGCGGTGTGCCAGGCGTCGACATTACATTCGCCCGGGGCATTGATGGCGCCATCGTCGACCACATAGGCGCCGCCTGCCGCATGAGCCTTGGCAAAAAACACCATGAGCAGGACAACGCCCAGGCTCACCCCGATAAATATCAGATTGCGCTGCAGCGCCCGGCGCCTGGCCGGCGGCAACAGCAGCAGGCTGGGACGTACGGGACGCGAGTGACGCGCGCGGTATTTGGCAAATCCGTCCGCCTGCTTTGGTTTGTGAGGGTTGTGCATGATGCACCTCGCTTGAATTTCAGTTTTCTACGCTCAGCACCGAAATGCCGCTGGCTTTGGCCTGGCAGACCAGCTCCGAGGTGTCATCACCGCCCGGCAGGGCGATGATTACGTTGGGGCGGCTGTCGGCCAGCATGAAGTGATTGCGCTGGCGTTCCGCCTGCTTGCCGTGGCGTTGCCAATTCGGCGGATAGCGCACCACGTCAATCGCGTTTTCGCGGGCCCATTCCTCGATGTCGCTGCCCAGGAACTGGTTGCCGCCATGGATCAGCACCTGCACCGGGCGCAGGCGGTGGTAAGCGTCCAGCACCTGGCGGGACTTTTTGCTGTCGGCGTAATGCCGACCTGCACAGATCAACACGCGCATGAGTAAATCCTTGTGTTGCACGGTGAGGGCCGGGCGGCCTTCACCGTTTGAACGGAGGGGGTCAGTACCACTGCTTGAAGCGGCGGATGTAGATCGTCTTCATCAGTTGGGCGACGCAGCAGTAGGCGAGCAGGGTGCCCACCAGCCATGGGAAGTACGCCAGCGGCAACGGTTGCAGGCCCACCAGGGTGCCCAGGGGCGAGAACGGTACGTAGATGCCCAGGGCAATGACGATGCAGGTCATCATCAATACCGGCCAGGCGGCCGTGCTCTGGAAGAACGGGATCTTGCGGGTGCGCAGCATATGCACCACCAGGGTTTGCGAGAGCAGGCCCTCGATAAACCAGCCGGACTGGAACAGGGTCTGCATTTCCACGCTGTTGGCCGAGAACACGTACCACATCAGGGCAAAGGTGGTGATGTCGAAGATCGACGAGGTTGGTCCGATCCAGATCATGAAGCGGCCGATGTTCTTCGCATCCCATTTACGCGGCTTGGCCAGGTATTCCTTGTCCATCTTGTCCCACGGCAGGGCCAGCTGGGAGATGTCGTACATCAGGTTTTGCAGCAACAGGTGAATCGCCAGCATCGGCATGAACGGAATGAACGCACTCGCCACCAGCACCGAGAACACGTTGCCGAAGTTGGAGCTGGCGGTCATGTTCAGGTACTTCATGATATTGCCGAAGGTCTCGCGGCCTTTGAGCACGCCTTCTTCGAGCACCATCAGGCTCTTTTCCAGCAGGATGATATCGGCCGACTCCTTGGCGATATCCGTGCCGCTGTCCACCGAAATACCTACGTCGGCATCGCGCAGGGCGGGCGCATCGTTGATCCCGTCGCCGAGGAAACCGACGGTGTGGCCGTTGGCTTGCAGCGCCTTGAGCACCCGCGATTTCTGCAGCGGCGTGAGCTTGGCAAATACCGTGCGTTGTTCCACGCAGCGCAGCAGCGTCGCGTCGTCCATCGCTTCGATTTGCGGCCCCAGCAGCGGTTGACCGGGTTCGAGGCCGACCTGGCGGCAGATCTTGCTGGTCACGACCGCGTTGTCGCCGGTCAGCACTTTGACCGCCACACCGATTTGTTGCAGCGCTGCAATCGCCGGGCCGGCGGTTTCCTTGGGTGGATCAAGGAACGTCAGGAAGCCATGGATCACCAGGTTGCGTTCATCGGCGGTGGTGTACTGCTGGCGCGCCAGCGCTGCAGGGATGGTGCGGGTGGCGACGACCAATACGCGAAAGCCGTCTTCGTTGTAGTCATTGGCGATCGCCAGCAACTGCTCGCGGCGGCGCTCATCCAGCGGTACGGCGGCGCCGTTTTCCAGGGTGTGGGTGGAAATGCTCAGCATCTCTTCCACGGCGCCCTTGCACACCAGCAGATGATCGCCGGCGGCGTCCTTGACCATGATCGACAGGCGCCGGCGGACGAAATCGAACGGCAATTCATCGACCTTGCTGTAGGCAAACGGCACTTCGAACCTGGGATTCTGCGCAGCGAACTGCACCACGGCCTGGTCCATCAAGTTCTTCATGCCGCTCTGGTGAAAGCTGTTGAGCCAGGCCAGGGACAGCACCGCATCATCGCGCTGGCCACAGGCGTTGACGTGATGCTCGAGGATAATCTTGTCCTGGGTCAGGGTGCCGGTCTTGTCGGTGCATAGCACATCCATCGAGCCGAAGTTCTGGATCGCATTGAGGCGCTTGACCACCACTTTGCGCCGGGCCATGGCCGTCGCGCCCTTGGCCAGGTTGGCGCTGACAATCATCGGCAGCATTTCCGGGGTGAGGCCTACGGCAACGGCAAGGGCGAACAGGAAAGCATCGCCCCAATCGCCTTTGGAGAAGCCGTTGAGCAAGAACACAATCGGCACCATCACCAGCATGAAGCGGATCAGCAGCCAACTGACGCTGTTCACGCCACGGTCGAACGCGGTTTGCACCCTTGAGCCGACAATCGCCTTGGCCAGCGAGCCGAAATACGTGCGCGGCCCGGTGGCGACCACCACGGCTGTCGCCCGGCCGCTGACCACATTGGTGCCCATGAAGCAGATGTTCGGCAGGTCCAGCAGGTTGTCCGGGTCGGCAGACAACGGGGACGCGGACTTTTGCGTGACATCGCCCAGGGTGTCGTATTTTTCCACCGGCAAGGCTTCGCCGGTGAGCACTGCCTGGCTGATAAACAGGTCGCGGGATTCGATCAGGCGGATGTCGGCGGGGATCATGTCGCCGGCCGACAGGTGCACGATGTCACCGGCGACCAGTTCGCGCATCGGCACTTCGCGCAGGGTCGGCCGGGCGCCCACCTGTTCGCGGCGCAGCACCGTGGCGGTGGTGCGCACCATGGCCTTGAGCGCCTCGGCGGACTTGGCCGAGCGGTGTTCCTGCCAGAAACGCAGCAGGCTGCTGAGCAGCACCATGGTCATGATAATGATGACCTTGGTCGGGTCGGCTGCATCGCCGTCCTGCATCGGCAGCCAGCAATCGGTGATGAAACTGATGCCGCCCAGGGTCAGCAATACATAAATAAACGGATTGTTCAGTGCCTGCAGGAACTGGACGAGGGCGTGAGGCGGCTTGTCATGGGCCACTTCGTTGTAGCCTTCGCGATGCAGGCGCGCCGAGGCGTCCAGCTCGGTCAGGCCATCCTGGGTGGCGCGCACGTTGGCCAGGGTGGCGGACAGGCCGTTGCGGGCCTCACGGGCGGCGCGCATCGACAGTTTGGGGGTGCTGCCGTCGCTGCCTTTTTTGTGCTGCAGTGGCGTGTTTTTTACGGCGCTCATGGTGTGTACTCCTGTCGCCAACTCTCGACGCAACATGCCCGATACTTGCCTGATAACAGGCGAGCGAAAGCACGCCGAGCCGCGAACTTTGCGATCGGTTTAAATAAGGTCTGGACAACCCTTAATAGTGAATACTGACGGCGCGTTAATTAACGTGCGCGCAGCCATCCACGACTGGGAAAGTTCATAAGGAACTCCAGTGCATCAATAAGAAAGTTGCTGTTTCCAGTCAGGTCAGGCGGCGCGAGCGCTCAAGTAAAAACCGAGCATCACGTCAGCCTGGGCCAGGCTGGAAACGATCGGTCTCTGCGGGTCCTGAGGGTCGGCGTGATCCCACTGCTGCACCAATTGGCCGCTTTGCGGGCAGACACGCCAATGCGCCAGCGGGCGGGCTGGACGCACTTGGAGGGAGGATGAATCAAAGGCCGCGCGGGCAGGGCGCAAGCCAGTAGGCGCACGATGCAGCTTGGCGCGCAGGGCCGCGGCCAGGGTGCATACATCAGGTAAAACAAGGGTTTGCAAGGTCATAACACACCTCGGGACCGGACACGCGACCGGCGAGGCAGTTACGGTGGAGCATCAAGCTCTAGCGCAGCTTACCGGGCCTGGAGGGCAAGTCCCGTCATGTTCTGGGTTTGGCGCCCGACGCCCGCTGAGGCGGTGCTCGGACAGCGACTAGATACTGTGTCCATTGGCTTCTTTTGTGAGGTTTAAAAAAGGCCCCTGTTGCGGGCAGGGGCAATTTACTCAGGCAGTTACAGAATGTCAACGCATGGTTAATTAAATGAGTCGATATTCAGAATTTATTCAGATAAGTGGCGGCCTATGTAACTTCAAATACTCTGTGCCGCGAGGACTGCCAAATAAATCAATACAATACCGCAAGCGCCATAGCTGATGCGTTGCCAAGTCGGCGAAGCATTCTTGCGCAGCAAGTTGACCAGCGCGGCAGTAAGAAAGCAGGACAGCACCGACGCAAGCATAAAGCCTGCAAAAAACATCAGCGTTTGCCCATGGCTCGGAGTAGCACCAACGATGCCCGACAACGCGCTGCCCAAGGCGCCCCAGTAAACGATGTTCTTGGGGTTGGCCAGGGAGATCGTCGCGCCCACGACCAGTGCGTTTTTTGCCGAACTGGCGGGTGCGCTTTCGACTTGAGGTAGCTGCCAGGCATCGATCAGGCTGCGGATGCCCAGCCAGGCCAGGTAAAGCGCGCAGATCACCGTCAGCGGCACGCGTACCGCCTCATGCTGGATCAATAGCGCGATGCCCGTCAGCCCGATCACCGCCCAGACGGCGTCGCCCACCAGCGAGCCAACCTGTACCAACAGGGCCGGTGTGAAACCGTGGAGCAAACCACGGCGCAGGGTTTCGGCGAGCACTGCGCCGGGAGACAGGCAAAATACAAAGCCGAAAACCAGCGCGTAGAAAAAGATCGTCAGCATGCCCGTGTCCTTTCGAGAAAGTGCGAAAGCATACGTCAGTCCGAGGGCAGGAAACCATGCAGCATTGAATGTGCAAGAGCGGGCGCCTAGCTCTTGCTCGCGAAAAACTCATAGGCACCGCGTTCATTTAGAAAGCACGCGTTATCGTTGACGTTTTTCGCGAGCAAGCTCGCTCCTACAGACGGCCGTATACGCTCAACTGAATGGCATTCCTCAGACACTCAGGCGCAAGGCGAGGGCGGCGAGGGTGATCAACAGCACCGGCACGGTCAGCACAATCCCGACCTTGAAGTAGTAGCCCCAGGTGATGGTGATGCCCTTGCGTGCCAGGATATGCAGCCACAGCAGGGTGGCGAGGCTGCCGATAGGGGTGATTTTCGGGCCCAGGTCGCTGCCGATCACGTTGGCGTAGATCATTGCGTCCTTGACCACGCCCACGGCATGGCTGGACTCGATGGACAGCGCGCCGATCAACACCGTTGGCAGGTTGTTCATCGCCGAGGACAACAGCGCGGTCAGCACACCGGTGCCCATGGCCGCGCCCCACACGCCGTGGGCGGCGAAGGTGTCGAGCCAGGTGGCCAGGTAATCGGTCAGGCCGGCGTTACGCAAGCCGTACACCACCAGGTACATGCCCAGGGAAAAGACCACGATTTGCCATGGCGCGTCTTTCAAGACCTTGCGCGTGGAAATCGTGTGGCCCTTGGCGGCGATCACCAGCAACAGCACGGCGCAGACCGCGGAAATCGCGCTGATGGGAATGCCCAGGGGCTCCAGCGCGAAGCAGCCGACCAGCAGAATACCCAGCACCCACCAGCCGGCACGAAACGTCGCACGGTCGTGGATGGCACTGTCGGGTTGTTCCAGGTCGGCCGGGTCGTAGCTCTGCGGAATATCGCGGCGGAAAAACCACAGCAGCACCGCCAGGGTCGCAGCGACGCTGACCAGGTTCACCGGCACCATCACGGCGGCATATTCGTTGAAGCCGATCTTGAAATAATCCGCCGAGACGATATTCACCAGGTTCGACACCACCAGCGGCAGGCTCGCCGTGTCGGCGATAAAGCCTGCGCCCATGACGAATGCCAGCGTCGCCGCCGGAGAAAAACGCAGGGCCAGCAGCATCGACATCACAATCGGGGTGAGGATCAACGCCGCGCCGTCATTGGCGAACAGCGCCGACACCAGTGCGCCGAGCAGCACCATATAGGCAAACAGGCGCCGGCCTCGGCCACGCCCCCAGCGCGCCACATGCAGCGCGGTCCAGGCAAAGAACCCGGCTTCATCCAGCAACAGGCTGATGATGATCAAGGCGACAAAGGTGCCGGTAGCGTTCCAGATGATGTGCCACACCACCGGGATATCCGCCAGGCTGATCACCCCGCAGGCCAGGGCCAGGATCGCGCCCAGGCTGGCGCTCCAGCCCACGCCCAGGCCCTTGGGTTGCCAGATGACCAGCACGATGGTGACAAGGAAAATCGCAATTGCGACAAGCATGAATTAACGCTCCGATGGCTCAGCAGCAGGTGCTGGCCGGTTATGGTCTGTCGCCCAGTGCATCCGGACGCGGCGCGTCGTTCTGCCAGCAGGGCCGGCTGTCATCCAAGGCATGGATCAGTTCGCCTACGTAAAGTTCGCGCACGCGCAGGATTAATAGCGTCGGACGTGCTCAGGCGGCAGCGGCCAGCATTTGAACAGGATTGCGGATAAAGGGCCACGTAGGTCAAATCCTGATTTCGGTTGACGTGGATCAACTGCCCGATGATCGACCACAAGTGATTGAAATTAAAATGAAACATCAATGTCCTAAAGTGCCCGCCCATTGCTGATGAAGGAAGCTCCCGCGTGACCCGAGCCACTCGTAACCTGCGCAAAACCCTGGATTCCGTCGCGGATAATAACGAAACCGCGGCGTTTGACTTGATGCGTGCCGTCGAAAAACTCGGCGATGAAGTGCTGCGCCAGCGCCTGCTCAACACCATCCACCGGTTGAACCAGGACGCCTACGAACTGCGCGAAGCGCGCGACTCGGTGGAACTGGTCTCGGTAAAACTGGCCTGAGCAAGATCGTTCAAGACAAGCCCCCGCGTGCACCGGCATGCTGGCCGACTGTTTGTCGATGAGCCCCGTCCATGCCTGCTGCCCTCCCTTATGACGCGTTCACACGTGGCGCGATTGCTGTCATTCCGTTATCCCTGGCCTGCGCCCCCTGGGGGTTGCTCGCCTGCTCCATGGCCATCGATGCGCAGTTCACGCCGCTGCAAGCCCAGGGCTTGTCCGCCATCGTGTTTGCCGGCGCGGCCCAACTGGTGGCGATCGGCATGGTCAAAAGCGGCGCCAGCCTGATCTCCATCGTGCTGACCACCTTGCTGCTGACTTCCCAGCATTTGCTCTACGGCATGCACATGCGCCCGACGCTGTCCTCGCTCAACACTCGCTGGCGCATGAGCCTGGGCTTTCTGTTGACCGACGAGTTCTTTGCCCTGGTCAACCACTATGACCGCCAGACCTTCAATCGCTGGTATGCCCTGGGTGTGGGCCTCACGTTCTATATCATCTGGAACCTGTTCACCCTGGCAGGCATTGTGCTGGGCAAAAGCATTCCCGGCCTCGACCAGTTGGGGCTGGAGTTTTCGATTGCCGCGACCTTTATCGCGCTGATCACGCCGGTGGTGCGCGACGTGCCGACGCTGGTCTGCGTCGCCGTCTCGCTGTTGTGTTCGGTGTGGCTCAGTTACCTGCACTGGGAATCGGCGGTGGTGGTCTCGGGCGTATTGGGGATGAGTGCAGGGTTCGCCTGCAAACGCATGGGAGTCGGGCAGCGATGATCTACCTGATGATTGTGGCAATGGCGCTGGTGGTGTTTTTCAACCGCTACCTGTTTATCGAGCCGCGCCTGCCGGTACGGCTCAATCGGGGGACGCGTGAGTTCCTCGGGTTTGCCGTACCGGGCATGCTCACCGCGATTTGCGGGCCGATTATTTTCATCAAAGACCACCAGCTCAACCTGAGCCCGAGCAACCCCTACCTGCTGGCCGGGATCTGCGCCGTGGGGTTGATGCTGTGGACGCGCAGCGTGCTGGTCACGGTGCTGTCGAGCATGGCGCTGTTTTATCTGCTGCGCTGGTGGTTGTGAACCGCAGGCGAAAAAAAGCCCGCGGGAGGGCGGGCAGAAGGGAGACTTCTAAAAATGAGCGTGGCCACTATAAGCGGCCGGCTTTGCCTTTACAGTGAAACAAAGTTCATGGGCGCGTCAGTTGGCGGCGGCGCAATGGTAGAGTCACGGTTTTTCCAAGGAAGCACAGGCATGTACAAAGTGGTGATAGGCGCAGTGGTACTGGCGACGCTGGCCGGCTGCGCGGGTTCGAAGATGAAGGAGGCGCGTGCGGGCAGCCCGTACAAGACCATGGCGTCGGACAAGGCCACCCTGGTGGTCGCCCAATGCATTCAGTACGGCTGGCAGGACGAAGGCGTGTTCGGCGTCGATGCCGGCGGCTTCAAGGAAGCCACCGAGGCCGGGGGCTTTACGGTGTACACCACGGGCGGTGATTACTTTGTGGATGTGCTGAGCACGGGCGCAGGTTCTACCGTCAAGTATTACGCCGCAGAGGACACGATGCCCGCCAAACGTCGTCTGGCTGCGCTCGCCACTTGTCTGTAATACCTTGCCTTAGTCATATTCAGAAACGCCCGGCGGGACAGCCGTCGGGCATTGGCTTATTATTCACCGGCTCGCCCGACGTGATGGCTCTTTACCGGTACACGGATGTCGAGGCCGAAACGTCGGGCGGGCACCTTTTTTCCATACTCTGCTGTTCAGCGTGGCATGAAACCCAACTGCCAGCGCCGGGGTATCGCCAGGGTCGCCAGGCCCAGTGACCCCGCCAGCGCGCCACTGACCCACAGCGCGCGCAGCCCGATCTGCTGTTCCAGCAGCGCCCCGATCACCGCGCCGACAAACATCCCTGCCCACGGCACCAGCTGCATGCGCCAGCCATTGCGGCGTTCGCCCATCAACCAGCGGCCCAGCCCGCGACCGAAGCGTGAGAGCGCCCCGGTGACATAGGTGAGCCCCACGGGCACGCCATTGACTTGTTCGACAGCCGCGTTAAGCATGCCCATGGCGATAATCGCTGCCAACAGCGCGGGCAGCGTATCGGACCATGGCAGCAGGGCCGCACCACAGAGCAGGGCGCCGATGCTGAGCAGCAGGGGCAGCGCGTGGCGCTTGCTCAAGCGGCTGACAATCACCCCCAACGCGTTGCCGATGATGAAGGTGGCAACCAGCAATACCAAGCGTGCGGTCAGCACCCCGTCGCCTGCACTGATCGCGACCGCCAGGCGCGTGGTGTTGCCGCTCATGAACGAGACAAAATCGCCGCTGGCCATGAAACCAATGGCATCGGTCATGCCGGCAAGTACCGACAAACCAGCCACCAGCAGGAGGCCCACGCGTCCACGCCAGCGTTGTCGATGGGCGAGCGCGGCATTGGCGTAAGGCTTGACGGGTGAAGGCAGCATCGGCCGGTTTCCAGTGAGATTATCCGGCCACTACCCTAGGACGCTTTGCCACGGCGTGCAATCAGATCACACAGGCTCCAGGCGCCACCCGGTGCTGTACCAGCTCAAGTAATGGCTGGGTTGGATCGCCTGCAGGAACGCCTCGTCGTGGGACACCGCCATCAGCGCGCCAGTAAATCCCTGCAAGGCCTGTTCAAAGGCCACCACCGTCTCCAGGTCCAAGTGATTGGTCGGTTCGTCCAACAGCAACAGTTGCGCCGGTGCCCCGCGCCATAAAGCGATCGCCATCGCCGCCTTCAACCGCTCGCCACCGCTGAGTTGCCCGGCGGGTTGGGTCACGCGCCGGGCATCCAGCTGCAGCAAGGCCAGGCGTGTGCGCAGTTCAGCTTCCATCAGTGGTGTTTCGAGCAGGTTGAGCTGTTCGACGATACTGCGCTGGTCGTCCAGCAGCGTCAGGTGCTGGTCGATATAAGCGCAGGGCACCGTGACCGCGCAGGTGCCACTGACGGCGTGCCATTGCCCGGCAAGCAGCTTGAGCAAGCTGGATTTGCCGCAACCGTTCGGCCCACGCACTGCCACGCGCACCGGTCCGGTCAGGTCCAGGCTCAGGTAGGTCGAAGGTGCACGCGGGTCCAGCCAGGGCAACTGCGCCTGGTGCAGGCTGACCACCTGGCGACCGTTGGCCAGCGCCGAACCGGGCAGGGCGAGCAGGGTCGGCGTCTCGTCCACCACACGTGCGTAGGCCTGGCGCACCTGCGCGTCGAGGGTGTCTTTGTGATCGCGATGGGCGCTGCCCCGTGCGCTGACGATTTGCGTGGCCGCGCTCTTCCAGCGTGCCCTGGTAAAGCGGTCGACGTTGGCGGTCTCTGCCTGTTTGCGTGAGCGCGCCGCATGGCGCTGCAGGCTGTCATGGGCCTTTTGCAAGCGTTGACGTTCGCGGCTGCGCTGCTCGCGGGCGTATTCCCACGCTGCGGTAGCCGCCTGCTGTTGCGCGTCGCGTTGCTCAAGATAGGCGGCGTAGTTGCCGCCGTAAGCCTGCACACCGAGCGGGGACAGTTCGATGATCCGGCCCATGGTGTTGAGCAACTGCCGATCATGGCTGACCACCACCAGACCACCGCGCCAGGCGGCCAATTGCCGCAGCAGCCAGGCCCGCCCGCCACTGTCGAGGTGGTTGCTGGGCTCATCGAGGATCAGCAACGGCGGCGCCGCGAGCAAAGCACCGATCAGCGCCACCCTGGCCAGTTGTCCACCGCTGAGTTGATCGACCTGAGACGCGGCGCTGAGCGATGGCAACCCCGCCGTATCAAGGGCGCTACGCAGGCGTTCGGCCAGGTCCCAGCGCTCATCGATCAGCGCCAAGTCGCCGGCCAGGGCCACGCCCTGATTCATGCGTTCAAGGGCGGCCAGGCACTGGGCGGTACCGGTGAGGTCCGCGACGCTCGCACCGGGTCGCACCACCACGTTCTGGGGCACATACACCACATGGGCCGGGGCTTTCAACGTACCGGAGGTGGGCTGCAGGATGCCGGCCATCAATTGCGCCAGGATACTTTTGCCGCGCCCGTTGCGACCGACGATTCCGGTGGGGGCCCGGTCTATGGACAGATTGAGGTCTTCCAGCACGGTTTCGCCATTGGCGAACTGGAAACACAGGTGTTGCAGGGAAATCAATGCGGGCAGCCGGTTGACGTGAGTCATCAGCACCTCCAGGAAAATGTCGAACAGGCCAACAAGCGCGCCAGGCGGCTCGTTGCAGATGCATTTTTGGAAGGCTTAGTTGTTCACGTCGGCAATCATCCCGGGAGTCATAGGGGCTTTGGAGGCTAACCCACCTTGGCGGGCTTGGGCAAGTCTGCGACCAGTTGCTCAAGGAACATCGCCAGGGCGACTTCTTCGGCCTTGAGGCCCTTGCGCACCCTTGGCTTGGGCAGCTTGGACAGCTCACCCAGGCTGAAATGCTCGAGCACCGCCGGGTGGATATAGCACTTGCGACACACCGCCGGCGTATTGCCCAGTTGCCGTGCGACGTCCTTGACCATCGCCACCACATGGCGCTTGGCGTCGGACTCCGGTTGCCACGCCAATTCGCGCAACACCGCCAGCGCCATGGCCGTGCCGGCCCAGGTGCGGTAGTCCTTGGCGGTGAAATCCTCGCCGGTCAGGCTGTGCAGGTACGCGTTGACGTCCTGGGAGCTGACGGTATGGCGCTCGCCGTTTTCGTCCAGGTACTGGAACAGGTTCTGCCCGGGCAGTTCCATGCACCGCTTGACCACACTGGCCAGGCGTCGGTCCTTGACGCTGATCTGATGCTCCACGCCGCTCTTGCCGCGAAACTGGAATTTTATCTCGCTGCCCTTGATGTCCACGTGACGGTTGCGCAGGGTGGTCAAACCGTAGGATTTGTTGTCGCGGGCGTACTGGGTATTGCCGACGCGGATCAGCGTGGCATCAAGCAACATCACCACCGTGGCCAGCACCTTGTCGCGGGTGAATCCGGGCTGGGCGATCTGTGCTTCCAATTGTTTGCGCAACTTGGGCAGGGCCGCGCCGAACGCCTGCAGACGTGCGTACTTGTCGCTGTCACGCACCTCGCGCCAGCGCGCATGGTAGCGGTACTGCTTGCGACCACGGGCGTCGCGGCCGGTGGCTTGCAGGTGACCACGCGGGTCGGCGCAGATCCACACATCGGTGTAGGCGGGCGGCACCGCCAGCGCATTCAGGCGCTTGATCTCATCGGCATCGGTGATGCGCTCGCCGTCGGGGCGGAAATACTGGAACTTGCCGCGCAGCTTTTTGCGGCGAATGCCGGGTTGGCTGTCGTCAACATAGTGCAGGTCGCGGGGCAGATCGGCAGGCAGCGAAGAGTCGGGCATGGTGCGGGTTCCTTGGCAACGGATCAGGCCGGTATGTCTGATTGACCGCGTCGTCCTGCGGTCGTGCCAAATGGTTTAGGCGAGCACCGCCACCGCCTTGATGTGCGCCCACAGCACTTGCCCCGGCTGCACATTCAACTGGTCCCGCGAGAACCGCGTGATGCGTGCCAGCAACGGTGTGCCGGCGGCATTCAGGCGCACCAGTACATGGGCGTTGTTATCCGCTGCGACGTCCTGGATGACCGTCACCGGCAGGCGGTTGAGGATGCTGCTGTGCGCTTGCGCCTGGTGGCTGAGGCTTACGTCCCGTGCCTGAATCTTCACCCGCAACTGTGTGCCCAAAGCCATCGGCGTGTGGGCTACGCGTATCTGCAAGAGGCAATCGGGCAGTTGCAGGGTGAGCAACTGATAGTGCTCGTCGTAGGCAATCACGCGGCCAGTGACGACCACACCGGCATCGTCGCCCCGCGCCAGGGGCAGGTCGAGGCGCGCCAGGGTTTCGCCGATGGGGCCGCTGGCCAGGGCCTTGCCGTCGCCGAGCAGGACGAGGTGGTCGGCCAGGCGCGCCACTTCGTCCTGGGCATGGCTGACGTACAGCACCGGAATATCCAGTTCGTCGTGCAGGCGTTCGAGGTAAGGCAGGATTTCGTTTTTGCGCTGGCTGTCGAGGGCCGCCAGGGGTTCATCCATCAGCAGCAAGCGGGGACTGGTGAGCAGGGCGCGGGCGATGCCGACGCGCTGGCGTTCACCACCGGACAGGTGCTGCGGGTCGCGCGCAAGCAAGTGAGCGATACCCAGCAGCTCAGTGGCCTGGGCCATATCCACGCGCCGCTGCGCACGTGGGATGCGCTTGAGGCCGAACGCCAGATTGGCCTGCACCGACAGATGGGGAAACAGGCTCGCCTCCTGGAAGACGTAGCCCAGGGCGCGTTTGTGCGGCGGCACGAACACCCCGTTACGGCTGTCTTGCCAGACCTCGTCGTTGATCTGCACAACGCCGTCATCGGCGCGCTCCAGGCCGGCGATACAGCGCAGGCAGGTGGTCTTGCCGGAGCCGGAAGGGCCGAAAAGGGCGGTGACGCCACGGCCCGGCAATTGCAGCTCCACGTCCAGCGCAAAGCCTGTGTACTTCAGGTGCAGGCGTACCTCAATCATCGCGATCAGCTCCAGCCCATTTTGGTTTTACGGCTGGAGTAGAGTGCCAGCAATACAAGGAACGCGAACACCACCATCGCCCCGGCCAGCCAGTGGGCCTGGGCATATTCCATGGCTTCGACATGGTCGTAGATCTGCACCGAGACCACCCGGGTCTTGTCCGGGATATTGCCGCCGATCATCAGCACCACGCCGAACTCGCCGACGGTATGGGCGAAGCCGAGAATCGACGCGGTGATAAAACCTGGGCGAGCCAACGGCAGGATCACCGTGAAAAACGTATCCCACGGGCCCGCACGCAAGGTCGCCGCCACTTCCAGCGGGCGCGTGCCGATGGCCGAGAACGCGTTTTGCAACGGTTGCACCACGAAGGGCATGGAGTAGATCACCGAGCCGATCACCAGCCCGGCGAAGCTGAAAGTCAGAGTGCCCAGGCCCAGCCACTGGGTGAACTGGCCGACGTAGCCATTGGGCCCCATGGTCAACAGCAGATAGAAGCCGATGACCGTCGGCGGCAGCACCAACGGCAGTGCGACGATTGCACCGACGGGCCCGCGCCACCAGGAACGGGTGCGCGACAGCCAAAGGGCGATTGGCGTACCGATCAGCAGCAGGATCACCGTGGTCAGCGAGGCCAGTTTGACCGTCAACCAGATCGCGGAAAAATCAGCACTCGTGAGCGGCATTTACAGTTCATAACCGTAAGACTTGATTACCGCAGCGGCCTTCGGGCCTTTCAAATAATCGACCAGGGCCTTGGCGGCGGCGCTGTCCTTGCCTTTGGTGAGGATCACCGCGTCTTGTTTGATCGGGTCGTGCAGGGACGACGGTACGATCCACGCCGAACCGCTGGACAACTTGCCATCCTTGTAAATCTGCGACAGCGCCACGAAGCCCAACTCGGCGTTGCCGGTGGAGACGAACTGATAGGCCTGGGTGATGTTCTGGCCTTCGACGATTTTGTCCCTGACCTTGTCAGTCAGGCCTTCCTTGGCCAGCACCTGAGTGGCGGCCAGGCCGTACGGCGCGGCTTTCGGGTTGGCGATGGACAGGTGCTTGAACGCATTGTGCTTGAGCACTTCACCCTGGGCATCCACGTAGCCTTCTTTCGCCGACCACAGGGCCAGGGTGCCGACCGCGTAGGTGAAGCGCGAGCCCTTGACGGTATCGCCTTCGGCCTCGAGTTTTTGCGGGGTGGTGTCGTCGGCACTGAGGAACACCTGGAACGGCGCGCCATTCTTGATCTGGGTATAGAACTGCCCGGTGGCGCCGAAGGACGCGACCAGTTTGTGGCCGGTGTCTTTCTCGAAGTCGGCGGCAATCGCCTGGATCGGCGCGGTAAAGTTGGCGGCGACGGCCACTTGCACTTCATCGGCCTGCGCCGAACCCAGGGCGAAGACGGCAAGCAGGGGGGCCAGGCGCGCGGCGCGGATCATCATGAAGCAACTCCTTGAGGGTGTACGGCCGATTGCCGCTATGTACGAGAATATATAGCGGTTACCGGCTGCCGGTACAGTACGAAATTGCGCCACGTGCCGACAGGCCTAGCGCAGCCTGGCCAATGCCTGCTCGGCCAGGTCGCGGGTCAGGTCATACGTCGAGCGGTCGTGACCCAGACGCAAGGCCTGGCCCGCCCACAGGTTGCTGAAGCCGGCTTCGTCCCTGGCCTTCAGCGGCAGCAATGCGCCACCGGCCCGTGGAAAGGCAGGCGCGGCGGGGTTGATCGCGCCCAGCTCGCGCATCACGCGGTTGACAATGCCCCGTGCTGGGCGCCCGGTGAACAGGTTGGTGAGGGCCGTTTCGCTGGCCTGGGCATGGCGCAAGGCATGGTGGTGGGAAGCGCTGACGCTGGCTTCGGGGGTGAACAGGTACGCCGTGCCGATCTGCACCGCCGAGGCGCCCAAGGCAAACGCGGCGAGCATTCCGCGCGAATCCGCGATACCACCGGCCGCGATCACCGGCACGCTGACGGCGTCGACGACTTGCGGCAGCAGCGCCATCAAGCCGATCTGGCTGTTGAGGTCGTCACTGAGGAACATGCCGCGGTGGCCACCGGCCTCAAGGCCCATTGCGATAATCGCATCACAGCCGTGCTGTTCCAGCCAGATCGCTTCCTCGACCGTCGTCGCCGATGAAAGTACCTTGGCTCCGGTGGCTTTTACCCGGTCCAGCAAGGCTTTTTCCGGCAGGCCAAAGTGAAAGCTGACGACGTCGGGGCGAAAGGTTTCGATCACTTCACACGCCGCTTCATTGAAGGGCGCACGATTGGAGACCGGGGTCGGCGCATCAAAATCGGCGCTCAGCTCGCGGTAGTAGGGCTCCAGCAGCGCTTTCCAGCGCCGCTCGTGTTCCTCGTTCGCTGCGGGCGCCTGGTGGCAGAAGAAGTTGACATTGACCGGGCGGGTGCCGGCCTGGCGGATGGCGGTCAACGCCTCACGCAGTTGCTCGATGCTCAGCGCAGCGGCAGGCATGGAGCCCAGTGCGCCGGCCTGGCTGGCGGCAATCACCATGGCGGTGGTGGTCGCGCCCGCCATGGGGGCCTGGATGATGGGCACGTCGATGCCCAGCAGGTCGAGAATGCGCGTGTCTGGCCAGGTGCTCATGGGGTGCGTCTCCAGCGTCAGTGAGGCTTTTCGCTGTTTTAACAGGCCCCTTGGCACCCGGCCACTCTGTTTTATTCACTGGACGAGGGCAGTGCTTTATGCAGCCGGGTCAGTCCGAGGTTTCCCGCGCCAGCAGCGTGCGCTTGCGCTCTACGCCCCAGCGGTAGCCGGACAGCGCGCCGTCGCTGCGCACCACGCGGTGGCAGGGGATTGCCACCGCCAAGTGGTTGGCGCCACAGGCCTGGGCCACTGCGCGAAATGCCGTGGGCGCGCCGATACGCTGGGCAATCTGCGCGTAGCTGGCCGTGCTGCCCACCGGAATATCCCGCAGCGCCTGCCACACTCGTTCTTGGAAGGCCGTGCCGCGTAGATCCAGCGGCAAGTCCAGGCCCAGGGCGGGCGCTTCGATAAAGCCCACGACCTGGGCGATCAATTGTTCGAAATCCCGATCCGCGCCGACCAGTTCGGCGTTGGGGAATTGGTCCTGCAGGTCGCGCACCAGCGTATCCGGATCGTCACCCAGCAAAATCGCACACACGCCGCGTTGACTCTGCGCCACCAGAATCGCTCCCAGTGAGCATTGGCCCACGGCAAAGCGAATCAGGTTGTTGGCACCGCCGGCCTTGTACTCCTGCGGCTTCATGCCCAGCACCTGGTCAGCCGCCGCGTAAAAGCGGCTGTTGGAATTGAAGCCGGCGTCGTACAGCGTATCGGTGACCGACTGCTGCGCTTTGAGCCCATCACGCACCTTGCGTGAGCGCAGGGCGCCGGCGTAGCCCTTGGGGGTGAGGCCGGTGATGGCTTTGAACACGCGATGGAAATGGAACGAACTCAAGCCGGCCTGGCGGGCGAGGGCCTCCAGGCTGGGCGGTGTTTCGGCCTGTTCTATCTGGCGACACGCGTCGGCGACCAGCTTTGCATGGTGGGCGGCCAGTTGAGTCTGGTCGCCGGCGGCGCGGCGGCTGGGACGATAACCGGCAGCTTCGGCGAGTGCCGGGGTGTCGAAGAATTCGACATTTTCCGGGCGCGGCAAACGTGAGGCGCTGCTGGGGCGGCAGTACACGCCGGTGGTTTTCACAGCGTAGACAAACAGTCCATCGGCTTTGGCATCGCGGGCAACGATGGCGGCCCAGCGTGGGTCTAGTGAGTGGTTCATGGCCTGCACTCTTGAGTGGTGATCGGCAGATTAACCCGACAGTTGGCGCTCGACACTCCGAAGCTTGCGGTCAAATCAGCCGGCGGTGCGAAAGGTCAGGTTGATGCGTTGCGGTCCCATGATCGGGTGCTCGCCTTGCTTGATCGGCATCACGCCATGAAAACGCAGGCGATCCACTCCACCCCAGACCACCACATCACCGTGGAACAGCGAGACTTTTTGCGTCTTGTCACTGCGCTGATGGCCGCCGAACAGGAAAATCGCCGGCAGGCCGAGGGACACCGACACCACTGGCGCGTCATAGCGCTGCTCGTTCTTGTCCTGATGCAGCGACATTTTGGCGCCGGGTACGTAGCGGTTGATCAGGCAGGCATCCGGCGAGAAATCGCTGAAACCCGCCGCGTTTGCCGCCGAGATGGCCAATTCGCGCAGCGCGTCGGGCATTGCCGGCCAGGGTTGCTGGCTGCGCGGGTCGAGGGCGCTGTAGCGGTAGCCGCGCGTGTCGGTGGTCCAGCCCAGCGCGCCACAACTGCTCAGCGCGGCCGACATGGTAAAGCCGCCGGGCGTGACCATTTGCCGAAACGGCGACTGGGCCAGGACACGCCGCAATTCGGGTAATAAACGCTCAATCCAGGGCAGGGCGTAACCTCCCAGGACGTAAGACTCTTCGCCAATCTGTTCGCGCCTTGCCGGTTGCTGCAAGGCCTCATCGGCGAACAGGTCAGCGGTAGGCCCGGCCATGGCTTACAGCGCCTTGCTCACGTTGATGTCAGTAATCTCGTCGCTGGCATCGTGGATTTTCGCCAGGGCCTGCCGGGCCTCCTCGACGCTGTTGCTGGTCAGTTGGGCAAATTCGAAGCGACGTTCGCCGTTGAGCTTGTACTTGATGACGTATTTGGTGGTGTTCACAGCTTTTTTCCTTACGGTGTTCAGGTCAGCTCAGCTTGGTGCTGGTGCGACGAACGATGCGAATCTTGTGGGACAGCGCCGGTTTGCGGGTAACGCTGATGGCGCGGCGCGTGACCACATCCAGGGTGATGTTCCAGAAACCGGTGCTGGGCGCGGTGATTTTCGCCGGGAATTTATCGAAGGCGCCACCGTGGTAGGTATGCCGGCCACCGTTCTTGAAACTGCGAAAATTCGCATCGCTCATTAGACGAATATTACAGGTCTGTGAGCATTCGATGACGACAATGTCTCCCTCGTTGAGGTGCTCACGCTGGTGGATGAATTTCATGGGGTGTCTCCAGAAGGGCTTTTTCTGAAAAATCAGAACGATACGTAGGTTAAGATGGAGTTTATCAGCCCCAGCGCGTTTATTATCGGGCCGTCGTCGACGACTTCGACAATTTAAAACAGTTATTTACCGAGTTTTTAGAGATAAATCCTACATTGGCGGGAGAAATTTCCTATACCCGCTGTCGTAGGGTCTTTATCGGAGGTTTTAGTATGAAGTGGAGTGTGTTGGTGCTGGCCTTGGCAATCGCTGGGTGTGCTTCGGTTGCAGATATCAAGCAGACCCCACCCACGTTGGTGGTCATTTCCGGGAAAAAGCCGCAGGAGTATGCGGCGTGCGTCGTGCGCAAGTTGGAGGCGACACGTCGTCCGCCACAGATCGAACCGCATAAGGAAGGTATTCAAGTGATCGTGCCGCAGAAATTTTCGTCCGATCCATCAGCGATCTTCGAAATCGAGGACCGCTCCAGCGGCAGCAGCATCAAGCTCTATGAAAGCATGTCCAACGTGCCGATTCGGCCGGGCGACGTGAAAAAAGCCGGGGAGGATTGCATTTCCGGTTAAGCCAGGGCGTATGTCCACGAACTGAATCCGATGAGAACCCCACCCGACAGGACGAGCCTCTTCGCGCCTGCCCGGTGGGGTTTTTTATGCGTTATTCGGTATTGAGGCTATAAAGCCGAGCGTGCTGATGAGAAGGCCCAATGGCGTGTCGATCGGCAGAGCATCCGTTAAACTGTCGGTCACTGCCTACAAGAATGCCGCTCAAACCCATCTGGGCAGCATCGCACCGCCTGGAATATCCCATTATGAAGCGAGAACACGTCAAAGCCCGCCATGCCGAAGGTCAGATCACGGCGACCCACGTCATCCAGAACCCTGCCGACCTGGGCGAGTGGATTGTCTTCTTCAAGAAAAGTGACGGCCGCAGTTACTTCCTGGTGGACGATCAGGATGAGGTCGAGTCATTCCCGCGCCTCGATGACTTGATCGAAACCCTGCGCGGCCTGGGGATCAAATTCGCCGAAGTTCACCTGTAACACCAAGGCTTACTTGCACACCACCACGACGCTGCGGCCTTTGAAATTGCCTACATCCTTGCCCAGGGTCTGCTCGCTTTCCTTGAGTGACGGAGTGCCGTCGGTGCCGACGATGCGGTAACCGGTGCCCGCGCAGGAGGCGTCGGCTTTCTCATAGCAACTGGCCCATGAATTGGCTTCGCCCGAGCAGTCGATGGTCAGGCCTTGTTCACCATTTTTCAGGTAAGTGTCGGAGGTGGTGGTGCAACCGGCCAGCGCCAATACCGCAGTGAGTGCCAGGATCTTGTTCATAGCCAGCATCTTGTTCATAGAGAGTCGTCTTCGAAGGTGTGGGGGAGAGCGCTGACACGGACGTGGGGCGTTGGCGGAAGATTATAGCGAACTGCCATCTAGGTACAGCCAAACACAAAAAAAGCCCCGCTCTGCGGGGCTTTTGCTGCAAGACCGCGTGGCTTACTTGCCCTTCGGCCGCTTGCTCGACGCGTGACCGGCTTCATCCACGAATACCTCAGCCACCGCAATCGCCATGCTTTCAGTCTCGAAAACGCCCGCGACGCTGTCGCCATGGAAGTTGATCAAGTGCCAACCGTCCGCACGCTGGGTGATCAGGTAGCCGTTTACGCCTTTGGGTTCTGACATCTAATTAGCAATCTCGTAAGCTGATTCAAGGGTGCAATGATAGCCGCAAATACCCCGCCGTTGCCCAAGTAATTCCAGCCCGGTGCCAGGCTTGGAAAAGCGTGCTACAAAGGATCAGGCCCTTTGGAAAATCAACATTTGAGCGCCGGCCAGCCTGCCGGTTGAAAGATCAGCGGAACTTACGCCGACATTTTTTCTCTATGATGACATCGCGGCGCCAGCAGGACCCATTGTAAGGTGACTGCGGCCTGATTAGACTGCGCCGAATTCCGTACGCACAGCCCTTTGTAAGGACTCATATGATCAAGAAATGCTTGTTCCCGGCAGCCGGTTACGGCACTCGCTTCCTGCCAGCGACCAAAGCCATGCCCAAAGAGATGCTGCCGGTGGTGAACAAGCCACTGATTCAGTACGGCGTCGAAGAGGCACTGGATGCCGGCTTGAATGAAATCTCCATCGTGACCGGCCGCGGTAAGCGCGCACTGGAAGACCACTTCGACATCAGCTATGAGTTGGAAAACCAGATCAAGGGCACCGACAAGGAAAAATACCTGGTTGGTATTCGCAAGCTGCTCGACGAGTGCTCGTTCTCCTACACCCGTCAGACCCAGATGAAAGGCCTCGGCCACGCCATCCTCACCGGTCGCCCGCTGATCGGTGACGAACCGTTTGCCGTGGTACTGGCCGATGACCTGTGCGTAAACCTGGAAGGCGACGGCGTGCTGACCCAGATGGTCAAGCTCTACCAGAAATACCGCTGCACCATCGTCGCCGTAATGGAAGTCAACCCGGCGGAAACCAACAAGTACGGCGTGATCGCCGGCGACGACATTGGTGATGGCCTGATCCGCGTGCGTGACATGGTCGAGAAGCCAGCGCCGGAAGATGCACCGTCGAACCTGGCGATCATCGGCCGCTACATCCTGACCCCGGACATCTTCAAGCTGATCGAAGAAACCGAGCCAGGCAAGGGCGGCGAGATCCAGATCACCGACGCCCTGCTCAAGCAGGCCAAAGATGGTTGCGTGATTGCCTACAAGTTCAAGGGCCAGCGTTTCGACTGCGGCGGCGCTGAAGGCTACATCGAGGCGACCAACTTCTGCTACGAGCACTTCTACAAGACTGGCAAGGCGTACTGATTTCACGCTTGCCGATCTGTTTCAACTGAAAGCCACCTTCGGGTGGCTTTTTCGTTTTTCAGCCCCATGTAAGTCGGTATGCTGGTGTCCTGCCGAGGAGAATGAAATGGCCTATGATTTTGACCTGTATGTAATTGGCGCCGGTTCCGGCGGTGTTCGCGCGGCGCGCTTTGCCGCAGGTTTTGGCGCCAAGGTGGCCGTGGCGGAAAGCCGCTACCTGGGCGGTACCTGTGTGAATGTCGGCTGCGTGCCGAAGAAGCTATTGGTGTACGGCGCACATTTTGCCGAGGACTTCGAACAGGCCAGCGGTTTCGGCTGGTCGTTGGGTGAGGCGAACTTTGACTGGGCGACCCTGATCGCCAACAAAGACAGGGAGATCAACCGTCTCAACGGTATCTATCGCAACCTGCTGGTCAACAGCGGCGTGACCCTGCACGAAGGGCATGCGCGAATGGTGGATCCGCACCAGGTGGAAATCAATGGCGAGCGCTTCACCGCCAAGCATGTCCTGATCGCCACGGGCGGCTGGCCGCAGATTCCGGACATTCCAGGCCGCGAACATGCCATTGGCTCCAATGAAGCGTTCTTTCTCAAAGAGCTGCCAAAGCGCGTACTGGTGGTAGGCGGTGGCTATATCGCCGTTGAGTTCGCGGGCATTTTCCATGGTTTGGGCGCGCAGACGTCGTTGCTGTATCGCGGTGACCTGTTCCTGCGCGGCTTCGATGGTTCGGTGCGCAAGCACTTGCAGGAAGAGCTGACCAAACGCGGCCTGGACCTGCAGTTCAATGCCGACATCGAGCGCATCGACAAGCAAGCCGATGGCAGTCTCAAGGCCACCTTGAAAGACGGTCGGGTGCTGGAAGCCGACTGCGTGTTCTACGCCACCGGCCGGCGCCCGATGCTGGACAATCTGGGCCTGGAAAATACCGGTGTCACCCTCGATGAGCGTGGCTTCGTCAGCGTGGACGAGCTGTATCAAACCAGCGAGCCGTCGATCCTGGCCATTGGCGATGTGATCGGCCGCGTCCAATTGACGCCGGTCGCCCTGGCCGAAGGCATGGCGGTGGCGCGTCGCCTGTTCAAGCCCGAGCAGTACCGTCCGGTGGATTACGCGATGATTCCGACGGCTGTGTTCAGCCTGCCGAATATCGGTACGGTGGGCCTTACGGAAGAGGAGGCGAAGAAGAACGGCCATAAGGTGCAGATCTTCGAGAGCCGTTTCCGGCCGATGAAGCTGACCCTGACGGACTGTCAGGAAAAGACCCTGATGAAGCTGGTGGTCGATGCCGACACCGACAAAGTGCTGGGCTGCCACATGGTCGGGCCCGATGCCGGCGAAATCGTGCAGGGCCTGGCGATCGCGCTCAAGGCCGGCGCGACCAAACAGCATTTCGACGAGACCATTGGCGTGCACCCGACGTCGGCGGAAGAGTTCGTCACCATGCGCACGCCTGTGGCGGACTGATCAGGTTTCGCCGGTTGCCTCTGGCGTCGTTGCAACGACGGCGGCCAGACGCAACGCTTCAATACTGGCCTGGGCCTTGAGAAGGTCCAGCTCCAGCGCCTTGTTGGCCTGCTGATGCTCAGTCAGCGCTGCCTGGCGTGACTGGCTTTCCAGCAGCGCCACCCGCAGGCGCTCCTGAAGCAGTGTGCGCTCGCTGTCGACCTGGCTGATCTTCTCGTTCAGCTCGAGTTGCAAGGCCTGGTCTTTGCGCCGTTGCTCCTGCAATGCGTTCAGCTCCTTCGTGGTCACCCGGTGTTCGATCAACAAGCGTTCGTTGTCTCGATGCAATTGGGTGATTTCGTCCTGACGCACCAGCGCACTCTGCTGGGCCTGGCGCAGCTCGGCTTGTACCTGCTGCAACTGACCTTCATGACGGCGCTGCTCCTGTTCACGCTGCTCCTTGACCGCATTGCGGTAATGCTCAAGGGCATCTCGGGCGTGCAGGTGCTTGTCTTCCAGGGAGCGAATCTGCTCGTCCTTGTCTTTGATCCTCAGTTCGTAATCGCTGCACGCCTGGCTGAGCCCGGCGTTGCGCGTTTGCTCGGTCTGCAGGCTGGTGCCGGCGGTTTGCAGGGCGGCGCTTTCCTCGGCGAGGGCGGCGGCCTGGATATCGAACTGCTGTTGCAGCTGATCATGGGCTCCTTGCAACGTTTCAAGCTGAGTGAGCAGGGCGCGTTTGTGCTGCTCAAACTGCGCCAGGGCGAGGTCGATGGGCTCCTGGGCCTTCTCTTTCAGGCGCTGGGCGAGCCGTGCCACCAATTCGCCAAGCTCATCATCAATGGGGGCTTCGGTGATGGTCTGGCGGGTCTCGCTTTCGTCCAGCTCCTTGAGATAGCGGTGAATGGTGGTTTTCGAGCCGGTATTGCCCATTTCGATGCGCACGGCGTCGATGCTGGGGTTTTCGCCACGGGCGAGGATCGCCAGGCGTGCCGTCTGAACGACTGCTTTGTTTATGCCACCACGAGCCATGGGGTCTCCGTCGATTTCGTACTGTGGTACAGGGTATGTATTTACATACTATATCACAGCTAAAAACTGCTTTAAATTCATGATTTAACAGATGGGATATTGGCGTATTATCCCGTGTCATCAGCATTTTTAGCGTCGAACCAGGCGTTCGCAGTACGAATAGGCCCTGCCATGAGTGATCTTGATCGTTACCTCAACGCCGCGACCCGTGACAACACGCGCCGTAGCTATCGCGCGGCCATTGAGCATTTCGAGGTCAGTTGGGGTGGCTTCCTGCCCGCCACCAGCGACAGCGTGGCGCGCTACCTGGTTGCGCACGCGGGCGTGCTGGCCGTCAACACGCTGAAGTTGCGGCTCTCAGCACTGGCGCAGTGGCACACCAGCCAGGGGTTTGCCGATCCGACCAAGGCGCCGGTGGTGCGCAAGGTACTCAAGGGTATCCGCGCCGTGCACCCTGCGCGGGAGCGGCAGGCCGAGCCGTTGCAGCTCAAGCACCTGGAGCAGGTGGTGGCGTCGCTTGAGCGTGAAGCCAGCGAAGCCCGTGACAAGCAGGACCGGCCTGGGTGGCTGCGCGCCAAACGCGACACGGCGCTGATCCTGCTGGGGTTCTGGCGTGGCTTTCGCAGCGATGAGCTCTGTCGCTTGAGTGTCGAGCATGTCCAGGCGGTGCCGGGAGCCGGCATCAGCCTGTACTTGCCGCGCAGCAAAAGTGACCGCGACAACCTCGGCAAGACCTACCACACACCCGCACTGCTGCGCCTGTGCCCGGTACAGGCCTACAGCGAATGGCTCAGCGCCTCGGCACTGGTGCGCGGCCCGGTGTTTCGCGGGATCGATCGCTGGGGCAACCTGGGGGAGGAGGGGCTGCACCCCAACAGCGTGATTCCACTGCTGCGCCAGGCGCTTGCGCGCGCGGGCATCCCGGCCGAGCAGTACACCAGCCATTCCCTGCGACGCGGCTTCGCGACCTGGGCTCATCGCAGCGGCTGGGACCTGAAGTCGTTGATGAGTTACGTCGGCTGGAACGACATGAAATCGGCCATGCGCTATGTTGAAGCGACGCCTTTTCTCGGCATGACGCTGGCGACCCAGCCGCTGCTATGAGATTTCTTCTATTAATACAGTCATCTGATAGAGAAACCCAATCGTCAGCATCAGGTTTGCCAATGAGCCATCGTCACAGAGAGTGGGTAGGATTCACCCCATCAACTTGTTAAGCCCTTCTACAAACCCTGACGGAGAGTCAACGATGCCTATCATCAACAGCCAAGTAAAACCGTTCAAAGCCACCGCGTTCAAAAACGGCAGCTTCCTCGATGTGACCGACGCTGACCTGAAAGGCAAGTGGTCTGTGGTGTTCTTCTACCCAGCCGACTTCACCTTCGTTTGCCCAACCGAGCTGGAAGACCTGGCTGACAACTACGCCGAATTCCAGAAACTGGGCGTAGAAATCTACAGCGTGTCCACCGACACCCACTTTGCCCACGCTGCCTGGCACAACACTTCGCCAGCCATCGGCAAGATCCAGTACACCATGATCGGCGACCCGACCCTGACCATCTCGCGCAACTTCGACGTGCTGATCGAAGAAGCCGGTCTGGCGGACCGCGGTACGTTCGTGATCAACCCGGAAGGCCAGATCAAGATCGTTGAACTGAACGACGGCGGTGTTGGTCGTGACGCGTCCGAGCTGCTGCGCAAGATCAAGGCAGCCCAGTACGTTGCTGCCCACCCTGGCGAAGTGTGCCCAGCCAAGTGGAAAGAAGGCGAGGCCACCCTGGCACCGTCCCTGGACCTGGTCGGCAAGATCTAAGTCTGTGAAGTCTCAAGGGCGGGTATCCGCACCTACCCAGTAAGCTGCAACCGCCCTCAAAAACGCCCGGGCGAGATTCGCTCGGGCGTTTTTTTTACCCAGAATTAAAGGAAATCGCCCGTATGTTGGACGCCAATCTTAAAGCTCAGTTGAAGTCATACCTGGAGCGGGTTACCCAGCCGATCGAGATCGTCGCCTCCCTCGATGACGGCGCGAAATCCCAGGAAATGCTCGCTCTTTTGCAGGACGTAGCCAGCCTCTCCACGCTGATTACCCTGCACAGCGATGGCAATGATGCGCGCAAGCCGTCGTTCTCCATCAACCGCCCGGGTGCCGAGATCAGCCTGCGTTTCGCCGGCATCCCCATGGGCCATGAATTCACGTCCCTGGTGCTGGCCCTGCTGCAAGTCGGTGGCCACCCATCCAAGGCCAGTGTCGAAGTGATTGAACAGATCCGTGCCTTGAAAGGCGAGTTCAGCTTCGAGACTTACTTTTCGCTGTCGTGCCAGAACTGCCCGGACGTGGTCCAGGCGCTGAACCTGATGGCCGTGCTCAACCCCAGCATCCGCCACGTAGCCATCGACGGCGCGCTGTTCCAGGCTGAAGTCGATGAGCGCCAGATCATGGCGGTGCCCAGTGTCTACCTCAACGGTGTGAACTTCGGCCAGGGCCGCATGGGCCTGGAGGAAATCCTCGCCAAGCTCGACACCAGCGGTATCGAAAAGGCCGCCGAGAAAATCAGCGCCAAGGATGCCTTTGATGTATTGGTCGTCGGCGGTGGCCCGGCCGGTTCATCGGCTGCGATCTACGCTGCCCGCAAAGGCATTCGTACGGGTGTGGCCGCCGAGCGTTTTGGTGGTCAGGTACTGGACACCATGTCCATCGAGAACTTTATCTCGGTACAGGAAACCGAAGGCCCGAAACTGGCCGGTGCCCTGGAAGCCCATGTACGTCAGTACGACGTCGACATCATGAACCTGCAGCGTGCCAGCAGCCTGGTGCCGGCGAAAAACGCCGGTGAGTTGCACGAAATCCGCTTCGAAAGCGGTGCGACGCTCAAGTCCAAAACCGTGATCCTGGCCACTGGTGCGCGCTGGCGTGAAATGGGCGTGCCGGGCGAGCAGCAATACAAGGCCAAGGGCGTGTGCTTCTGCCCGCATTGCGATGGCCCGCTGTTCAAGGGCAAGCGCGTAGCCGTGATTGGTGGCGGTAACTCAGGCGTCGAAGCCGCCATCGACCTGGCCGGTATTGTCAGCCATGTCACGTTGCTGGAGTTCGACAGCAAGCTGCGCGCCGACGCTGTGTTGCAGCGCAAGCTGTACAGCCTGCCGAACGTCGACGTAATCACCAGCGCATTGACCAGTGAAGTCAAAGGCGATGGTCAGAAAGTCACCGGTCTTGCCTACAAGGATCGCGACAGCGGCGAGTTCAAGACCCTCGACCTGGAAGGCATCTTTGTGCAAATCGGTCTGTTGCCCAACACCGACTGGCTCAAAGGCACTGTGGAACTGACGCCTCGCGGCGAGATCATCGTCGATGCACGTGGCGAGACCTCATTGCCGGGTGTATTTGCCGCCGGTGACGTGACGACTGTGCCGTACAAGCAGATCGTGATTGCCGTGGGCGAGGGCGCCAAGGCTTCCCTGAGTGCGTTCGACCACCTGATCCGCACGTCCGCCCCTGCGTAAAATCCGAAGCGCAAATAAAAAACCCCATGAGTGATCATGGGGTTTTCTCGTTCTCGTTCCCACGCTCCGCGTGGGAATGCCTACCGTGACGCTCTGCGTCACACGGCGTTACATCGGTGCTGGCTGAATGATTTCAACCCAGTACGCATCCGGGTCCTTGATAAAGGCCAGGCTTTTCATGCGGCCATCGCTCAGGCGCTTCTGGAAATCGCAGCCCAGGGCTTCGAAGCGTTCGCACGCCGCAACGATGTCCGGCACCGAGATGCAAATGTGGCCAAACCCACGAGGGTCGGTGTTGCCGTTGTGGTAGGCGAAATCGGCATCGTTTTCGGTGCCGTGGTTGTGGGTCAGTTCCAGAATGCCAGGGATCGACTTCATCCACTGGGTGCGCTCAGCCGCGTCAGCCGGGATCTGGGCTTTGTCCACCAGGGCGAGGAAATACAGGCTGAATTCGGCTTCCGGGAAATCGCGTTTTTCAACCAGGGAAAAACCCAGTACGCGGGTGTAGAAATCCAGCGACTTGGTGATGTCCTTGACCCGCAGCATGGTGTGGTTGAACACGAAGTTCGCGGTGGCGGTATCAGGTTGGGCAGTAACGCCGGGGAAAGTGTTCAGTTCGTGCAGGCTCATGGGCCCTCCAGAAAAAAATGGGGCAATGCGGTCCCTTGGCTTGCGGCAAGCATCCGTGCAGATGGGCCATGATACGCAAGGCTTGCCGGTCACGCCAAATGAAAAAGCTGACGCAACCCTTGCGAGCTGTGGGTCCGGGGCCGCAAACTTTGGCGCTGGAACCCTGGATGCTTTTTGCAATGATCGAGTTTCGTAAACCGCTGTTGAGTACCGTGTGTCTACTGCTGGCGAGCCCGCTCGTATGGGCGACCGACCCCGAGATCCATTGGCCCAGCGGTTGGCAGGTGGAGGAAGTTGAACCCGACGCCGCCGGAAAGAGCCAGGCCGTGACGCGTCAACGTGCGATCAAGAATGACGAAAATGGCCAGACCTTGATGGTGATGGAGTTGACCGGTACGCCAATTGAGGCCGGGCACCAAGTCAATCTTCAAGGCGTGTTGCTGGAGATGCGCAAGTCCATTCAAAAAGATTTTGCCCAGGGTGGTTATCAAAGCGTGTGCACCAAAATGCACGCCGCTACATTGAGCCGCCTTGATGCGCTGGAAACTACCTGTGTGATTACCGAGAACGGTCGGCATGTGCTATCGCAGACACTAGTGGGCGCGGTGGATAAGGAAAAGGCCTACGTGTTTTCATATGCGGGCCAGGCGCAAGCGTATGAGGCCAGTCAGGATGAAGTCAATTCAGTACGTGACAGCCTGAAACTTTGAATGGGTGTATGCGAAAGAAAGTGAACTTTAATTTAAGTTCGCTTGCGAACCTGAAAACGAAAAAGCCCCGCGTGAGCGGTAATGCCGTTCAGTTAAGGCTTTTTGTAGGAGCGAGCTTGCTCGCGAAAAACCACAGGCGCCGCGTTCAATCAGGAAACACGCGTTATCGTTGACGTTTTTCGCGAGCAAGCTCGCTCCTACAGAGGGCGATGTACGCTTAACTGAACAGCATTACCCGCGTGAGCGGGGCTTTCTATTAGTGCATGTTAATCAACCGCGAAGCCAGGAATCTACAGTGGCAGCGCCGTGCTCTTCTTTCCAGGCTTTCAGGCCGCGATGGTTGCCGCCTTTGGTCTCGATCAGCTCACCGGTGTGCGGGTTCTGATAGACCTTGACCACGCGGGCGCGGCGCTGTTTCGGTGCGGCCGCAGGCGTGGCGCCGCGCTTGGCCGGGTTTGGATCAAGGATGGAGATCACATCGCGCAGGCTCTTGTCGTAGCTGCCCATCAGTTTTTTAAGTTTTTCTTCAAATTCGATTTCTTTCTTCAGCCCGGCGTCGTTCTTCAGGGATTCCAGCTGGGCAAGCTGCTCTTGAAGGGCTTTTTCTGCTGCGCGAAATTCGGCGAGTCTGGACAAAATCTGTACTCCAATAGTGTAGTTAGCTGATATCTACTGCGAAGAAAGCCTTAAGCCAAGAGGGTTAAGCTAACTCAAACGAAAACACCTGACTGTGAGTGTATCGCCGGCAAGAAAAATTGTAGTAGTTAATCCACTTCGAGTAAATCATGTCTTTTGTCTAAATAACGTGCTGGCCGTGAAGGCAGTCGGTGACTGTTCACTGACGGGTCACCGACTTAATGAATTCATCGCCGGGTAATGGACGCCCGAACAGGTAGCCTTGCAGGAAGTCCACGCCTTTTGCGACGAGGTAATCACACTGTTGCGCTGTTTCCACACCCTCGGCCACGATGCCCAGGTCGAGTTTGACGGACAGTTCGATGATGCTGTCCAGAATATGCCGTGAGAGGGCATCCGCACCGATCATGGCGACAAAGCTTTGATCGATCTTCAAGTAGTCCACATTGAAGTGACGCAAGTAGCCCAGGCTGGAATGCCCGGTGCCGAAGTCATCTATGGCGATCATCACGCCCAACTGGTGCAGCGCGTCGAACAAGCGCCGTGTGATGTCGGTGGGCTCGATCAACTCACGCTCGGTCAGTTCCAGTACCAGGGTTATCTGGCCGGGCGGGAAGGCCGCAAGGAACGCTCGGCAGTCGTCCACCAGCGCCAGGTCCTGGCAATGACGCGCGGTGATGTTCACGCCGATATGAAACCCCGGGCTGAAGCGCTCGGCGTGCGGCGCCAGTTGCGCGGCCGTCTGGCGCAGCAGGGCGCGTGTCATGGGCACGATCAGCCCGGAGTGCTCGGCCAGGGGAATGAACAGGTCCGGTCGCACCAGGCCTTCCTTTGGGTGTTGCCAGCGCATCAGCACCTCGCAACCGGCCCATTGGCGTGTGTCGCCGCGCACCACCGGTTGAAAATACGGAATGAACTCATCGGCGCCCAGGGCACGTTGCAACTCGTGGGTAGGCGCCGAAGAGCGCTTTTGCAGCCAATGGGCAAGGAGGCCGGCCAGCACACCAAAAAACACCACCAGGCTGAACACAGCCGGATAGCGCGCCTGCATGTAACGCCAGACCTCACCCTCGGGCATGCCCACGTCGACGCTGTATTGATAGCGGTTGGAGGCCAGGAAGTGAGGGGCTATGGCAAACTTCGGCGGCGCGTCGGTATGGACCTTGCCGTCGGCGTCCAGCCAGTTGGGGCCCACCTTTAACACCAGGGAGGCGTAGCGGCTGATCAGGCGCAGGGCATTGGTGAGGTGGTAACCGTCAATCGAGGCAAACGCGCCTCGATCACCGTCGACCAACCGGTACACCAGCAGTGCGGTATCCGGCGTGACGGGGTTGCCGTTCATCAACCACAAACGCCCGCCAACATAGTCGTCCGGGTTGACCGGCGAGTTATGCCGGCTGCCGAACAATGAACTGCAATAAATCTTTTTCTGCCAGGACAAGGTGGTAGCGCGCACGAACGGCCGGCGGGTGACCTGTTCACGCAGTGCCAGCGTTGCCGCGTTGTCACACGGCAAGCCGGCCAGCGGCAACAGGTCCTGGGCGGCGAGGGCGGTGTTGTCGAGCATCAAGTCGAACTGACGCACCGCTTCCCTGGCCGTTTGCGCAGTGCTTTGTTCAAGCGTGCGCTCGGCTTGCCAATAAAGAATCACGACCCCCAATAAAACGGGGAGCAGGCCGCAGACGATGCTCAGGCAATAACGGGCAACTCGGCTTCGTGGGCCTTGGGATGTAAAGGGCATAGAGGAGCGGCCGTGCAAAAAAAAGAAGGGGACAATGCCGATGATAGATGGCATTCACACAAGTCGCTCAGCAAAACGTAACAGCGTCTGCCCGGGTGACAAAGCCCTTGCGCGCGGCAAGGCAATGGGGATTTGATAAGCGTACGGGCAAATAGAGCGCGGACAAAAAGTGTTACGCTGTGTAGAATCGATTTACGCATACAAGAATATGGACTTGCGCTCACGCAAGCCTCGCCGTCAGAGACTGATGACACCATGAAGCAACTCGGTTCTCCCCTGATTTTTGGTGACTTCCTCGCCCGCAGTGTGCGAGGCCTTTCCTGTGCGCCACCCGCCGACCTCATCCTTGCCGGTAAATAACCAGTCGTTAATCCAAGCATGATGAGGCACCCGACATGACCGACCAATACGAAAACCCGATGGGCCTGATGGGCTTTGAATTCATTGAGTTCGCATCGCCGACCCCGGGCATCCTGGAGCCGATCTTCGAGATCATGGGCTTCACCAAGGTGGCGACCCACCGTTCCAAGGACGTGCAGCTGTTTCGCCAGGGCGAGATCAACCTGATCCTCAATAACGAGCCCAACAGTCTGGCCTCCTACTTCGCCGCCGAACACGGCCCGTCGGTGTGCGGCATGGCGTTTCGGGTGAAGAACTCGCAGCAGGCCTACCAGCGCGCCCTCGAACTGGGGGCCCAGCCGATTCATATCGAAACCGGTCCGATGGAGCTGAACCTGCCGGCGATCAAAGGCATCGGCGGTGCGCCGCTGTACCTGATCGACCGGTTTGGCGAGGGCAGCTCGATCTATGACATCGACTTCGTCTACCTCGAAGGCGTAGACCGCAACCCGCAAGGCGCCGGCCTCAAGGTCATCGATCACCTGACCCACAACGTCTATCGTGGCCGCATGGTCTACTGGGCCAATTTCTACGAAAAACTGTTCAACTTCCGTGAAGCGCGCTACTTCGACATCAAGGGTGAGTACACCGGCCTGACGTCCAAGGCCATGAGCGCGCCGGATGGCATGATCCGCATCCCGTTGAACGAAGAATCGTCCAAGGGCGCAGGCCAGATCGAAGAGTTCCTGATGCAGTTCAACGGCGAGGGCATCCAGCACGTGGCGTTTCTCACCGATGACCTGGTCTCGACCTGGGACGCGTTGAAGAAGATCGGCATGCGCTTCATGACCGCGCCGCCGGACACTTACTACGAAATGCTCGAAGGCCGCCTGCCCAACCACGGCGAACCGGTGGACCAACTGCAGGCCCGCGGCATTTTGCTGGACGGCTCGTCGATCGAAGGCGACAAGCGCCTGTTGCTGCAGATTTTCTCGGAAACCCTGATGGGCCCGGTGTTCTTCGAGTTCATCCAGCGCAAAGGCGACGATGGGTTCGGCGAAGGCAACTTCAAGGCGTTGTTCGAGTCGATCGAGCGCGATCAGGTGCGTCGCGGTGTATTGACCGCCGACTAGGCAAAAAATAAAGCCCGGCTTCGGCCGGGCTTTATTTTGCCTGGGATTCAGGCTCTGCGCTGACGCACCAGGTGCTTGAAACCTTCATACATCAGCACCATCACCGCCAGCCAGATCGGGATATAGGTCAGCCATTGCCCGCCCTTGATGCCTTCACCCAGCAGTAGCGCTACGGCGAGCAACAACACCGGCTCCACATAACTGAGCAGGCCGAACAGGCTGAAGGCCAGCAATCGGCTGGCGATGATGTAGCTCACCAGCGCCGAAGCACTGATCAAGCCCAGCATGGGAATCAACGCGTACAACTTCGGCTGCGCATCCAGTACCGCGAAACCCTGCTCGCCGCTTTGTACAAACCACCAGGCCACCGGCAACATCAGCGCCATGTCCAGCCACAGGCCGCCCAGATGGTCGGTGCCCAGGTACTTGCGCACCACGAAGTACACCGGGTAACCGATGATCACCACCAGCGTTGCCCAGGAAAACCCGCCAGCCTGATACAACTCGTTGAGCACGCCCAGCGTGGCAAACACCACGGCGATCTGCTGCAAGCGCGACAACTGCTCGCCGTAGACCAGCCGTCCGGTCAGTACCATGGTCAGCGGCAACAGGAAATACCCCACCGACACGTCCAGGCTGCGCCCATTGAGCGGCGCCCACATGAACAGCCATAACTGCACGCCGAGCAGCGCGGAGGACCCCAGCACGCCGCCGATCAAGCGCGGCCTGGTTGCCAACATGCGCAGCAACTCCCACGCCCGTCGCCATTCGCCGCTGACCACCATGAAGACGGTCATGCAGGGCACGGTCAGCAACATGCGCCAGCCGAAAATTTCCAGGCCACTCAGGGGGGTGAGCAGCGACGTAAAGTAATACATCACGGCAAACAACACCGAGGCCGATACCGATAACACAACACCTTTAGACACGCAGTCCTCGCGAAAGCCGATTTGAGATAAACAGGAAGAATCGAGAGGCAGATTATGGTGCTTTTGGTGGCTCAGGTGCGCTGATTTGGGGCAAAAGGCGGAAAAAGGTTGAAAATGGTCGTTTTACACGCTTTGGCTCAAGGGTTGTCTATGAGCGCACCGTACGACCCGAGACAAAGTGACTCACATCATTGAACCCCGGCGTGGACGAGTGCCCAGGGGTTACCAGCGAATCGATGAATGCTTCATCTTCCGCGCTGATCTTCACCTCAAGTGCGCCGGTATAGGCATCCCACTGCGCCTCGGTGCGCGGGCCGACAATCGTCGAGCTCACCGCTGCGCTATTGAGCACCCAGGCAATCGCAAACTCGACCATGCCCACGCCACGCCCCTGGGTGTATTGCTGGATCTGCTGGGCGATGCGCAGCGATTCGACGCGCCATTCGGTTTCCAGGATGCGTTTGTCCTGGCGTGCAGCGCGGCTGCCAGGCTCGGGTGTCAGGTCCGGCGCGTACTTGCCGCTGAGCACGCCCCGCGCCAGCGGGCTGTACGGCACCACCCCCAGGCCATAAGCGGCAGCGGCGGTGATCTGCTCGACTTCGGCCTGGCGATTGACGATGTTGTACAACGGCTGACTGATGATCGGCCGGTCAACGCCCAGGCGTTCGGCCACGCGTATAACCTCGGCAATACGCCAGCCGCGGTAGTTGGACAACCCCCAGTGGCGAACCTTGCCCTGGCGAATAAGGTCGCCGATCGCTGATACCGTGACCTCCAGCGGAGTGTCGGGGTCCTCGCGGTGCAGGTAGTAGATGTCCAGGTAGTCGGTGTCCAGGCGGCCCAGGCTGGCCTCCAGCGCGTTGAACATACGCTTGCGGCTCAGCCCGTTGCGGTTGGGCATGCCATCCGCCGGGCCCATCCCGACCTTGGACGCCACCACCCAGTCCTGTCGGTTGCGCGCGATGGCCTCGCCGACGATTTCCTCGGAGCGTCCGCCGGTGTAGACGTCGGCGGTGTCGATAAAGTTGATGCCTTGATCCCAGGCCTTATCGATGATGCGCAGCGAGTCTTCAGTGTTGGTCTGTTCGCCAAACATCATGGTGCCCAGCGTCAGGGCGCTGACCTTTAATCCGGACTGGCCCAATGTGCGGTAAATCATGCAGAGCTCCTCATGGCAGGCAAACGTGTGTCATGCAATACCAGACACGAGCGCTTTGGAACAAGCGCTGTGTGTGTTTTTTCATGCACTCAGCAGGGGCTGGCAGCGCTTCTGTAAAAACCGCTGCGGCATTTTCATCCGTTCCGAGACTGGCAGGCGGTGGGGACACTTCAGGTTGAACGGCGCCGGCTGACGGATGCTTCACAATCCAAATGTGGGAGGGGGCTTGCTCCCGATGGCGGCTTCTGGGCCGACCAGGATTTTGTGTCGAGCCTGGCCCAAATGTGGGAGGGGGCTTGCTCCCGATGACGGCCTCTGGGCCGACCAGGATTTTGTGTCGATCCTGGTCCAAATGTGGGAGGGGGCTTGCTCCCGATGACGGCCTCAGGGCCGACCAGGATTTTGTGTCGATCCTGGTCCAAATGTGGGAGGGGGCTTCCCCCCGATGGCGGCCTCAGGGCCGACCAGGATGTTGGATCAGATCGAGTACATATCCGTTTCTGCGGTAACGGCCACTCAGGGTTCCGCCCTGACGGCGGCTCACTTTTGAAAAGCGCAAAAGTAAGCAAAACGCTCTTGCCCCACCACTCGGCACCTCGCTAATGCTCGGTGTGCCCGAACGCAGGCTTGAATCCGTGGGCCGCCGCAATGGGCCATCCCTGGCCCAGTGCGGCTAACCCGGCGTCCTGCCGGGTTACCCACGGATTCAAGCCTGCGTTCGGCCAGCGTGGTTTAACGGGGCGCCTAAGATCAAGAGCAGATCAAGATCAAGAGCGGCTCGCTTCGCATCGTGGTTACGTTTGGGGGCTGCAGGGTTGTGTAGTACCTATGCCCCCATGGGGCGTTTTAAACCTTCAAGGTGCGCGTCATCCGTAACGCCAGCACGCTGCCGGCGACGATGACCGCCGCCAGCAGGTACAGCGCCATGTCCGTGGACCCTGTTGCATCTTTGACGAAGCCGACGATGTAGGGGCTCAGAAACCCGGCCATCTGGCCCATGGAGTTGATCAGTGCCAGCCCGCCGGCCGCGGCGCCCGCGCTGAGCATGGCGGTGGGCACCGGCCAGAACATCGGCAGGCCGGTGAGGGCGCCCATGGTGGCGATGGTCAGGCCGAGGATGGCGATCGCCGGGGTGGTGGCGAAGTTCACCGCGATGACCAGGCCAATCGCGCCCATCAGCATCGGTACCACCAGGTGCCAACGACGCTCTTTGCGCAGGTCGGCCGAGCGGCCCACCACCAACATGAATACGGCCGCCAGCAGGTACGGGATCGCACTGAGCCAGCCAATCACCAGATTATCGCTGAACCCCAGGCTCTTGATGATCGATGGCAGCCAGAAGTTGATCGCATAGACGCCGCTCTGGATGCAGAAGTAGATCAGGCCGAACGCCCAGATCGCCGGGTTCTTGAAGACCTCGGCCAGGGAGTCGGTGGTGGTTTTCGGCTTGTTCGCCAGGTCGATGGCCTGGTCGGCTTCCAGCAGCGCGCGTTCGTGGGGCTTGAGCCACTTGGCGTTGGCGAAGCTGTCGCTGAGCAGGAAGTAGGCGAGGGCGCCGAGGATCACGGTGGGGATGCCTTGCAACAGGAACATCCACTGCCACCCGGCAAGGCCACCCTGGCCGGCCGCGAAGTGGTTGAGAATCCAGCCGGAGAACGGGCTGCCGAGCAGGCCGGAAACCGGAATCGCCGACATGAACAGCGCCATGATCCGGCCACGGCGAAAGGTTGGAAACCACTGCGAGAGGTACAGCACGACGCCGGGAAAGAAGCCCGCTTCGGCGGCCCCGGTAAACAGGCGCAAGGTATAGAAATGCGTCGGCGTGGTCACGAACAGCAGGCATGTGGACAGGGTGCCCCACACGATCATCATCAGCGCGATCCAGCGCCTTGGCCCGAACCGGGTCAGCGCCAGGTTGCTCGGCACGCCACACAGCACGTAGCCGATAAAGAAAATCCCGGCACCCAGGCCGTACACGGTTTCACTGAATTTCAACGCATCGAGCATCTGCAACTTGGCAAAGCCAACGTTGACCCGGTCAAGGTAGTTGAACAGGTAGCAGATAAAAATGAAGGGGATCAGGCGCAGGGTTACGCGCTTGTAGATGGCGTTTTTATCGTCATCGGTGGCCAGTGCTGCAGCGGCGCTCTGTGACATGGCGAGTCTCTCTTTATTATGATTTTTGGCGATGCGAGGGTAACGTTGATCGCTTGAACAGTCTCGGTGAGGCGATGGGCAACTGTCTTTGTGCTCGCGCACAGTCAAGCCCGCTTTGCGCTGTGCCGCTGACCAACCCGTTTCGAGGAAAATAGCCCCCATGTTCGAGCTGGATCATGAACTGGCCCAGGATATCGTCGATCGCACCATGGCGATCCTGCCCTACAACGTCAACGTGATGGACAACCAAGGCCTGATTCTCGGCAGCGGCGAGCCGGAGCGCATCAACACCCGTCACGAAGGCGCGCAACTGGTGCTGGCCAACGGGCGCGTGGTGGAAATCGACGGGCAGACCGCCAAACACCTCAAGGGCGTGTTGCCGGGCATCAACCTGCCGCTGATGCATGACCAGCGCCTGATCGGCGTACTGGGTATCACCGGCGAACCGGACGGGTTGCGCACCTACGCCGAACTGGTGCGCATGACCGCCGAAATGCTGGTCAGCCAGCGGCACCAGCAGGCCGAGCTGCAATGGCGACGCCAGCGCTGTGACGATCTGCTGGCCTTGCTGTTGGCCGACGCGGGCGACTCGCCGCGTCTGGTCGACGAAGCGCAACAGTTGGGCCTCAAGCCGCAACTGGCGCGCACGCCGTACCTGTTCGAGCTGGACGCGGGGCAGTCGGCTGAAGCCTTGAGCGCCTGGCTGATGTCGCGTTATCCGGACAGCTGGTGCGTGAGCTCCGCGCAGTTTTCCCTGCTCTGGTGCCGTCCCGCCGCCCTGCAAGTCGACGACCCACGCCTGCTGGAAAAGCTCGACGGCCTGGGTTGGAATATTCTGCGGGTGGCCGTAGGCGGGCAGGCGCAAGGACTGGCCGGCCTGCGCCGCTGCTACCGCCGCGTCGGTGACTTACTGGCCTACGGTCGCGATATCCTGCCCCACACGCGCCTGTTGCTCCTCAACCGCTATCGCCTGCCGGTCATGCTCTGGCGCCACCGCAACGATGACGCCCTGGACGAATTGCTCAACCCACTGCGCAAAGTGCTGGCCAGGGACAGCAACGGCCAACTGCTGGCTACGCTGCGCAGTTGGTGCGAGCACGACGGGCAAAGCCAGGCCTGCGCCGACGCCCTGGGCATCCACCGCAACAGCCTGCGCTACCGCATGGAAAGGATCGCCGAACTGAGCGGCGTCGACCCGCTGACTCTGGACGGCATGCTTGCGCTGTATCTGGGCGTGCAGTTGTTGCCCCAGGCTTTGTAAGAATGAACAACAAACCTCACCCGCACTTGTGCATCGGACTGGCGTCAGCGGCGGTGCCAACTGTCAGCATGGGCGTTATAAAAAACGGAGAACGCCCATGAAAATCATCATCGCCCCCGACTCGTTCAAGGACAGCCTCAGTGCCGAACGGGTCGCCCAGGCCATTGCCGATGGCCTGGTTCAGGTCTGGCCTGACGCGCAGCTGGTGCAATGCCCGATGGCGGATGGTGGTGAAGGGACGGTCGCGGCCGTGCTCGCTGCGTGTAACGGCCAGCTGCGCAGCCAGACCGTGCGCGGGCCGCTGGGCGCTGCGGTGCAGGCGCACTGGGGATGGTTGGCCGACAGCCACACCGCGATCATCGAAATGGCTGAGGCCAGCGGCCTGCAGCTGGTTGCGCCGGGCCAGCGCGATGCATGTTCCAGCAGCACCTATGGCACCGGCGAACTGATCCGCACGGCCCTTGATCTGGGCGCCCGACGCATCATTCTGGCAATTGGCGGCAGTGCGACCAATGATGGCGGCGCGGGTGCGATGCAAGCGCTCGGGGTGCAGTTGTTCGATGCCCAGGATCAGCCGCTGGCACCTGGAGGCCTGGCGTTGGCAGGCCTGGCCCGCATCAGCCTGGAAAACCTCGATTCGCGTCTGGCTCAGGTGCGCGTTGAAATCGCCGCGGATGTAAATAACCCGTTGTGCGGGGCCCATGGCGCCTCGGCGATTTTCGGCCCGCAGAAAGGCGCCACTCCCGAGCAGGTTCAAAAGCTGGATGCCGCTCTCGGTCATTTTGCCGACCACTGCGCGCGAGTGCTGCCCGGAGACGTGCGCGACGAACCCGGCAGCGGCGCCGCCGGTGGCCTGGGGTTTGCCGCCAAGGCGTTTCTGGGTGCACAGTTTCGTGCCGGTGTTGAGGTGGTGGCCGAGTTGGTCGGGCTGGACGCCGCCGTGCGCGGTGCCGACTTGGTCATCACCGGCGAAGGCCGCTTCGACGCCCAGACCCTGCGCGGTAAAACCCCGTTTGGCGTGGCGCGTATCGCGCGCCATCACCAGGTCCCGGTGATCGTGATTGCCGGAACCCTGGGCGATGGCTACGAACAAATGTACGCCCACGGCGTGGATGCCGCGTTTGCGTTGCCATCGGCGCCGATGAGCCTGGAGCAGGCGTGCAGCGAGGCGCCGCGACTGTTGCGCGAGCGCGCGGCGGACATCGCCCGGCTTTGGCGCACAGCGCTGCGAGGCTGAACCCGGGATCAGGGTGATTCGTAGCAGATCGAGAAGCGGTCTGGTTTACGTCCATAGGCCAGGAAATCTCCGACATTCTTGTTCACGCACGCATTGGACCCGGAGGACGAAACGCCGTGTCGGTAGGCGCCCTTGAGCAGCGTCATGTGCGCGGCGGGCACGCTTCTGAACGCTTTGATGGCACCTGCTGCGGGCGTCTGATCGTCATATTCGGCCTGAACCATAAACAGACCGTCGACCTGCGCCAGCTTGCGCTGCGGCACCCCGTCAAGCGTTTGGCCGCGCCACTCGGCGCAATGCCTCGCCGGGAAGAAACTGCCGCCCACCGGATACTGAATGGCGTACTGGTTTTCCTGTTCGGTCCAGAATGCATCGTCTGCCGAGACTGAATCGTTGCATAACACTGTGCTACGCACAGACTGCCTGGGCGTAAGCTCCAGGGGGCCGAGCGCCAGACCATTCCACGGTGACGGGCGGCGAGTGACGTCGAGCAGGCGTATAAAGGCCTGTTTCGCCGCCGCATTGACGCCAGGGTCGGGGCTGAATCGATGGGCGCGGGCGTTGGCCAGCAGCCTGGCGTCCGGCAGGCCTGGCGATTCACGCAGCCACTGACTGAGTGCGCGGGCCGCCATCAGGTATTCGGGCGCGCTGTAGTACGCGTTGTCCGAACGCAGCGCCACCCTGACCGGAGGCAACAGGTCGAGAAAAACCGCGCCTATTGCCTTCGGGGTGCTGCCCATTTGGTAGCGGTGCGGATCGTCGGCGGCGCGCCGGGCAACAAATCGCGCGAACACGCGTTCTTTTTCCGGCGCCTGAACCAACGAGGCGTCCTGGAAGGTGGCGGTCCAGTCCGTACTCGAGTCGAGCACCATGCGTCCGACCTGCTTTGGAAACAACCCGGCGTACCAGGCACCCAGCCATGTGCCGTAAGCGTTGCCGACGTAATTGAGCTGGGGCTCGTTGAGCAGCACACGTACCAGCTCCATGTCGCGCGCCGTTTGTTCGGTATTGATGTAAGGCGCCAGGTGCTGGCCGGCGCAGCCCCGGGCCAGTACGCCGGCGTTATGCCGAATAGCCTCGATATTGGCCGGACTGCGATCTTCGGTGATGTCGTTTTGCGCAACGATCTCCTCGTCGGATCGGCACACCAGCTGCGATTGCGGGTCACTGCCCATCCCTCGCGGTGTAATTCCAATCACATCGTAGGTATCGAGCAGGTGCCGATAGGCCTCACCCTGTGGCTGATCGGCGTAGCCTTTCCATTGGGAAACCGCCAGCACAGTGAACCCGTCGGCCTCGGCCCCAGGCCCGCCCGGATGGGTGAATAGCGCACCTTCGCGCTCAGCGGGCAGCAGCGCGCCAACGCGGGTGACGTCCAGCTTGAGACTGCCGCGCGTGGGGTGCATGTGGTCCAGCGGCACGGTGGCGATGCCGCATTGCGTCCTGGCGACCACCTCCGGATCCAGCCCGCTGAAGGGCCGGCCGGCGCAGTCCGGTAGCCAGCGGATACCCCACTCAGGCGGTTGCTTTGTCGCACAGGCGCTGCCCCCCAATAGCACAGCGACAAAAAAGCAGGCTGATAGCGTTCGTTGTTTTATCAATTGGCAGACACTCGGGTGCGTGGTTGGACGCGCCGGAGTTTTGCAAGTAAAGCGTGCCGTGAATGTAGGACCGTATCGGTTGTTCGGTCAGCACCTTCCGATAGTACCCGGCCAGCCTGCGACCCGGCCTGGCACACGCTAGGTTAAGGGCTCGCCAGGGCGACGACTTTGCTTCTACACTGGTCGGCCACGTGCCTTTCAAAGGATGAAACACCATGCACACGCCTGACCTCCCTATCGTGATCCAGCGCTTCACCGAGGCCCACCTTGAGGGCGTCACGGCGCTCTACAACGAACCGGCGGTATGCCGCCAGGTGCTGCAGATGCCTTTCCAGTCGGTGGAAGCGTGGCGCAAACGCCTGGTGATGGATAACGAGCGCCGACTGCAATTGGTGGCGCTGCACGGCGGCGAAGTGATTGGCCAGTTGGGGTTGGAACAGTACCTGCGGGTGCGCCAGGCGCATGCGGGGTATTTCGGCATGGGCGTGGCGACGGCGTGGCAGGGCAGGGGCATCGGCTCGAAGCTGTTGACGGCCGCGCTGGACGTGGCCGACAACTGGATGAACCTGCACCGCGTAGAACTCACGGTGTTCGCCGACAACGAAGCGGCACACAACCTGTATCGTAAATTCGGCTTCGAGGTCGAAGGGCGTCTGCGCGACTACGCCCTGCGTGACGGTGTGTTCGTCGATACCCTGAGCATGGCGCGCCTGCGCAAGCCGGTTTAATCCTCCAGCGCAAACGCCACCGCAGCCCGCGCATGCAGCCCGGTGGTGTCCAGCAGCGGCAGGTCGCTGTGCTCGGGCTTGATCAGCAGGCTGATTTCCGTACAGCCAAGAATCACCGCCTGGGCGCCGCGCGCGGCCAGGGACTCGATCACCCGCTGGTAGACGGCGCGTGATGAGTCGCTGATTACCCCCACACATAACTCTTCATAAATGATCCGGTGCACGTCCTTGCGTTCATCCGCATCCGGCACCAGCACAGTCAGGCCCTGCGCGATCAGGCGGGCCTTGAGGAAGTCCTGTTCCATGGTGAATGCAGTGCCAAGCAAGCCCACGGTCAAGGTGCCGGCTTGCAGGGCCGCAGCCCCGGTCGCATCGGCGATATGCAGGAAGGGAATCGACACCGCCGCCTCAATACGTGGCGCCACCCGGTGCATGGTGTTGGTACACAACACCACACACTCGGCGCCGCCGGCCTGCAGACGGCGCGCGGCGTCTTCCAGGATCCGCGCGGCATCATCCCAGCGCCCGGCATGCTGGGCCTGTTCCACCGGGCCGAAGTCCACGCTGTACATCAACAGCTGCGCCGAACGCAGCGGGCCGAGCCGGTCGCGGACTTGCTGGTTGATGATGCGGTAATACTCGGCACTGGACTCCCAGCTCATGCCGCCGATAAGGCCGATGGTGCGCATGCGATGCTCCGGACAGGGTGAATGTCACGTCACCATACCCACCGAAAGTGGATTAGTCATAGGCAGTTGCCGGCCAATTCACCGGAGCAGTTCAGTAAGGTTAAGTGGACTCACGCTCGCCTGTTGGAAGCGCCGATGTTTACGGGGAGGTCAGGTCTTTTTTCCTACCCCCCAGAGCTACCTTTGCCTGGGGGATAATCAGACAATCACTGCATCCTGGGTGGTTGGTTTTCGATAAGGTCCGACCTTATTGAACGTTCATCCAACAGGAGCCCATCATGGCACCGCCATACCGCGAGGGGGGCTCCGGCCCCAACCCGAGAGATCATCTACCGCCGCAGCTCCTCATCATTCCCGAGATTCAGTTTCCTTTCGCTGCACCGCCACCTCGCTCTGACCACGAACAATTACGTACCCAGGCCCTCGCCTGGGCGCAGCGACATGGTTTGATCGGTCGCCGTGGCGCGCATCGGTTGAGCACTACGGCGCTGCTCGATCTGGGCGTGGCGTTATGCGGCAGGGCGCCCACGCACCGCGCCGAGATCCTGGTGTGCTGGTACCTGTGGGCCCTGACGCTGGATGACCGTATCGATGATGGGCCCTGGGCGGAAAACGGAGCGCTGGAGCGTTTCATCACGTCGGTGCAGTCCTTGACCGAGAGCGACGCTCAATCAGGCGAAAACAGCCGATTCGAGGACCCGATGCTCGCGGTTCTGGTCGATGATCTTTGGCCTCGCACGCGCTGCTGGGGAGACGATCGTTGGCGGGGCAGGCTGGTGCGACATCTGATTCGGCATTTGCGCGCGCAGGCCACGCTCGTGCACGTGCGGGAGACCGACACGGCGCTCACCTTGACCCAATACCTGCCATTGCGCCGGGATTCGTTCGGCGCGCTGTTCTTCTTTGACCTTATCGACGCAGCCGAAACCCTCGACCCGTACGCGCCTGCCGCCCAGGCTCAAGCGTGGACCACCTTGCGCGAGCACGCTGCCTATCTCATTGCCTGGACAAACGACATTCATTCGATCGCCAAAGACGTGGTCTGCGGTGAGCGCTTCAACCTGGTGTCGATCCTTGCGAACGCCGGCGGCATGGAGTGGCCCGCCGCGCTGGAATCCGCCCATCAGATGGTGAACACGGCAGTGGCGCAGTTCACCGCAGTCGCCGCCCAGTGCGCAAAACCCGCGTCAGGTGCGGCGAATGACCCGGACCGGCTGCGCCAGGTTATCCGGGCGGCAGGCGACTGGCACCGCAGCGTCTCTCGCTATCACCTGCACGCCGACGATTGCGGGGCACGGAACAATCGGCAGGTCGACCTGGAACTTACCCCTCCAACGTTGAAATCCCGACAGTTCGAACTTGACCCCTAGCCGTTGTATGAGCAGTTGCGTACCCGGCTGCCGATCGCTTACGACGAACCCACCGACGTGTGGCTGGTCAGCCGGCATGTGGATGTCAAAGCGGCCCTGACCCATCCGGACGTCAGCAACAATAACTACAACTGGCAGATCGGACCGCTGCTGGGCCACACCATTGTCACCATGGACGGCTGTGAACACGCCCAGCATCGCGCATTGCTCAGCCCCTCGTTTCGTGGCAAAGCCCTTGCAGCGCTGCAAGCGTCCGTCATTTCGGTGACTACAGACTTGCTGGCACGCATGCGTGGCCGACCCCAAGTTGACCTGATTGCCGATTTCACCGCAGCACTGCCGGTACGGGTGATGGCGCACGCGTTGGGGCTCCCGGCTCAAACCCGCGAAGAGGTAGAGCGGCTGAAGCGGTGGTGTGCCATCGGCTTCGCCTACATGGGCAATTATCGACAGGACCCGGCGCTGCTGACCGGCGGGTTATCCAACCGAGACAGTTTCTACGACTTTATTCAGCCACACATCGACGCTCGCCGCGCGGAGCCCAAAGACGATCTGATCTCCCAGTTGCTGGCGGCACGGATTGATGGCCAGCCGTTGTCCGAGACGTTCGTGCGGGCTTACTGCGCGATCCTGATGACGGCGGGCAGCGAAACCAGTCACGGCGCCCTGGCCAACCTGATCGTCAACCTGCTGAGCGAACCTGGTGTCAAAGCAGCGGTGATCGCCAATCCAGGGCTGATGGATAATGCCCTGGCCGAAACCCTGCGCCGCAATCCGCCGTTGCAGCTCGTACTGCGCGAGGCCCGTGAATCACTGCAGCTGCCCTCGGGAACGATCCCGGCAGGCGCCACGCTGGCTTGCCTGATTGGCTCGGCCAACCGTGATCCGGACCAATTCAGCAACCCGGACAGCTTCGACATGTCGCGCACCGAACAGGCGACCAGTCATTTCGCTTTCGGCGCGGGGCGCCACTTTTGTCTGGGTTCCATGCTGGCACGGATGGAAATCACCACCGGCGCCCGCATGCTGCTGCAAGCCTTCCCCAACGTACGCTGGACGCCGGGGTTCACGCCTGTCGAGTGCGGCTTCCTCAATCGCTGCCCGGATCGACTGGAGGTCGTACTGTGAGCACGACTATCGACCTCGATGAGCACGGCTACAGCCGCAGCTATCTCGCTGACCAGCACGCCGGCCAGCTGGCACGCCTGCGCACGCTGGAGCGGGCGTTTGACCCCTTGAGCCAAGCGGTTTTTAATCAATTGGCGTTGCCTGACAAGCCTGCCATCCTCGATCTGGGCGCGGGTGCCGGATCGCTCGCCGCCTGGCTGAGCCGGCGATATCCCGGAGCGAACGTCACCGCCACGGACATCGATACCCGATTCCTTGCCGATATTCCGGGTATTGAGGTGCTCGCCCATAACGCCGCGACCGATGACTTCCCGCCCGCGTCCTTTGACGTGGTGCATGCTCGGGCGCTTCTGTGTCATCTCACCGAGCGCGAAGCGCTATTGACGCGAGCCATCACCTGGCTGCGCCCGGGTGGGTGGTTGGTGATAGAGGATGTGAGTCTTGAACCGAGCCTGAGAACTGCAAACCCGCTGTTTCGTAAAGTGGCCCAAGCCGGGATCACTCTCCTGGAGCGGTCCATTGGCTCCGATATGCTGTGGGCCACCCAACTCCCGTGCCGTCTGCGTGATCGGGGCCTTGCCAACGTGCGGCATCGCACCCTTGAAGGCCGTATAGGCGATAACAGCCCCGCCGATACGTTTTGGGCCTCTACCACGGCACAAGCCGGGCCGGCGCTGCTCAAGCTTGGGCTGCTGGAACAGGACGACCTGGATGGCATGGCCACTCTCCGTGCCGACCCCGCGTTCATCGAATCTGCCTTGACCTTCGTCAGCGCGTGGGGACAAGTGCTCTAACCCGCAATGGCATACCATCAGGAAATACAAAATGGCCACTGATGTCGTGTTAGTCGATGCGCAAGATGTACAAACCGGGGTGTGCGACAAGCGCGAGGCCCATTTGGGAGTGGGCCGGCTTCATCGCGCGTTTTCGGTGCATTTGATCGACAGTCACGGGCGTCATCTGCTTCAGCGCCGTGCGCCGGGCAAAATGCTCTGGCCCGGTTTCTGGTCGAATGCTTGCTGCAGTCATCCCGCACCGGGTGAGTCGATCGTGGATGCGGGGTCTCGCCGTTTGCACGAAGAGTTGGGCGTCTGGTCTGCCTGTCGCGCGCTCTACCGTTTTGAGTACCACGCCAGCTTTGGTTCGATCGGTGCCGAGCACGAATTATGTCATGTGCTGGTCGCTCGGTCCGACACCGTGGTTTCACCTGTGCCTGAGGAGGTCAGCGAAACCGTGTGGCTGACCCGAGACGAAATTTCAGCCCGGCTTGCTGAGCCGCACGCGCAATTTACCCCCTGGTTTCGAATGCAATGGCGTCGCCTTCTGGCGGAACATCCTTCGTTCGATACACCGTCACCTCACGTATGAGCTGCCTGCTGCCGAACCGACTGCAATCAGCTTTAACTCGTACGCCAGGCAGCCGTATCTGCGATGATCGGGCTTCGCAACCTGACTCACCCAAGGAGATCCGCAATGGACGATGTACAGCAACTGGGCGAGATGCTTCGTCGTTACGCCGAGAGCGAAACCCATAAAAAACAGCAATTCGATGTGCAGTCGGCGCGTTGGGCACACAAGCTGGGCGAGTTGTTCGAGCAAGTCGAACAGTGGCTGGAACCGGTCAAGAGCGCCGGTTTGCTCGAGGTGCATCGTGAAGTCTATGTCGCCAGTGGGCCGAGCGTGCCCGTGGAAACATCGACTTTCAAGACCGAGAAGTTGACTGTGTTGATCACCGGTAAAAGCGTGGAGTTCGTGCCGGAGGTGATGGGGACGGACGGATATATTCGCGTGGCGGTAATGGGCCTGACCGCTGCCCGGCACGGCAGCGTCTCCCTGGTATTGCCTGCGGACCAAAACGATTGGCTCTGGAAGAAGACCAATGGCCTGAAAGACCCGGACACCTTCACGTTCGACGCCAATTTCCTGGCGGCGCAGTTGCAGAGCCTGATCCCCCGCGAACGCGGCTGAGGGTGAGTCGCTCAAATAACCAGCTGGCGTGGCGGGAAGCGTAGGTCAATTGCCACCCGCCGTGCATGGATTCCCGGGAGGGCTACTTGAGCGGCGTCAACGGCGGCAACTGCCATTGGCCGCTGGTGACTTCGGGCTTGGGCAGGTAAATACGCAGCACCGCGAAGAACGGCCCGGTCGGAGCGGGCAGCCAGTTGCTCTGTTCGGCCTTCGGTGGCTCATGATGCTGCAGGGCCAGGGTCAGGCCGCCGTCGGCGTCCAGTTTCAGACCGGGCAGCATGCGTGAGTTGATCAGGTAACGTTTCTTGTGGTTCGGCACCAGCAACTTGGTCTTGGCGTCGTACATGGTCAGCGACCAGAACGCATCGGCCGGCGGCAGCTGGTCCTTGGCAAAATGCACGGTGTAACTGCGGCGTGCGCCGTTGGCCGGCTTGCCTTCGCTGTCATCGAACCAGGTGAAGTAAGCGGCTTCATCGGTGGAGTTGCCGAACATCCCCAGGTTGGCGCCGGCATACCGGTACAGGTAATTGTTGTTCAGCCGGTCACGGCTGCCGTACAGCTCGCCGCTGGCGACTTGATGGGTATCAATCTTGTCTTTCTTGAACGTGGCGAACTCGGCCTTGCCATCGGCAATCCCGTCCTCCAACGCTTTGCGTTGTTCGGCGCTCAGTTGGTTCAGCTTGAAAGGTGCACCGGGGGCGATACCTATCGTAGCGAAGCGCGCCAGCAGGTCTTTTTCACTGTCCTGGGGCGCAGCGAAGGCCAGCATGAAGTTCAAGTAGCGGAACAACTGCGGGCTGTCGCTCATGTTCGCCATCGGCTTGGGCCACTCGATCTTCGGCACCTTGGCCGGGGCCGCTTGTTTCACATAGCTGCTCAGCGGCTGCACTTTATAGCCGTTCTGAATTTGCCTGACCTTGCCCAGGTCTTTTTCATCGAACAGCTGCGTGCGATACAAGGCGTAGGCGATATTGCTTTCGCTGTAGACCACGCGGTCGATATCGACGGGCTGCTGACCCTTCCAGTCAGGCCCCGCGATCATGTAGTGACCGCCGTTGTTGCCGGTGCTGCGCGTGCCCAGATAAGCGATGTTCTGGGTGTAGAGGTCGAGCAACTGCACCGAGTAGTAGCGGTTGTCTTCGACCTTGGGCAGGGTCAGCACCTGGGGTTCCTGGCGCAGGTCCATCCAGACGAAGGAGTAGGGCGTGTCCGCGTTCGGGGTTGTGAACGCGGTGTCCTTGGGGGTAAACACCTGCGCGCTGTTGCCGATGCGATTGAACGGTGCCTTGAAATTGGCCCCGCCTTTGTCCACGGCCTGGGTGTAGAGCGTCTTGTACATCTCAACCACAGGGTAGCCGTACAAGTAGGCTTGCTTGGCAATGGCCCGGGCTTCGGCAGGGGTGGCCGTAAAGTCGGCCCAGGCGCCGGTGCTCAGCAGTATCGAGAGGCTCGCCAACACCAGGCGCGCAGGTTGTCCAATCATGTTGTTGCGTCCTTCCAGGGTTCTTTTGACTGACGGGGAGATGCAGGCGCTGAGTTTCCTGTTTTCTTTCCCGGACGTCACGTTAAAACCTGCAAAAGGACACTGGATATTCAGGGCAGCATCGATTTGACTTTATCGCGCAACTGGTCGATCGAGAACGGCTTGCCAATCACCTGCATGCCGGCGGGTACATCGATGTTCTCGGCATAGCCGCTGGCGAACAGGATGGGCAGGGTGGGTCGCAGTTCGCGTACCCTGGCCGCCAGTTGCTTGCCGTCCATATCGGGCAGGCCGACGTCGGTCATCATCAGGGAGATCACTTGAGCCGTGTCTTTCACGATCAACAGGGCCGCCTCGGCGTCAGCAGCCTCAAGCACCGTGAACTCCAACTCCTCAAGCACATCGACGATCAGCATGCGCACGATAGCGTCGTCTTCGACAACAAGGATGGTGGAGGCATTTGCGGACATAAAAAGGCTTTCCCAAAAAAAGACGAGTGTTTAACGCTGGCCATTCTCACAGGCCTGTACTTGAGTAAGCGCGGGCTATCCACAAGTTCCCAGGGCGTTAAAACAATGCAGTACAAAAGACCAGGCAGAATAGCCTGTTCTGCTGTAGGAATCTGTACAAAAACGTCCCAGAAAAATGGTCTTGATCGTCACTTTGGGGCAAACTCCCGGTTTTTCCGCACTTGGCCAAGGCATGCCCATGACTCCCGCGTCGTCAGTTGATGAAAAGAGCTTCAGTAAACTCCTGAGCCGTAACGTGGCCCTGCCATTGAGTGTGGGCGTGCTCAGCGCGGTGTTTTTCGTGTGCCTGATCACCTATTTACTGTCGGTGATCCAGTGGGTGGAGCACACCGACCGGGTCATCAACAACCTCAATGAGTCGTCCAAACTGACGGTCGACCTGGAAACCGGCATGCGCGGCTTCCTGATTACGGGTGACGAGCATTTCCTCGATCCTTATGAAGTGGCCAAGCCGCGGATCATTGCCGACCTGCGCAATTTGCAGGAGCTGGTGGCCGACAACCCGCAGCAGGTCGACCGCCTCAAGCGCCTGGAAGCCCTGCAGGCCGAATGGAACAACTACGCGCAGTCGATGATTGAACTGCAGCGCAGCAGTGGCGATTTCCGTGGTGCCGTCAAGGCGGGCCGGGGCAAGCGCCTGACCGACGAGATTCGCAAGGAATATGAAGACGCGGTATCGATGGAACAACAGTTCCGTATCTCCCGTAACGAGGAAGTGACCCGCACCACGGTGCTCAGCGTCACGCTGTACCTGGCGTTCGTACTCGGCCTCAGTGGTTTCCTGGCGTACATTGGCAGAAAGAATTTACTAGCGCTTTCAAGTAGCTACAGCGCAAACCTCGCGTCCCAACAGAAGATTGCCAAACGCCTGGAGCAGCAGGCCTGGCTGCGCAATGGCCAAACCGAACTGGCCGAACAGGTGCTCGGCCAACTGACCTTGAACCTGCTGGGCCGCAACATCCTGCAGTTCTTCGCTCAATACATGGGCTCAGCCGTGGGGGCGTTGTATGTGCGCGAAGAGCACGGTGGCCTGCGGCGGGTCGCCACCTACGGCTTCTCCCGCGAACAGGCGCAGCTGGAACAGTCGATCTACAGCGACGAAGGCATCGTAGGGCAGGCCGCCCAGCTCGATCGCCTGATCCGCCTGGACGACGTACCGGTGGACTACTTCAAGGTCAGCTCGGGGCTGGGCGAGGGCACCACCCGCAGCGTACTGGTGGTGCCGACCAGCGACGACGACCGCGTCAACGGCGTGATCGAGCTTGGCTTCCTGCGCCCGTTGGAAGAACGCGACGTCGAGCTGCTGGAGCTGATCGCCGACAATATCGGCACGTCCATCGAAGCCGCGCGTTATCGCCAGCGTTTGCAGGAAGTCCTCGCCGAGACTCAGCAGCTCAACGAAGAGCTGCAAGTGCAGCAGGAAGAACTCAAGACCGCCAACGAAGAGTTGGAGGAACAGTCGCGCATCCTCAAGGAGTCCCAGGCGCACCTGGAAACCCAGCAGGCGGAGCTTGAGCAGACCAACGAGCAACTGGCCGAACAGACCCAGACCCTGGCCGAACAGCGCGACGCCATGGACCGCAAGAACGTCGAACTCAACCGGGTCCAGCTGGAACTGGAAGACCGCGCCGATGAGTTGCAACGTTCCAGCAAGTACAAGTCCGAATTCCTGGCCAACATGTCCCACGAGCTGCGCACGCCGCTGAACAGTTCGCTGATCCTGGCCAAGTTGCTGGCCGAGAACCCGCAGGAAAACCTCAGTGCCGAACAGGTCAAGTTTGCCGAGTCGATCTATTCGGCCGGCAATGACCTGCTCAACCTGATCAACGACATTCTCGACATTTCCAAGGTAGAAGCCGGCAAGTTGGAAGTGCGTCCGGAAAATTCCAGCGTCGAGCGCCTGGTGGACGGCCTGCGCGGCATGTTCGAACCGCTGGCCAGGGATCGCAAGCTGGGCTTCCAGATCGATGTGCAGGCAGGTTCACCGACCTTGCTGTTCACCGACCGCCAGCGTCTGGAGCAGATTCTCAAGAACCTGCTGTCCAACGCTATCAAGTTCACCGAACAGGGCCAGGTCAGCCTGTCGGTATCCCGGGCGCCGGGGGAGGGCATCGCCTTTACCGTGCGTGATTCAGGGATAGGTATCGCCCAGGACCAACAGGAAAGCATCTTCGAAGCCTTCCGCCAGGCCGACGGCACCACCAATCGGCGTTACGGCGGCACCGGCCTGGGCCTGTCCATTTCCCGTGACCTGGCAACCTTGCTGGGTGGCTACATCAGCGTGACCAGCGAACCGGGCAAGGGCAGCATTTTTACCCTGGTATTGCCGGAACAGTACGTCGAACGCGGCGAAGATGCCGCGCCGATCGAAGCCCCGCGCCAAGCCGTGGCGGTACCGGCGCCTGTGCCTGTCAAGGTTGCGTCGCTGCCGGCGGCCGATGCCGAACCGATCCCGCGCTTTGCCGATGACCGCGACAAAGCGCCATTCACCACCCGCACCATCCTGGTGGTGGAAGATGAGCCGAATTTCGCGCGCATCCTCTTCGACCTGGCCCACGAGCTGGGCTACAACTGCCTGGTCGCTCACGGTGCCGACGAAGGCTACAGCCTCGCGGAAGAATTCATCCCCGACGCGATCCTGCTGGACATGCGTCTGCCGGATCATTCCGGCTTGACCGTGCTGCAGCGTCTGAAGGAGCACGCCAATACCCGGCACATTCCGGTGCATGTGATCTCCGTGGAAGACCGCGTCGAAGCCGCCATGCACATGGGCGCCATCGGTTACGCGGTCAAACCCACTACCCGGGAAGAGCTCAAGGACGTGTTCGCGCGCCTGGAAGCCAAGCTGACGCAAAAGGTCAAGCGGGTACTGCTGGTGGAAGACGACGACCTGCAACGTGACAGCATCGCCCGCCTGATCGGCGACGATGACATTGAAATCACCGATGTCGGTTACGCCCAGGCGGCGCTGGACCTGCTGCGCACCAACGTCTACGACTGCATGATCATCGACCTCAAGCTGCCGGACATGCTCGGTAACGAGCTGCTCAAGCGCATGGCCACCGAGGATATCTGCTCGTTCCCGCCGGTGATCGTGTATACCGGGCGCAACCTGACACGCGACGAAGAAGCCGAGCTGCGCAAGTATTCGCGCTCGATCATCATCAAGGGCGCGCGGTCCCCGGAGCGCCTGCTCGATGAGGTCACACTCTTTCTGCACAAAGTCGAATCCCAGCTGTCCCATGACCGCCAGAAGATGCTCAAGACCGCGCGCAGCCGTGACAAAGTGTTCGAAGGGCGCAAGATCCTGCTGGTGGACGACGATGTGCGCAATATCTTTGCCCTGACCAGTGCCCTGGAGCATAAAGGCGCCGTGGTGGTGATCGGGCGCAATGGCCGTGAAGCCATCGACAAGCTCAATGAGGTCGATGATATCGACCTGGTGCTGATGGACGTGATGATGCCGGAGATGGATGGCTACGAAGCGACCGCGCTGATCCGTCAGGACCCGCGCTGGAAAAAGCTGCCGATCATTGCCGTTACCGCCAAGGCCATGAAAGATGACCAGGAGCGTTGCCTGGCGGCAGGTTCCAACGATTACCTGGCCAAACCGATTGATCTGGACCGTCTGTTCTCGTTGATTCGCGTGTGGTTACCCAAGATGGAACGCATTTAAGTGGAGCGAAGTTTCTTGGACAAAAGCAGCGACATCGAGCTGCGCCTGTTGATCGAGGCGATTTACCTCAAGTACAGCTACGACTTTCGCGACTATTCCGGTGCGTCGGTCAAGCGGCGGGTGGCCCATGCCTTGCGCCAGTTCGACTGTGCGACCATTTCCGCACTGCAGGAGCGCGTGCTGCACGATCCGGCGGCGTTCATGCAATTGCTGCAGTTCCTGACCATCCCGGTGAGCGAGATGTTTCGCGACCCGTCGCACTTTCTGGCGATTCGCCGGGAAGTCGTGCCGTTGCTCAAGACCTACCCGTCGATCAAGATCTGGATCGCCGGCTGCAGCACCGGCGAGGAGGTGTACTCCATGGCGATCCTGCTGCGCGAAGAAGGCTTGCTCGAACGCACCATCATCTACGCCACCGACATCAACCCGGCCTCGTTGGACAAAGCCAAGCAGGGCATCTTCTCCCTGGAGAACGTGCGCGCCTACACCGCCAACTATCAGCAGGCCGGTGGCCAGCGCTCATTTGCCGACTACTACACCGCAGCTTACGATAATGCGATCTTCGACAAGACCTTGCGCGAGAACGTCACGTTCGCCGACCACAGCCTGGCGACCGACAGTGTATTCTCAGAAACTCAATTAATTTCATGCCGCAACGTACTGATTTATTTCAATAAAAATTTGCAAGACAGGGCGTTTGGGTTGTTTCATGAGTCACTGTGTCATCGCGGCTTTCTGGTGTTGGGCAGCAAGGAAACCCTGGATTTTTCAGCCTACAGCAAGCAATTCGAACCCTTGGTCAAACAGGAACGGATCTACCGCAAATCATGAGCGATGCCGCCAGCCCCCCGATTCACGGGATTGAAGCCATCGTCGTCGGCGCTTCCGCCGGCGGCGTGGAGGCGTTGCTGAGTATTTTTGGCGGGTTGCCGGACACGTTCGGCCTGCCGATCATTGCGGTGCTGCACCTGCCGGATGAACGTCGCAGCCAGTTGGCCGAAGTCTTCGCGCGGCGCTTGCGCATTCCGGTGAAGGAGGCGCGGGACAAGGAGTCGATCGAGGCGGGTACCCTGTATTTCGCCGGTCCCGGCTATCATCTGTCGGTGGAACAGGACCGCAGCTTGTCGCTGAGCCAGGAGGACCGCGTGCACCATTCCCGGCCGGCCATCGATTTTCTCTTCACCTCGGCCGCCGATGCCTACGCAAAAAGCCTGCTCGCGATCCTGCTGACCGGCGCCAACCAGGACGGCGCGCGCGGGTTGGCTTATGTCAAGCAATCGGGCGGCACGACCGTTGTACAAGACCCCGTCGAGGCCCGGATTGCCGTGATGCCCCTGGCCGCGCTGGCGCTGCACACACCCGACCATATTCTTTCCTTGAGCCGCATTGGCTCACTGCTGGCTTCCCTGGAACCTTCCCCATGTTAAGTACTGTCCAGGCCAAACTGCTGATCGTCGACGATCTGCCGGAAAACCTGCTGGCCCTCGAAGCGCTGATCAAGCGTGAAGACCGCCAGGTATTCAAGGCATTGAGTGCCGACGAAGCATTGTCCCTGTTGCTGGAACATGAATTCGCCATGGCGATCCTCGACGTGCAGATGCCTGGCATGAACGGTTTCGAACTGGCCGAACTGATGCGCGGCACCGAAAAGACCAAGAACATCCCGATTGTGTTTGTCAGTGCCGCCGGCCGCGAACTCAATTACGCCTTCAAGGGTTATGAAAGCGGCGCGGTGGACTTCCTGCACAAGCCGCTGGATATCCACGCGGTGAAAAGCAAGGTCAACGTATTCGTTGACCTGTACCGCCAGAGCAAGGCGATGAAGCTGCAGGTCGAGGCCCTGGAGCGCAGCCGCCGCGAGCAGGAACTGCTGCTCACACGCCTGCAGGCCACCCAGGCCGAGCTGGAGCAGGCGGTGCGCATGCGCGATGACTTCATGTCGATCGTCGCCCACGAAGTGCGTACGCCACTGAACGGGCTGATCCTGGAAACCCAGCTGCGCAAGATGCACCTGGCCCGGGATAACGCGGCGGCCTTTACCCTGGACAAGATGCACGCGATGGTCGACCGCGATGAGCGCCAGATCAAGAGCCTGATCCGCCTGATCGAAGACATGCTCGACGTGTCGCGTATCCGCACCGGCAAGCTGTCGATACGCCCGGCTCGCTTCGACCTGGCGCAACTGGTGCGCAACCTGGTGCATAACTTCGAGCCGCAGGTCGCCGCCGCCGAATCGTCGCTGCAATTGCTGGCTGACGAGCCGGTCGAGGGTAATTGGGATGAGTTTCGCATCGAGCAGGTCGTCACCAACCTGCTGACCAATGCCTTGCGCTACGGCGCCAAGAGCCCGATCGAAGTGCGGGTGTATGCAGAACATGGCGAGGCCTGCGTGGAAGTGCGCGACCATGGCATCGGCATCAGCGAGGAGAACCAGAAGCGCATTTTCCAGCAATTCGAGCGGGTATCCGTCAGCCATGCGGCGGCCGGCCTGGGCCTGGGGCTGTTCATCTCCGAACAGATCGTCGCGGCCCATGGTGGCACCATCGAGGTTGAAAGCCAGATAGGCGAGGGCGCGTTGTTTCGGGTCTGTCTGCCACTGCAGGCAACAGCATGAAATCAATCGTCAGCTCGACGCAACCTCTACGTGACCCCATGGTCGTAACACCAGCTACCGACTGGACGAAGGCTTCCCATGAGTGAAGATGCACAAGATGTCGTACTGATCGTCGAAGACGACGAATCCATTATGTTTGTGCTGGGTGAATACCTGGCCGGCCTGGGTTATCGGGTATTGAAGGCCGTCAATGGCAAAGAAGCCTTTGAAATTCTCGCCACCAAACCGCACCTGGACCTGATGGTCACGGATTACCGCCTGCCCGGTGGCATTTCCGGCGTGCAGATCGCCGAGCCGGCGCTCAAGGTGAGGCCGGAATTGAAAGTGATCTTTATCAGTGGCTACCCGCAGGAAATCCTCGACTGCAACAGCCCGATTACGCGCAATGCGCCGATTCTGGCCAAGCCGTTCGACCTGGATACGCTGCAGGAGCATATCCAGCGGTTATTGGCGTGAAAGATATGGCGCCAAGTTCAGGCACCGCGTATTTCATTCAGTCGAGGACTTCGCAGCGTCTACACACTCCAGCTTTTGGGCGCCATCTTAGCGCCCTAGTAAGGCGTCCAATGTCATTAGACCAGTTCATGGTCGACTCGACGTTGTCAGCGGTATGTCATATAAGCTTCTAACATCTGCGTCGAAGACACTGTTTTTTTTCATCCATTCGTCATCATGATCAAAGACTTTGAACTCCAGAGTGTTCCTGTCAACCCCGTGGGTTCTGTATTGAACGTTGAGTTTTTTATCATGGAAAAGTCTGTGCAGGCCACCCTCCATAGCTTCGGCGGACGAAAAGTTTGCCACGCCGAAATTTGGGTCGTAGTACCAAAATATCTTTTCGCCATTCTTTATCTTGACCCCAGCCGCCATCGCATGGCCCGGCGAGTCAATCATTACCGACTTTTGAATGGGTGAATCGCTCAGTTCCTTTATCATATCTTGATAGGAAAGCTGCCTGAGCGTTTTATCGGCATGGAAAGCGGATCTGGGGCCCACCTGGTTCTGAATCTTGCTCAACTTTTTAGCAAATGCTCGAGAGGCAGGATCTGTGGGAAACGCCGCAGCGGTGTAGAGATTTTTAATGAACTCAGCTTCCTTTCCATTCTCAATTGCCGTTGCCATTACTCGGGACAGCGCGGCGCACTGCCCGTCAGACAGTTGTAATGTCAGAGTCAGGTATACGACTTGTGGCATGGGGGTGACAGTACCGAAGCGAGGTTCTATATTATCGATGAACCTCGCCGCACCCTTACGGCCAAAGGCGTAAGCAATATCATCGTACTTCCTGGCAATAATACCTACCTGCTCGGCCGTGAGTTTGGTATTACCGGCCAACTTCATGATGTCTTCGACTTTGTTGGCTTTGCCTAAGCCAGGCACCTTGTCAAACGCGCCGATGTAATAGCCATTGTCGAACTCCGCTGTTCCTCGATGTTGCTTGATACTGGATTCCCATGCATTGACAATCTTATCGCTTATCATTTTTCTGGGATCGGCCGCAGTCGCCCATCGTCCAAACGATTCCACACTTATTCGTGGGGAGGGTAGGAAATCTTTTAAAGGAAGACCGTAGGGTTGCCGGGTAGCTGTGTCAATGGCATACCACTTCCCCTCCTTCTGCACGGCTACCGTTTCAACGATTTCTCCTTGTATCTTCGCTGTTCCTATTGCCCCGGAGTCGTAGCCCTTCAACCCTTTCAGCAAATCATAGGTTTGCGGCGCGGTCCACGTGATGATTTTCCTGGTGGCCAGTTTTGCCACGTTGTTTGCGAAGGTTCCGACACCTCTTACTAGCGTACCAACGCCATCCAGTGGATTAAGTGCGCTCACGGTGCCACGACCAAAAATCTTGGCGCCATACTTGAAGTATTTGAGTGCTGATGACCCAGCTTTAAGGGCCTTGGCACCCTTTGCAGCCACAGCGAAGCTGACGAAAAACCCGAATGCATCCAATGCCAGGTCAACAATGCCTTCGCCGACGTTGCCTTTCGAGAAATTTTTGATGGCTGAGTAAAGTGGAACAAGGTTTAGGAAAAATTCACCTACTCTTTTGTTGGTTGAAACTTCTGTATCGAACGTCGTCAATCCCTTGGCAGCCTTTTTATACGACTGAATATCGACAATTTTTAACTTTACATCGGCGATGTAGCGTGTTCTTTCGCTGGAGTAACTTTTTGGCGTTTTCGAGTCATCAGCCTCATCAAGCAACGTGTCCGAATAGCTGCTATCAGGGGCGATGGGTGCAAGGAGATTAAATTTATCTCCCAGCTTCATGCCTTTTGGTATTGGGGACCTGGCTGAGGGCGCGGGTCCAATGTTCAGTTCATTTAAATCATCGCGCATTACAATAGTGTTTTTTTTCCAGTCTATTTCATACGTATGGGTATTCTCATCGAGTTTGCTGCGTATATATATTTTTCCCTCATCCCTTGGGTAGCTCTTCAACTGCCCTGTGGTAGCGGGAAGATGAACCAAAAAATGTTGAGCGACCGTGAGCTGACCGTATTCGATCATTTTTCGATCAGACAGAGGCAGCGATGAAATTAAATATTTGGTTTGCGCAGTAATTGCCGCCTCGTAGCGATCAACGTAAGCGGAAAATTCCTGTTCAAATTCAGTCTTTAGATCCGACATCGAGGACGTCTTAGTACTCAATACCGCGCGAATGGCGGGCAGACTTATTTTGCTGTTACTTGACCGCCATTGCGGATCGCTGGAGCCGAGCTTGTTGGTCAGGTATAAATCCAATACCGAACAAGGGCCGGGAAAGTCATACCGCGCTGTGTCACGGGTAATGCATTTGTCCTTAAGATCATCCAAGGATAAATGCGGCATTAACGACTGCAAGTGTTTCAGCGCCTTCTCATGGAAATCGGGCATCTCCGTTGCGAACGCAATGGACGCTGCGCTCAACTGAGCCACGTGCTCGTTAAATGCACTGCGCACCTCATCCATCCTTGGGTCTGGGTCCACATCCTCGCGGGTCGCGTCCAAGATACCCTGTACGACGCCCCAGATTTTTAGGGCGTCATTTTGCGCGAGTTTTTCAACGAGCTTTTCTTCAGGCGAAAGTGGTAGTTGAGCACTGCGAGTCATCACCTGCGCATACGTCATCGTACAGGTAGAACCGGGTGCCTGGGCTTCGATGCGCGCCACCCCAGTGCTGAAACTGACCCATGTGTGCGAGCCAAATTTGACTTCCTCAGGTATATCTTTGACAAGAAGCTCCTGCGCTTTGCGAGACAACAGTACAAACTCGGCAAGCGGCGCAGTACGGACCGTGGCTTTTTCCTCGCGGATCAGGTGATCAATCAGGGCGCTTCGTAAAGTGGATGCGCTCTTCCCCCCGAGGTAGGGGTCGGCCAAGTCGAATCCGGCGACTTTGCTTTTCGTCGAGGTTCGCACACTGTCACTGTCCAGCGAGATTTGAAGCGCGGCGAGCATCCAGTCTTCAAGAGAGTTAGGCGAGGCTATTTCGCCAAGATTATATTCGGCTGCGAAACCCATCCATCGTGCTCTAGAGGAATTGAGGATCTCGCTGAGCACTTGACGAGGATTATCATTGAGGGTGCTGGCATCCCAGTGAACGTTACGGGTCCAATGAGCGAGCAAATTGTCGTCTTGCTCATCTTTCAACACATGACGAATGACAGAGTGGAGCTTGCGCTGATCCTCGTTGCTTAGCAGCGTCGGCCAGGAAAGCGCACCACCCAGGTCTCCGAGAGCGGGCTTTACCGGCGGTACACTCATCAATGTTTTGGCCACGACCGAGAGCTGATCATAGGTCGCGGGAATCTCTACACCGTGGTCCACCATAAACGTGTGCAGGGTCACGGTTGCCCCCGGCAGTAGATTGTGTTCTTTAAAATAGGACGAGGAGGGGTCTACAGTGAACACCGTACTTTTCATCGTTTCCTGTTGGGCCGAGCTAAAAGGCTGCGCGCGCTCCTCGGGAGTGCTATAGGGCATTACAGAGTTCGATAGCCTTCCAAGTGTTGCGGCAAGACGGGTGGTTATCTGGCCACTCACGGCCCTACGATTATTCAAATCACCCAGTCGAGTCTGTTGAAGAATCAGATCCTCTTTAAAAGGGTTTTGAGAATATGCTGGTTTGAAAGGTGGTCCCTCCAGCACCTTATCGGCATGCGCTCTGAGAAGTTCTTCCTGAGCGTGCTGGGGGGTTGAGCGATCAATATGAAGATATTCACGGTAAAAAAAACCGATGTCTTGCACCGGTGCGGTATTTTTTTTCCCGACCGTAACAACCCCACCGTCCGGCGTCAGCGCTTTAGCGGCGCTCATAAGTAGAGGCCAGCCAGGAAAGTCATATACGCTGATAGGGTCGACCGCCCGGTTGAGACTGATGATGCCGTTGCGTGCATCAATCTTGAAGGGCAAGGATAGGTCAATGCCCTTATTGCGTGACCAATCGCGCATTGCGGGGCTTTGAATTATATCGTGCAGGTGCGTTCGCCATTGTCCGAAGGACGAGTTCGGCGGAATGTCTTGAACAACGAACCTGTTAAAATCCAGACCATGCGCTTGAATGTCCGGACTTTTCAGCGCATTGGCGTACCTCCTGGCCAAGGCCCTGTCCCCCTCTATCTGAGGAGATTCATCGGTGGCCCCAGTGGCCACGGGAATCTCCGTCACTGGCGAGGCAGAGGAGGGGACAGTTTGTGCGCGATTCTCAGCGAACGGGACTCCATCCGGCGCAGAGAATTGGAGTAAAACAGCAGGAAGCGTAATCACTGACGAAATTCTCTTGATCGATGCTGGCGGAAGTATTTTTCATACGAAGTGCTTACGTTTCGTGGTGAAAAACAGGCATTGATTCCTTCGGGCCAACATGGATCTATGACAACTCGTTTAATAGCGATGTATCTATTTACGCCTGAAGCATCTCCCGCACCTTGGCTGTCAGTAAGTCAAACGTGAATGGCTTGGTGATCAGTTGCATCCCCGATTCCAGGAAACCACCGCGCACCGCAGCATGCTCGGCATAACCTGTAATAAACAACACTTTGAGTTCCGGACGAATCTGCCGGCCTATTTCCGCCAGTTGCCGCCCGTTCATCCCTGGCAGGCCTACATCGCTGATCATCAGGTCAATGCGCTGCTCGGACTCAATGATCGGCAGCGCCGTATCGCCATCACCCGCCACAACAAATCCATAACCGAGCTCTTTGAGTACGGCGCTGACCAGTATCCGCACTGCCGGATCATCCTCGACGATCAATATGGTCTCACCAGTATCGGCAAAGGGTGGCAATGTCGGATTAAGCGGTTCCTGGTGCTGGATCTCGCCAACAAATCGTGGCAGGAACAAACTCACCGTGGTGCCTTTGCCGACTTCGCTGTGAATCGTCACATGGCCATGGGACTGGCGTGCAAAGCCATAGATCATCGACAGCCCGAGGCCGGTGCCCTGGCCGATCGGCTTGGTGGTAAAAAACGGATCAAACACCCGTCCCATCAAGTGTTCCGGAATGCCACAGCCGGTATCACTGACGCTCAACTCCACGTAATCGCCAGGGTTCAAGGTGCCATAGGCGGCGGTGAACACGCTGTCGAGGTGGCGGTTGGTGGTTTCCACGGTAAGAATACCGCTGCCGGGCATGGCATCACGTGCATTGATCACCAGGTTGAGCAGGGCGCTTTCCAGTTGATTGGGGTCGGCCTCGGCCGTCCACAGGCTGTCGCTGAGGCGCATTTGCAGGGAGATGCTTTCATTGATGCTGCGTTGCAGCAATTCGCCCATGGAGCTGACCAGTTGATTGATCTCCACGGGTTTGGGGTCCAGCGACTGCCTGCGCGAGAACGCCAGCAGGCGATGGGTGAGGCCGGCGGCACGGTTGGCCGAGGTGACACCCAGGTCGATCAGGCCGTCCAGATCGTCCAGCTTGCCCCGCGCTATACGCCTTCGCAGCAACTCCAGGCTGCCGATGATGCCGGTCAGCATGTTGTTGAAGTCATGGGCGATGCCGCCGGTCAATTGGCCGACGGCCTCCATTTTCTGCGACTGGCGCAAGGCTTCTTCATTGCTGCGCAGTTGCGCGGTACGCTCTTCCACCTGCTGTTCGAGGGACTCCAGGGTGCGTTGCAGGCGCAACTCACTGGCGCTCAGGTCGAGCAGGCGGTCCCGTGCTTCGTATTGCCGCCGCCGCCCGCGCAGGGCGGCGCTGACCAGGCTGATCAGGGTCACGGGATGGAACGGACGCTCAAGGAAGGTGACATTGCCCAGCAACCCACTCAGGTGCGATGAGCCGTTTTGCTCGCTGCCGCCGTGATGGGTCATCAGCACAATGGGCAGGTCAGACCAGGCCGGTTGCTGGTGCAGGTACTCCAGCAGGGGGTCCAGGTCCACGCCACGCAAGGCTTCAGCCGCCACAATGAGCAGGCCGGCACCTTCGTTCAACGCTTCGCACAAATCGATGAGATTGCCGACGACCATACCCTGATAACCGGCTTCGTTGAGCATCATCAGCGCCAACGAGCTGTCGCGGCCCAAAGGCGCGAGGATAATGGCGCGTTCAAACACCGGGGACAGAGACGTCACACTCCCTCTTCCTTGAGCAGAGGCGAGCCGGCGCCCATGTAGATCGGTATGCCGCGCAGCACGCCCTGGAAGTTATCCAGCGGTTCGCCGACCGTCATGCCATTGCTGCTGATGCGGTATTCGCGAATCGTCGATTCGTGGGTACCGGTGCGTTTCTTGATGATGGAAATGGCCCGGCGCACCTTGCCCAGCGCTTCGAAGTAACGCAGCAGGATCACGGTATCGGCCAGGTAGGTGATGTCTACCGGGGTCTGCATATCGCCGACCAGGCCATGCTGGGCGACGGTCATGAAGGTCGCAGCGCCACGCCGGTTGAGGTACAGCAGCAGTTCGTGCATATGCAGGATCAGTGCGTTCTCTTCCGGCATGGCCGCCTGGTAGCCGTTGATACTGTCGATCACCACGGTTTTGATGCCGCCTTCGTCTACGCAGCGGCGTACCCGGTGTGAGAATTCACCAGGCGACAGCTCGGCCGCGTCGACTTGTTCGATCAGCAGGTTGCCGGTGGCCTGCAGCGCAGCCAGGTCGATGCCCATGTTCTTCATGCGCTCGAACAGCAGGCCCATCTCTTCGTCAAAGATGAACAGCGCGGCTTTTTCCCCTCGCTCGACCGCCGCGGCGGCGAAGACCATGGAGATCAGAGATTTGCCGGTGCCGGCCGGGCCGAGAATCAGGCTGCTGGAGCCGGTCTCGACGCCGCCGCCCATCAAGGCATCGAGTTCGGCGATACCGCTGCTCATGGTCTGGCGCGTGTAGCCGCCGCGATGCTCGGCCGCCACCAGGCGCGGAAACACATGCACACCGTCACCCATGATCGTGAAGTCGTGAAAGCCGCCACGGTACTTCTGGCCCCGGTACTTCACTACACGCACCCGGCGACGTTCGGCACCGTAGCTGGGCGTCAGTTCTTCCAGGCGAATCACGCCATGGGCCACGCTGTGCACGGTTTTGTCGAGGGATTCGGTGGTCAGGTCGTCGAGCAGCAGCACTGTGGCGTCATAGCGCACAAAGTAATGCTTGATCGCCAGGATCTGCCGGCGATAGCGCAGGGAGCTCTGCGCCAGCAGGCGGATCTCCGACAGGCTGTCGACCACCACGCGGGTGGGCTTGATGCGTTCCACCACTTCGAAAATCTGCCGAGTAGCTTCGCCCAGCTCAAGGTCCGAGGAGTACAGCAGGCTCTGCTGATGCTCGGCGTTTAGCAGGCTTTCCGGCGGGGTCAACTCGAAGATATGAATGTTGTCGTCCAAGTCCCAGCCATGGGACTTGGCACCTTGGCGCAGCTCACGTTCGGTTTCGGACAAGGTGATATACAGCGACTTTTCACCGTTTTTCGCGCCGGCCTGCAAAAAGTGCAGGGCGACCGTGGTTTTGCCCGTGCCAGGCTCGCCTTCCAGCAAGAACAAATGGCTGCGTGAGAGGCCCCCGGAAAGAATGTCATCAAGACCTTCGATGCCGGTGGCTGCCTTTTCACTTAAGAGCGAAGTTGATGTAGACAAGAAGTGCCCTCAGGTCACGTACGAATTGGGTGCGCGCCGTTGGACGCGTCATATTCACTTGACCCTGGCGGTCTGTAGCGGTTCAACGTTATTTGTGAGCAACCTGCCAATTTTTACAGGTTTTTGCAGGGCCATCACAGACCCTGCTGCAGGGCCGGATCGTCCGGATTCTGCTGCTCCAGCTGTGCCAGCAGTACCTGGACGTTCTGCAATTGGCCGCTTTCTTTCCAATAATTGACCAGCAACACACGCGCTTTTCGATTGGCCGGGTGGCGCTGGACGATGTCTTCCAGCTGCCGCTGGGCCGCCTCAAGCTCGTCCTGGTCGTGCAACGTGGTGGCCAGGTCGAAGCGGTAATCCTGATTGTCCGGCTCAAGCTCTACCGCCTTGGACAGGCCAAGCAAGGCGTAGGGGCGCTCGCCATGGTGCAGCAGCCACATACCCAGGGCGTGTTGCAGGTAGGCCGACTCCGGGTGCGCCGCCAATTGCTGCGCCAGCAGCTGGCGCGATTCGTCGGTCTTGCCCTGTTTATCCAGCAACTCGATCTGCGCCACCACCGCTTGCAGGTTGTCCGGTTGCAAACGCATGGCCTGCTGCAGCGCATGTTGCGCATCCGCCAGCAGGGCGCTGTGGATATACAGACGCGCCAATTGAATCCAGCCTTCGGCGGTCTCGGGCTGGGCCTTGAGGGTTTTGGCGAATTCGTCGAGCACTTGCTGCAGCGGGCCGAAATACAGGCCCAGGGTATCCGGCGACAGGCCGAGCAGGGCGTTGGCGGCGGCAAAGCGCACGTGCTGTTCGGGGTCCTCCAGCACCGGCCCGAGCAGCAAGGTGCGCTGGCCGGTCGGCACCAGGCCGACAATGCTGTGGATCGCCGCTTCACGCACCACGGGCGAGGCATCAGCCAGGTCTTTATCCGCCAGCTTCAGCGCTTGGGGGCTGGGGTAGTTGGGCAGCTCGGCATGCAGCGCGGCGCGCCGCTCAGGTGACAGGTCCGGCCGCCCCAGCTGTTGATACAACACTCGCGCCGCTCCCGGCTCGCCATTGCGCGCCTGCTTCAAGGCCTTGGAATAACCCTGGGCAATCGCCGGGGGCGCGGCCACGGGCGTTGTGCGGGAGAAAAACCAGGTGATCAACACAATCGACAACAGGGCGCACAGGCCGATGATGGAGTAACGGCGTGACTTTGACATGCAGGCGTCCGAAGGCAGGGTACGGGTACAAAGTCGCAAGCTTCGGCCAGTGCAGGGCGAGTGTCAAACCGGATTGGCCAAACCAGTCAGCCATGTTGGCGGCTTTGACCATTGCTGGTGGCAGCGCGGTGGAGCGACTATTTGCAGGCGATTGACCTGGTTTGGAAGTGTCCTTAAAACAAAAACACACAAGGAACCGAAGCGATGCGTGATTACCTGGCCGCCACTACCGAATTCGATTACCAGCACACCGTCGACATGACGCTGGCCGGCAACCTGCAGGCCCTCAACGCCTGTGTGGAATGCTGTGACCGTCATGCACTGCCCGGGCGTATTGCGCTGTTCTGGGAGGGCAAGGACGGGCGCAGCGCCACGGTCACCTTTACCGACTTGCAGGACCAGGCCGCACGCTTTGCCAATTTCCTGCTGGGGCAGGGCATCAAGCGCGGTGACAAAGTCGCCGGCTTGTTGCCGCGCACGGCCGAATTGCTGGTGGTGGTCCTGGCCACCTGGCGTATCGGCGCGGTCTATCAACCCTTGTTCACCGCGTTCGGGCCCAAGGCCATCGAGCATCGCCTGAACAGTTCCGGCGCCGCCCTGGTGGTCACCGATGCGGTAAATCGACCCAAGCTCGCGGACGTGGAGGGCTGCCCGACCATCGTGACGGTCACCGGGGCCAAAGGCGAAGGCCTGGTGCGCGGCGATTTCAGCTTCTGGGCCGAACTTCCCCATTATTCCAATACCTGCGAACCCGTACTGCTGGGGGCGGACGAGCCCTTTTTGCTGATGTTCACCTCGGGCACCACCGGCCCGTCCAAAGCCCTGTCGGTGCCGCTCAAGGCGATTGTCGCATTCCAGGCCTATACCCGCGACGCGGTGGACCTGCGCCCCGAAGACGCATTCTGGAACGTGGCCGATCCGGGCTGGGCCTACGGCATCTATTTTGGCGTGACCGGGCCGCTGTCCATGGGGCATCCGATTACCTTCTACGATGGTCCCTTTACCCTGGAAAGCACCTGCCGGGTCATCAACAAGTACGGCATCACCAACCTGACCGGCTCGCCCACCGCGTATAGACTATTGATTGCCGGCGGCGAGCAGTTCGCCCGTTCGATCAAGGGCCGGTTGCGCATCGTCAGCAGCGCCGGCGAGCCCTTGAACCCCGAGGTGATTCGCTGGTTTGCCGACAACCTCGGCGTGACCATTCACGACCACTACGGACAAACCGAGCTGGGCATGGTGCTGTGCAATCACCACGGCCTGGCGCATCCGGTGCATGTCGGCGCGGCGGGGTTCGCTTCGCCCGGGCACCGCATCGTGGTACTGGATGACAACCACCAGGAATTGCCTGCCGGTCAGCCCGGCATTCTCGCCATCGACCGTGAGCAATCGCCGATGTGCTGGTTCGCAGGCTACGACGGCGTGAAAACCAAAGCCTTTGTCGGCAAGTACTACCTCAGCGGCGATACCGTGGAGCTCAACCCGGACGGCAGTATCAGTTTTGTCGGGCGCAGTGATGACGTGATTACCACCTCCGGCTACCGCGTGGGGCCGTTCGACGTGGAAAGCGCGCTGGTCGAACACCCGGCCGTGATCGAAGCCGCCGTGGTCGGCAAACCTTGCCCGGAGCGCACCGAACTGGTGAAAGCCTTTGTGGTGATCAACGAGCAATACCGCGCCACCCCGGAACTCGCCGAAGAATTGCGCCTGCACGTGCGTCAACGCCTGGCGGCCCATGCGTATCCGCGGGAAATCGAATTCGTCAGCGACTTGCCCAAGACCCCCAGCGGCAAGCTGCAACGCTTCATCTTGCGTAATCAGGAAATCGCCAAGGCCCAGGCGGCCGTGGCGTGATCTTTTCAAAAGGAAACAGTGATGCAGATTGAAAACAAGGTATTCCTGGTCAGCGGCGGCGCTTCCGGTCTCGGCGCGGCCACCGCTGACATGCTGATCGCGGCGGGCGCCAAGGTCATGCTGGTGGACCTCAACGCCGACGCCGTTGCCGCCAAGGCCAGCCAGCTTGGCGACAACGCCCGCAGCGCCGTGGCGGACATCAGCCAGGAAGCGGCGGCCGAAGCCGCCGTACACGCCACGGTTGCCGCCTTTGGTGGTTTGCACGGGCTGGTCAACTGCGCCGGTGTGGTGCGTGGCGAGAAGATTCTCGGCAAGGACGGCCCGCACGGCCTGGCCAGTTTTGCCCAGGTGGTCAACGTCAACCTGATCGGCAGCTTCAACCTGTTGCGCCTGGCCGCTGCGGCCATCGCTGAAACCGATGCGGATGCCGATGGCGAACGCGGTGTCATCATCAATACCGCCTCGGTGGCGGCGTTCGACGGGCAGATCGGCCAGGCCGCGTATGCCGCCTCCAAGGGCGCGATTGCCAGCCTCACCTTGCCGGCCGCGCGCGAACTGGCACGGTTCGGTATCCGCGTGATGACCATCGCCCCCGGCATCTTCGAAACCCCGATGATGGCCGGCATGACCCCGCAGGTACGCGAGGCCCTGGCCGCCGGCGTGCCGTTCCCGCCACGCCTGGGCAAACCCGTCGAATATGCGGCCCTGGTGCGGCATATCATTGAAAACAGCATGCTCAATGGCGAGGTGATCCGTCTCGACGGCGCCTTGCGCATGGCAGCCAGGTAAGGAGGCATCATTCATGAATGACCCTATCGTTATTGTCAGCGCCGTGCGCACGCCCATGGGCGGGTTCCAGGGCGACCTCAAGGGCCTGACCGCACCGCAACTGGGTGCCGCCGCGATTCGTGCGGCGGTCGAGCGCGCCGGTATCGCCACCGACGCCGTCGACGAAGTGCTGTTTGGCTGTGTACTGCCCGCAGGCCTCGGCCAGGCGCCGGCACGCCAGGCAGCGCTGGGCGCCGGGCTGGACAAATCCACCCGTTGCACCACGCTCAACAAGATGTGCGGCTCGGGCATGCAAGCGACGATTATGGCTCACGATGCCTTGCGCGCCGGCAGTGTCGACGTGGTGATCGCCGGCGGCATGGAGAGCATGTCCAACGCGCCGTACCTGCTCGACCGCGCCCGCAGCGGCTATCGCATGGGGCACGGCAAGGTCCTCGACCACATGTTCCTCGACGGCCTGGAAGACGCCTACGACAAGGGCCGCCTGATGGGCACCTTTGCCGAAGACTGCGCTGAGCACAACGGGTTTACCCGCCAAGCCCAGGACGCCTTTGCGATTGCCTCCCTGACGCGCGCGCAGGAAGCCATCACCCACGGCAGTTTTGCCGCTGAAATCGTTCCGGTGCAGGTCACTGTCGGCAAAGAGCAGAAAACCATCCTGCATGACGAACAGCCGCCCAAGGCCAGGCTGGACAAGATCGCCAGCCTGAAGCCGGCCTTCCGCGAAGGCGGCACGGTCACCGCAGCCAACTCCAGCTCGATCTCCGATGGCGCGGCGGCGCTGTTGCTGATGCGCGAATCCGAGGCAAGCAAGCGCGGCCTCAAACCCCTGGCGGTGATTCATGGGCATGCGGCGTTTGCCGATGAACCGGGGCTGTTTCCGGTGGCGCCTGTTGGGGCGATACGTAAGTTGATGGGCAAAACCGGCTGGAGCCTGGAGGATGTCGACCTGTTCGAGATCAATGAAGCGTTCGCGGTGGTCAGCCTGGTCACCATGAGCAAACTGGAAATTCCCCACGACAAGGTCAACGTGCACGGCGGCGCCTGTGCCCTGGGCCATCCGATCGGTGCCTCGGGTGCGCGCATCCTGGTGACGCTGCTCTCGGCCCTGCGCCAGAAAGGCCTCAAGCGCGGCGTTGCGGCGATCTGCATCGGCGGCGGTGAAGCCACGGCCATGGCCGTTGAATGCCTGTATTAAGGACTGACCATGCTGCCTAATGACGAACAACTGCAAATCAGCGACGCGGCCCGGCAATTTGCCCAGGAACGCTTGAAACCGTTCGCCGCCGAATGGGACCGCGACCATCGCTTTCCCCGGGAGGCCATCGGTGAGATGGCCGAACTGGGCTTTTTCGGCATGCTGGTGCCGGAACACTGGGGTGGCTGCGACACCGGTTACCTGGCCTACGCCATGGCCCTGGAAGAAATCGCCGCCGGCGATGGCGCCTGCTCGACCATCATGAGCGTGCACAACTCGGTGGGTTGCGTGCCGATCCTCAAGTTCGGCAATGACCAGCAGAAAGAACAGTTCCTCAAGCCCCTGGCCAGCGGGGCGATGCTTGGCGCCTTTGCGCTGACCGAACCCCAGGCCGGCTCCGACGCCAGCAGTCTTAAAACCCGCGCACGCCTTGAGGGCGATCATTACGTGCTCAACGGCTGCAAACAATTCATCACCTCGGGGCAGAACGCCGGTGTGGTGATTGTGTTTGCGGTCACCGACCCGGCGGCGGGCAAGCGTGGCATCAGTGCGTTTATCGTGCCCACCGATTCGCCGGGCTACAGCGTCGCGCGGGTCGAGGACAAGCTGGGGCAGCACGCCTCGGATACCTGCCAGATCCTGTTTGAAGACCTTAAGGTGCCGCTTGCCAACCGCCTGGGCGAGGAGGGCGAGGGCTACCGGATCGCCCTGGCCAACCTTGAAGGCGGGCGCGTAGGCATTGCCGCGCAATCGGTGGGCATGGCCCGTGCGGCGTTTGAAGCGGCCCGTGATTATGCCCGTGAGCGTGAAAGCTTCGGCAAGGCCCTGATCGAACACCAGGCCGTCGCCTTTCGCCTGGCGGACATGGCCACGCAGATTGCCGTGGCCCGGCAGATGGTGCACTACGCGGCAGCCCTGCGCGACAGCGGCAAGCCGGCCCTGGTCGAGGCGTCCATGGCCAAGCTGTTCGCCTCCGAAATGGCCGAGAAAGTCTGCTCTGCCGCCTTGCAAACCCTGGGCGGTTACGGTTATCTGAGCGACTTCCCCTTGGAGCGGATCTACCGCGATGTGCGGGTCTGCCAGATTTACGAAGGCACCAGCGATATCCAGCGTATGGTCATCTCACGCAATCTTTAAGGAGCCGATACATGAGTTACGAAACCATTTTGCTCGAAGTCCAGGGCCGCGTCGGGCTGATTACCCTCAACCGCCCGCAGGCGCTGAACGCCTTGAACGCCCAACTGGTCAGTGAGTTGAACCACGCGCTGGATGGCCTGGAAGCCGACCCGCAGATCGGCTGCATCGTGCTGACCGGCTCGAAGAAAGCCTTCGCCGCCGGCGCCGACATCAAGGAAATGGCCGAGCTGACTTACCCGCAGATCTACCTGGACGACCTGTTCAGCGACAGCGACCGCGTGGCCAACCGCCGCAAGCCGATCATTGCCGCCGTGAACGGTTTTGCCCTGGGTGGCGGCTGCGAACTGGCCCTGATGTGCGACTTTATTCTGGCCGGTGACGGCGCCAAATTCGGCCAGCCGGAGATCAACCTTGGCGTACTGCCTGGCATGGGCGGCACCCAGCGTCTTACGCGGGCGGTGGGCAAGGCCAAGGCCATGGAAATGTGCCTGACCGGGCGTTTTATCGACGCGGTGGAAGCAGAACGCTGCGGCATCGTCGCGCGCATCGTGCCCGCCGACGAACTGCTGGACGAAGCCTTGAAAGTCGCCACCCTGATCGCCGGTAAATCAGTGCCGATCAGCATGATGGTCAAGGAAAGCGTAAACCGCGCATTTGAAGTGAGCCTGTCCGAAGGCGTACGTTTCGAGCGCCGCGTATTCCATGCAGCGTTTGCGACCCAGGACCAGAAAGAGGGAATGGCAGCGTTCGTGGCCAAACGTACGCCCGCGTTCAAGGACAAATAACGAGATTCTCACATTCCATGGAGATCCAAATGTGGGAGGGGGCTTGCTCCCGATAGCGGTGTGACAGCAACCAGGATATTGACTGATCCACCGCCATCGGGGGCAAGCCCCCTCCCACAGTTTGCCCGCGGCGTGTCAGGCAGAGCGGGTGGTTCTGCATGATCGGCAGGCGCCGATATTCAATGCACATAATCCAGACTTCACAACACAGCAGATCCAATGTGGGAGGGGGCTTGCCCCCGATAGCGGTGTGACAGTCAACCAACATATTGACTGATCTACCGTCATCGGGGGCAAGCCCCCTCCCACAGTTTTGCCCACGGTGTGTCAGGCAGAGCGGGTGGTTCTGCATGATCGGCCAGGCGCCGATATTCAATGCACGTAATCCAGACTTCACAACACAGCAGATCCAATGTGGGAGGGGGCTTGCTCCCGATAGCGGTGTGACAGTCAACCAACATATTGACTGATCCGCCGCCATCGGGGGCAAGCCCCCTCCCACAGTTTTGCCCAAGGTGTGTCAGTTAGAGTTGGTAGTTCTTCAATTCGCGGGCAATCACCATTCGCTGAATCTCGCTGGTGCCTTCGTAAATCTGCGTGATCCGCGCATCCCGGTAGTAGCGTTCCACCGGGTAGTCTTCCAGATACCCATACCCACCATGAATCTGCATCGCCTTGGAGCAGACCTTTTCGGCCATTTCCGAGGCGAACAGCTTGGCCTGGGATGCTTCGGACAGGCATGGCTTGCCGGCGCTGCGCAGGCGCGCGGCGTGCAGGATCAACAGGCGTGCCGCGTTCAGCTGGGTTTGCATATCGGCCAGCAGGTTGGCCACGCTCTGGTGTTCGATAATCGCTTTGTCGAACTGCACCCTATCCCGGGCATAGGCCAGCGCCGCTTCAAAGGCGGCCCGCGCGATGCCCAGGGCCTGGGCGGCGATGCCGATACGTCCTCCCTCCAGGTTGGACAGGGCAATGGCCAGGCCTTTGCCGCGCTCGCCGAGCAGGTTGGCTTCGGGCACCGCGCATTGGTTGAAGGTGACGGCGCAGGTGTCCGACGCCCGAATGCCCATCTTGTGTTCAGTGCGGTCGACCACAAATCCCGGGGTGTCAGTGGGCACCAGGAACGCTGAAATGCCTTTCTTGCCCAGCTCCGGGTCGGTCACGGCAAACACAATGGCCAACTGGGCGCGCTTGCCGTTGCTGACAAACTGCTTGGCACCGTTGATCACCCACTGGCCGTCGCGCAGTTCGGCGCGGGTGCGCAGGTTGTGGGCTTCGGAGCCGGCCTGGGGCTCGGTCAGGCAGAAACAGCCGATGGCCTGGCCACTGGCAAGTGCGGCCAGCCAGGTGTGCTTCTGTGCCTCTGTGCCGTAGTTGAGGACCGGGCCGCAACCCACTGAATTATGGATACTCATCAAGGCGCCAGTAGCACCATCACCCGCAGAGATTTCCTCCACGGCCAGGGCATAGGCGACGTAATCCACGTAAGTGCCGCCCCATTCCTCCGGGACCACCATACCGAGCAGGCCCAACTCGCCCATCTTGGCCACCAGCGCATCGTCGATCCAGCCAGCCTTTTCCCAGGCCTGGGCATAGGGTGCGATTTCACCACGGGCAAAATCACGCGCCATGTCGCGGATCATCACTTGTTCTTCTGTGTATTCAAGATCTTGCATGGCTTATTTCTCAATCTGCGCGAAGTCACGGAAGAAGCTTTCGACATGGCTGGCGTCCAGCGCATGCACCGTTGGCGGATTCCACTGCGGTTTTTTGTCCTTATCGATGATCAAGGCGCGGACCCCTTCGATCAGGTCGCCACGGGCGAACCACTGGCGGTCCAGATGCAGCTCCAGGGCAAAGCACTGCTCCAACCGCAGGTGGCGCCCACGGCGCAACATCTGCAGGGTGACAGCCATGGCCAGGGGCGAGCGGGTCTGCATCAGGTCGGCGGTGGCCCGGCCCCAGTCGTGGCTGTCGGCGACGGTGACTTGCTGCAGTTGCTCGACAATGCTTGGCACGTCCGGCAGGGCGAAGAAATGGTCGATCGCCGGGCGCAAGGCCGCCAGCGGCGGATCGGGCAATTGCTGCACGGCCAGTTGGGCGAGCACGCCTTGCAGGTCCTTGAGGGGAGAATCGCGCCATTGCAGGCTATCGAGCCTTTGCGCAAGCTCGGTCAGTCGGGTGCTGTCCAGGTACCAATCCGCCAGGCCGCAGTACAAGGCGTCCGCCGCACGGATCTGCACGCCCGTGACGCCCAGGTAGATTCCCAGCTCCCCGGGGATGCGCGGCAGGAAGTAGCTGCCACCCACATCCGGGAAATACCCGATGGCCACTTCGGGCATGGCCAGGCGGCTGCGCTCGGTCACCACGCGCAGGTCGGCGCCTTGCACCAGGCCCATGCCGCCGCCGAGCACGAAGCCGTCCATCAATGCCAGTACGGGTTTGGGGTAGTGGTGGAGGATAAGGTCAAGCGCGTATTCCTCCACGAAGAAGTCTTCATGCAAGGTGTCGCCAGCCTTGAAGCTGTCGTACAGGGAACGGATATCGCCGCCGGCACAGAAGGCCTTGTCGCCGGAGCCTCGCAGCACAACGGCGTAGACCCGCGGGTCATCGGCCCAAGCCTGTAGCCGCGTTGTCATCAGCCGCACCATGTCCAGGGTGATGGCATTCAAACCGGCGGGGCGGTTGAGGGTGAGGTAACCGATATGGTTACGCACCTCACTCAGTACTTCCTGCTGCTGAATATCGGTGTGGCTTGCTTCGGGGGATACCTGAGCAGTCATCACTAACTCCCTGCTTTTATTGTTCTTTATCAAGATGTTCGGGGGCGAATCATCGCCTGATCGTACCAGCGCAAATTTGCCGCGTACAACCCGGAATCATGCAGGTCGTTGTTGCATTTATGCAGAGCGCGTCAAACCACGCGGCCGGCCAGGACCTCGCCGATGCTGCGGCGTCGCGCGTGGCCTTCGGCGTTATGGATCAATTCCTCCAGCGCCGTGGGCTCGACGTCGAAGAACTGCTCCATATCGGCCAGCGCCAGCTTGAGGTCGGCCGCCGTGATGGCCGGGTCGGGTGCGGGCGCACTGCCGATCACCACCGGCAGCGGTGCGGCAGGCGCCTTGGGGTAACGCGTGCGGGTGGCGTTATTGTAGGCCAGCGCGCACGTCAGCAGCGCACCGGCCCCGAGCATGACCGGTGCCAGCTCGTGCCAGCCGAGGGCGATGGAGGCCGGGTCGGCCAATACCAGCGTCATCGCCAGGCCACCGGCCGGCGGGTGCAGGCAGCGCAGCCAGCAGATCAGCACAACGGTCATGCCCGCCGCCAGGCAAGCGCTGCCCAGGGTGCGTCCCAACACGCGTGCCACGAGCAGCGCCACCACGGCCGCGCACAGGTAACTGCCCATGATCGACCAGGGTTGCGCCAGTGCCCCCGACGACACGGCGAACAGCAGCACCGCCGACGCTCCCAGTGGGCCCAGCAGATGCAGGGCGACTTCCATGCCAAACACTTGGCCACACACCCAGACACTGAACAGGGCGCCCAACGCCATGCCGATGGCGGCGCGGCTCCATTCAGCGGGACGGGTGTTGATGGCGGCAGGTAACCAGCGAGCGAGCATTGAAAAGGGTCCTGAAACGGGGGGCGAAAAAAAGGCTTGCCTGGTTTTCCCTGGAAAGCCTTGAACGTTCCAACGTTATTGGGGGAGGAACGCGTGCAGTGTGCCAACTGGGTTACAGCGACGCCAATGCATATTAATGAGGGTTGAATGCAAAAAAAATGTATTCAAGAGGCTTCGCCGAACGGTGTTCGAGCGGCACCCAAGGGCGATGGGGTGCTGATTTTGCCCAGCACAAGGCTATCGAGTTCTTCGTTGAACAAGCGTTTGTGCAGGTTCTCCTGCATACCTGGCTCGTCAGCCAGCGGGCCCTTCAACGCCACCAGTGCGTCGCGTAACCCCATCAGCCGATCCAGTCTCGGCGCCGCTACAGCCAGCCTATCCTCTCGCACGGCATTGACTCCTTGTTGTTATGCAGGTTCGCGACCAGCGTTGTGCCAGACATCGCCTGACGCAGGTGGTAAATAATTAATCCACTTGGCAAGCGAGTCTACAGTTGAGGTTCAGGCGTCGGAAGGCAAAGTGCACCGGCCCTTACGCAAAGCTCTGTAGGTGTTTTCTCGGTGATTTTGATGAAAAACACCCACGGTTTTGTGAGTTGGCGTTATTTCTTACGCGCTCTTTGGAAACACGCTCAGGGAGCGGTGTTTTTCTCCAGATGGAGCAACACATAAGGCGTCTTATCGAATGCCCCAGTGAGCGTCGGCGTGAGCAAACGCAAGTGCGGGTCAGTCAGGTTCTGGAAGTCCTCCTGGCTCATCACCAGCCAGGCCGGCGCCTGAATAGGCTGGAGTTCAACGGGCAATTGGGTAAACAGCGGGACCTTGTCGCAATTGAAGTTGACCATGAACTTGATGGCTTTTGCGTCTTTGCCCAATGCATGCAACACCAGCGGTGCCGGTTGTTGCAGGATCTGCTCCTTGGCCGCCAGCGTGAACGTGCGGGTGTCGTAAAGGCTGCGCTCCAGGGGTTCGACCACTGAGATGTAAGTCGTCCAGACCGCCGCCACCGCAACGAAAGCCGGCCCGACCGCGCGCAGTCGCGCCTTGAACAGTGCCAGCACCGCCAGCCCCTGCAGTACCGCCAGCAGTCCGAACATCAGCCCCAGATCGGCCAGCAGTTCCGGGTAGCGGCGTCGCGCCGCGATCAGGCCGACCGCCAACAGCGCAGGTAGCAGCGTCCACAGCACCAGCATCAAACCGCGCAACCCGCTGAACAGTCGGCCCTGAGCGACCTGGAACGGATACGCAGCAATGATCGCGGCCATTGGCAGCATCGGCAGGATATAACGTGCCTTTTTCGCCTGGGGCACCGACAAGCCAAGCATCACCAAGGCACCGGCCGCCGCGCAGTACAGCACCAGCTTCAACGCGGGGTCTGCGGCTCGGCGACCGCCGCTCATCACGGCCAGCAAGACCAGAAGCGCCACCGGGTAGGCCAGTGCGTAGTTGCCCAGGGAGCTGGTGAAGTAATACAGCACGCCGCCGGAGCCTTCGCTGCCATCCATGCGCCCCAGAAATTGCATGCGAATCACTTCATGCAGGAAGTCTTCGCCACCGCTGAGCTTGGCCAGCAACAGCAACAGGCCGATACACGCCGCCAGCAACGCCAGCGCCAACAGCCCGAAGCTGAACAATTGCCGCCATTGACGGTTGATCAGGTAATAGCTGCACAGCACTCCGGTAGGGATGACCAGACCAATCGGCCCGCGAATCGCAAAACCGAGCATCAACAGCGCAAACACCCAGTGCAGGCGCTTGGCGGCAGAGAAATGATCATGGGCATAACCCAGGTAAAACACTGCCAGCGTCACCGCCGCCAGCATCTGGTCCAGGGAGACGGCGCGGGTTTCGCTGATAAAGGTGCTGCTGAGCAGCAACATGGCGATGCTCAGCACGCCCCAGCGCTGGGAGTAGGGCGCGGTGAGTCGATACACCAGCACCACGATGCACGCCGAGGCGACAGCACTGGGCAGCCAGGCCGTGAGGCTGGTGACCTCGCCCAATGGCAGGGACAACAACCAGGTCAGCAGGGTCGAGGTGGCCAGGTAGTCTGCATACGGCTGGCCGTAGGTGGTGGGGAAAAAGCTCGGGCCATGGCGCAGCATCTCCTGGGCAAATACCACGAAGCGCGAGTCGAAGCCGATAATTGCCTGGTGCCAGTTGCCGGCGATGAATAGCACCAGTGCCAGAAGCCCCAAACCCAGTGACTGTAGACGGATTGTCGGATTGAGCAGGGGCGGGTGCGCATTGTTCACTTATCAGCCTGCCTTGGCCTGTGGCATCCAGTTTTGCTGGGGGATCGGCAAGTCGCAGGAGTCACCACGGCCGATAGGGAAGTACTTGAAGCCCTTTCGCGTCAGGCGCTCGCCGTCGTACAGATTGCGCCCGTCGAAGATCACCGGGGTTTTCAGGCGCTGGTGGATCAGGTCGAAGTCCGGCGCCTTGAATTGCTGCCACTCGGTGCAGACGATCAGCGCATCGGCGCCGCCCAGGGTGGACTCCGGCGTGCCCATCAGCATCAAGCGCGGGTCATCGCCATAGATGCGCTGGGTTTCCTGCATGGCTTCGGGGTCGAAGGCACGTACGTTGGCGCCGGCCTCCCAGAGCGCTTCCATGAGCACGCGGCTCGGCGCGTCGCGCATGTCGTCGGTATTGGGTTTGAAGGCCAGGCCCCACAAGGCGAACGTCTTGCCGCGCAGGTCCCCCTTGAAGAACGCGTTGATGCGCTCGTACAGCTTGCCTTTCTGACGCTGGTTGATTGCTTCCACGGCTTCGAGCAGGTCGCTGGAGCAGTTGGCCTGCTTGGCGCTGTGGATCAGGGCGCGCATGTCTTTGGGAAAGCATGAGCCGCCATAGCCGCAACCTGGATAAATGAAGTGGTAGCCGATGCGCGAGTCGGCACCAATGCCCAGGCGCACGGCTTCGATGTCGGCGCCCAGGTGTTCGGCCAGTTCGGCGATCTGGTTGATGAAGCTGATCTTGGTGGCGAGCATGCAGTTTGCGGCGTACTTGGTCAGTTCGGCGCTGCGCAGGTCCATGAAGATGATGCGGTCATGGTTGCGGTTGAACGGCGCGTACAGTTCGCGCATCACCTCACGCACTTCTTCGCGCTCGCAGCCGATGATAATGCGGTCCGGGCGGCGGCAGTCGGCCACGGCCGAGCCTTCCTTGAGAAATTCCGGATTGGAGACGATATCGAATTGCAGCTCACGGCCGGCGGCGCGCAGGTTCTTGCGGATGTGGTCGCGCAGGGTATCGCCGGTGCCCACCGGCACGGTGGATTTTTCCACCAGGATCACCGGTGCCACGCGATGGCGGGCGACTGCATCACCCACCGACAGCACATATTTGAGATCGGCCGAACCGTCTTCGTCCGACGGCGTGCCCACCGCAATGAACAGCACTTCACCATGCTCGACGGCAAGTTTTTCGTCGTAGGTGAAATGCAGGCGTCCGCTTTCCAGGTTTTCCTTGACCATGGCCGCCAGGCCGGGCTCGAAGATGGTCACGTGGCCCTTCTGCAGCGACTCGACCTTGCGCTGGTCAACGTCCATGCAAATAACATCGTGACCGACTTCGGCTAATACCGTGGCCTGTACCAGGCCGACGTAACCACTACCAAATACACTGATTTTCATGGGGTATTCCTGGGACTTGAGGTGCTAGCACGACGAGAGTTGATGACCAGTACGCCGAGGATGACCAACGCCACCCCCAGGGTTTTCGAAAGCGAAAAGTGTTCGTTGAAGACCGGCAGGCAGGCCGCCAGCAGGTACACCAGCGCGTAGCTGATGCTGAGCAGTGAATACGCACGCCCGAGGGGCAGGTGCTTCAGCGCGCCGAGCCAGCAGAGCATCGACAGCGCATAAGCGATGATCGCCAGGATCACCACGCAAAGAGCGCTGGGGTCGATGCTGCCGGTGCTCAAGGCGTTCGGCCACTGATCCGGCAGCGGCAGCCGCGTCATGCTCCAGCGCATGCCCAATTGGGCGGCGCTGACCAGGCCGACGCTGCCCAGGGCCAGGGCGAAACCACGTGTCCGGCTCATACCTGGCGCCCCAACAGCACGACACCCGCGATGACCAGCACTACGCCCAGCCAGTGGCGGCCATCGATGGGCTCGGCAAACACAAAGCGCGCCATCAGCGTGACCAACACAAAATTCAGGCTGAGCATCGGGTAGGCAATGCCCACTTCCAGGCGCTGCAGCACCAGCAACCACACCAGCAAGCCGAGGCCCAGGCACACCAGCGCCGACCACAACCAGGGTGAGCGCAACTTCAGCGCCCAACCGTCGGGCACGTCACGCCAGCTTTCCACGGCAAACTTCTGCGAGACCTGGCCCATGCAGGTGAGCAGGCAGGCCGTGAGCAATAGAAGCAAGGTAATCATGGCGCGACCTGCGGGAAAATCAGAATCACGATATTGCCTTGGGCATACCGCTGGCCGTCCGGAGGCAGCAGTGCGAGTTCTTCCTTCTCGCCCTGGCTGTTGACGCGCATCACCACGCCCACCGCACCGCTGCGGCGGGTTTGCGCCATCCAGGCCTGGATTTGATTGCGGTCAACCAGGCGCTGGGCGGTATCGGCGTAGGCCAGCCCGTATTTCACCTCGCCAGAGGTGTTGTAGAGGGTGATGTCGGGCCGTTTCAGCCGCCAGGCCAGCGCTGCGGACGCACCCAGGTCGTTGCTCAACAGCGCAACGGAGGGCTTGAGTTCTTCGGCGTGATCGATGATGAACTGGTCCGGCGTCTTGTTATAAACCACCGAATGGGGCAGGGCGGCGGGCAACAAGACCACCAGCAAGCCACTGCCGATCAGCGGCGCGGCCCACAGTTTCACCGGGCGTACTGCCTGCAGCAGGTTGGCCAGGATCCAGCCGAACACGCCGATAAATACCAGCACCAGGCTGAGGGTTTCCTCACCGGGTTCGTACAGCGGCTTCTTCCATTGGAACCAGATGAGCGCCAACAGCACGAGCACACCGATCGCCAGGTTCAACCAACCGTTGATGCGCAATACGCGGCCCCGGCCTTGAGCGAGCTTGTCACTCAACGTTGAACCCATCAGCAATGCCAGGGGCAGCAGGCACGGCATGATGTAGGAGGGCAGCTTGCCCTTGGCCAGACTGAAGAATGCCAGGGGCATCAGCAGCCACAGCAGCAGGAACGCGGTTTTCGGCAGGCGCTTGTCCGACCATGCCTGCTTGAGCGTGGACGGCAACAGCGCAACCCACGGCAACGTGAAAGCGATCAGCAACGGCAGGTAGTACCAGAACGGTTCGGCATGCTGGGCATCTGCACCGGCGAAGCGCTGGATATGCTCATGCCAGAAGAAGAAGTGCCAGTAATCCGGCTCTTGCAGGTGCACGGCCAATGCCCAGGGCAAGCTGATCAGGATCGCCACGGCCACGGCCACCGGGCCGAATTTGAACAGTTCAACCGAGCGCTTCTGCCAGAGCGCGTAGGGCAGGGCGATCAATACCGGCAGCAGCCACGCCAGAAAGCCTTTGGTCATGAAGCCCATGCCGCAGGCCAGGCCCAACAAGGCCCAAGCCCCCAGTCGAGCACGACGGGTAGTGCTGTCGAAGCAGAACCACAAGGCAGCGCCGGTCAGGTTGACCCAGAACGTGAATTGAGGGTCCAGGTTGGCGTAGCCACCCAGCATCGCCACGCTGACGAAACTCATGTACAGCACGCAGCTGACCAGGCTTTTTTGCGGGTCGTTCCACAAGCGGCGTGATACCAGATAAACCAGCAGAATGCTCAGCCCGGTGCTCAAGGCCGAGGCAAAACGCACTCCGAACAGGTTCTGCCCGAAGATCGCCTGGCCCAGCGCAATCATCCAGTAGCCGGCGGCGGGTTTTTCGAAGTAGCGAATGCCCATGAAGTGCGGCGCGGCCCACTTGCCGGTGAGCAGCATTTCCTGGCTGATCTGCGCATAGCGGGTTTCATCGGGAATCCACAGCCCGTGGGTCGCCAGCGGTAACAGGTAAACCACCCCGAACGCCAACAAAAGCAGGGGCAATGCCCAGCGACGGATCATGCCTGCTGTACTCCAAGCCAGCCCTCGCGGCCGCTCAATGCGCCACGCACCAACTGTTGCTGGGGCAGGGTGGTCACATCTGCAGGCAGCAGCTCGCCCAGGGGTTTGAAGTCGATGCCGCGCTGCCCTGCCTGGGCGAGCAACTGGCGAAAATCATTGGCCATCAGAATCCCTTCTACTTCTGCGTGGATCGTGTAGACGTTCAGCGTCGAGGCGCTGAACCGATCCAGGATGAAACGGTTGAAGTCTATGGCAGCCACCACCGGCCCGACGACTTCGTCGAAGGTCGGCAGGTCCACCGGAATTTGTGGGGTGCCCGCGCTGCCATCGGCCAGGGTCGGTCGAAACAGGCTGGTGCCCCGGCAATCGCTGTTGTAGCGAAAATTGAAGGCTTGTTTGGCTTGCACCACACGTTCGTCGGCGCGCCAACCGGCGGCCGCCGAACAGTCGATACGCTCGCCAAGGATGTCGCTCAGGGTGTCCACGCCGCGCCGGATCTGCTCGACCAGCTGTGCGTCGCTCCAGCGCCCGGTATTGGCCTGCCAGCCATGGTGATCCCAGGCGTGCAGGCCGACTTCATGCCCGGCGGCCTTGGCCTGGCGCATCAGATGCCCCAGGTCGCGGCCAATCGGTTTGCCCGGCCAGGCGGTGCCGGCCAGCAAAATGTCCCAGCCATACAGGCCGGCGGCATTGGAACGGAGCATTTTCCACAGGAACTGCGGGCGGATCAGGCGCCACAAGTGGCGCCCCATATTGTCCGGCCCGACGCTGAAGAAAAACGTCGCCTTGACCCCGGCTTCGTCCAGGGACTCGAGCAGCCGCGGCACACCATCACGGGTGCCACGGTAGGTGTCGACGTCGATGCGAAGACCTGCCTGCATTACTTTTTATCCGCTATTTCAAGCATGGCTTCACGCAGGAAGAAATCCAGCGTGTTGCCGATGGTTTCGCTCATCTCCACGGTCGGCTCCCAGTTCAGCAGGCGCTTGGCGTTGTCGATGCTAGGCTTGCGGTGGGCCACGTCCTGGTAACCGGTGCCGTAGAACGCCTTGCTCTCCACGTCGCGGAAACCGGCGAACGGTGGGAAGTTGTGGCGCAGCGGGTGCGCTTCGAACTGACGCAGCAGCTCTTCGCCCAACTGGCGGATGCTGGCTTCGTTTTCCGGGTTGCCGATGTTGATGATCTGGCCGTCGCAGACACCGTTTTCGTTATCGATTATGCGCGCCAGGGCTTCGATGCCGTCGGCGATGTCGGTGAAGCAACGCTTCTGCTCGCCACCGTCGAACAGGCGGATCGGCGTGCCTTCCACCAGGTTCAGGATCAATTGGGTGATGGCACGGGAGCTGCCGATACGCGCCGAGTCCAGGCGATCAAGGCGCGGGCCCATCCAGTTGAACGGACGGAACAGGGTGAATTTCAGCCCCTTGTCGCCGTAGGCCCAGATCACGCGGTCGAGCAGTTGCTTGGAGACCGAGTAGATCCAGCGTTGCTTGTTGACCGGGCCGACCACCAGGTTGGAGGTGTCTTCGTCGAAGTACTGGTCCTGGCACATGCCATAGACTTCGGAAGTCGATGGGAAGATCACGCGCTTGTTGTACTTGACGCAGTAACGCACCAGCTTGAGGTTTTCTTCGAAATCCAGCTCGAACACGCGCAGCGGGTTGCGGGTGTATTCGATCGGGGTGGCGATGGCCACCAGGGGCAGCACCACGTCGCACTTCTTGATGTGGTACTCGATCCACTCGGTGTGGATGCTGATATCGCCTTCCACATAGTGGAAGTTGGGGTGGCTGCGCAGGCGCTCGATGGCGTCGGAGCCGATGTCCAGGCCGTAGACTTCGTAACGGTCGTCGCGCAGCAGGCGCTCGGACAGGTGGTTACCGATAAAGCCGTTCACCCCCAGGATCAGCACGCGGGTACGGCGTGGCTTGCGGCCCGACTCGGCGCCGCGCAGCACGGAGCCGTCCACCAGGCCCAGTTCATCGGCCAGGGAAGGACCGGTCAGGTACAGGCCGTTGTCGTTGCGCTGGCCGAACTTGACCACCAGTGAGTCTTCGCCACAGGCAATGCGCAGCGGGTTGACGCTGATTACGCGGCCCGGCGCCAAACCTTCGTTGCCTTTGACCACCTCGGCCTGCCACACGATGAGTTTGTGCTCGCCGACCGCGCAAAAGGCACCGGGGTAAGGCTGCGTCACGGCGCGGACCAGGTTGAACAGTTGTTCGGCGGGGTTTTTCCAGTCGATCTTGCCATCGGCGGCGGTACGGCGACCGAAGCAGGTCGCCTGGCTTTCGTCCTGGGCCGTTTCGCTCAGTTTGCCCAGCGCCAGTTGCGGCAGGGCGTCGCGCAGCAGGTTGCTGGCGGCATCACGCAGTTTGGCGTGCAGGCTCAGGCCGGTGTCGCTGCGCTCGATGCTGACTTTCTGCTGGGCCAGGATCGCACCGGCATCGGCACGCTTGACCATGCGGTGCAGGGTCACGCCGGTTTCGGTTTCACCGTTGACCAGCACCCAGTTGGCCGGTGCGCGGCCACGGTATTTGGGCAGCAGCGAACCATGCAGGTTGAACGCGCCGTGGCGGGCGGTGGCCAGCAGGGGCTCGCTCAACAGGTTGCGGTAGTAGAAGGAGAAGATGAAATCCGGGTTCAGCTTGGCGATGCGCTCGACCCACAGCGGGTGGTTGGCGTCTTCCGGGGCGTGCACCGGGATACCGTTGCGGGCACACAGCTGGGCGACGGAGCCGTAGAAGTTGTTTTCCTTGGGGTCATCGGCATGGGTGAACACCGCAGCGATGTCGTAACCCGCATCGAGCAGGGCTTCAATACCGGCACAGCCAATATCGTGGTAGGCGAAGACAACGGCTTTTGAACTCATGACTGGACCTGATCGGAAGTAGAAGTAGAAGTATGGGAAGACACCAGGCCATCAACGACGACCACTGGAGCCGGTGCTGCCGGTTGGTTGCGCAGCACTTTTTCAATGAAGAAACGCGGGCGGGCCCGCACATCGCTGTACATGCGGCCCAGGTATTCACCCAGCAGGCCCATGCCGATGAACTGGCCACCGGTGAACACGAAGAGCACGGCAAACAGCACGAACAGGCCGTCACCCGCCCAGCCGGCACCGAAGGCCAGGCGCATGACGATCAGCGCAATGGCAAACAGCACGCCCAGCGCCGCCAGGCTGAAACCGACGATGGACAGCAGGCGCAATGGCGTGGTGGTCATGCAGGTGAGCAGGTCGAACATCAGGCTGATCAGGCGCATGGCGCTGTATTTGGATTCGCCGTGTTCACGCTCGGCGTGGTGCACCAGGATTTCCGTGGTGTGACGGGCAAAGCCGTTGGCCAGGATCGGGATAAAGGTGCTGCGCTCGCGGCAGGCAAGCATCGCGTCGACAATGGTGCGGCGGTAGGCGCGCAGCATGCAGCCGTAGTCAGTCATGGCCACGCCGGTGGAGCGCTGCACGGCCAGGTTGATCAGGCGCGAAGGCCAGCGACGGAACGCCGAATCCTGGCGATTGTTACGCACCGTGGCGACCACGTCGTAGCCCAGGGCGGCTTGTTCCACCAGGCGCGGGATTTCTTCCGGCGGGTTTTGCAGGTCGGCGTCGAGGGTAATCACCACTTCGCCCCGGCACTGCTCGAAACCGGCCATGATTGCCGCATGCTGGCCGTAGTTGCGGTTGAGGATCACCGCGACCACGTTGCTGCCATCTTCGGCGGCGGCGTCTTCGAGCAACTGCGCCGAATCGTCGCGGCTACCGTCATCCACCAGGATTATTTCGTATTCGTAAGCCAACTGTTTGCAGGCGGCCGTGGTGCGGCGCAGCAATTCGGGCAGGCTCTCTTGCTCGTTATAGACCGGAATAACGATCGATACGCAATGAATAGGGTAGGGTTTCAAAGATTCAAGACCTCGGCTGGAGCAACTTGGAGCGCGAAAAACAGCAGCGTTTATTGGGCGAAACTACAGCCCGCAGATGACAAAGCGGCGATAAAGATAAAGCGTAATCAACAGCTTAGTCGATTAACCCCGGATTGCTCTGAAGTGTTGCATACAAGGTTAAGCGCAAAAATGTTCAACGAATATGAAAGGCGGATGAAAAACTCGTTTATTTGACAGGTAGACAGCTAGGGTTCAGCTATGTGGCCAAGGTGTTAAACCTTGTAATTTTCAGGCAGATAGGAACAGCCCGCCGAGTATTTGGTTCACGTGGGCAGCACCCGTAATGGGCGCTGTGTATCTATTCAACAATCTTCTCTGCATTGCCCTTCAAGTGCCGGTAAAGTAAGCCATCTCTTGCCAGGGTACTCGGATGAATAGCGTGCAGCTTTTACGCGGCCAGTTGCGGCCGGTGTTGATGGGATTGTGGGTATGCGTCGCCTGTGTCACGGCCGTGCGGGCCGATGAAGGCGTGGCCCTGGCGAACATTGATCAGGTACCCGAGGGTGTCGAAGTGCGTGGCAAGCAAGTCGCCGCCTATACCTGGGACGACCGCCAGGGCAAAAACCTGCTGGTGCTGGCCGAACAGGTCGGCGAGCGGGACGACGATGGCACCCAGTCGGCCTTTGTCTACGCGGCCCAATACCTGCTGGCGGGCGAGCATCCCAAGCGCGTGTGGATGCTCTATGACGACGTACGCCAGTGCCAGTTCGACGCCAGGCTGCACTTTGACAGGGGCGCTACCCAGGTCACCGACCTGCTGGGTGACGGCAATACCCAGGCGACCGTTGGCTATTCGCGCACCTGTACCAGCGACGTCAGCCCGAATGAATTCAAGTTGATCATGCATGTCGGCAAGTCGGAGAAGTATCGCCTGCGCGGCGTTGACCGCTACGGCGCAGCCTGGTGGGACGAGGACGCCGGTGCCTTGCGCGGCATGCCGTTGCCGACCGATTGCAGCGTGACCGCCCAGCAGGCGCTGGTCAGCCAGTACAAGGAGCAGGGCACCGAGCTGCCGCTGCCAGGCTGCTACGCCGACGAGAAGGATTTCGCCAAGGCGCCGGACAGTTACCTGACCTTCATGCGTCGCCACTGGTTTGCCCTGATGCAGAAACAGGACGCCGATTGGAGCCAATCCCAGGCTCAACCTCAGCCATCCGCCGAAGAAGAAGAGGTGGCGCCCTGATTTGATGGCGGGGCCGATACTGCGCTAGACTCGGCCTTCGCCAATCAATAAATATCACGATGAATCAATGGATTGCTCGTGATATTTAATCCAAAGGCTGATCTACCTTGACTGAGTCCATCCGCAACCCGCTGACCCTCTACCTCACCCGCCTAGCGCCCTCCAGCCAACTGACCATGCGTTACGTGCTGCAGGACGCCGCCGACCGTCTCGGCCTTGACGAGGTCAACCTGGACGACATCGACTGGCACCTGCTGCAGCCCGAACAGGTGATTGCCTTGGTCGCCGCGTTGCGTGAGGACGGCTATGCGCCGAACACCTCGTCCCTGTATGTGAATGCCGTGCGCGGGGTGATGAATGAAGCGTGGCGGATGAGCCTGATCAGCCAGGAACATCTGTTGAAGATGCGTTCGGTCAAGGCCGCGTCCGGTACACGGCTGGGGCAGGGACGCAACCTGCGCCGCACGTTGATCCGCGAGATGATGGAAGTCTGCGCCGCCGACCCACGCCCCCAGGGCCTGCGCGACGCCGCCGTCATCGGCCTCCTGTACGGCTCCGGCATGCGCAAATCGGAGTCGGTCAACCTTGACCTGGCGCAGATCGACTTTGAGCAGCGCAGCTTGCGCGTGATCGGCAAGGGCAACAAAGAACTGGTCAAATACGCGCCGGATTGGGCATTCGCCAAGCTGCAGGCCTGGCTGGACTTCCGTCGCGGGCAACTCAAGGAAGGCGAAGAGGACGACACGTTCCTGTTCAACCGCATTCGACGCGGCAGTCATATCACCCGGGAACGTATCACCAAGCACGCGATTTACTACATCGCCCGCCAGCGTGGGGACCAAGTGGGCGTCAAGATCATGCCCCATGACTTCCGTCGCTCATTCATCACGCGGGTGATCGAGGAACATGACCTGTCGATTGCGCAAAAGCTGGCCCATCACACCAATATCCAGACCACCGCCAGCTATGACGTACGTGACGACAACGAGCGGCGGCGGGCGGTGGACCGGTTTGATTTGTAGGCGTGACGCGGCGATCAGACGCTCGCCAGGTGCGGCGGCAAGCGGCGCAGCGTCCACAGAACGGTAAGCATGGCGGCGGTCGCGCACAGCGCGATGCCCACCAGCATCGGCGCGGGCGTATGGTCGGCAAACAGCCCCACCAGCGTCATGGAGACAGCGGCGGTGACCATCTGAATCGCGCCCAGCAGGGCCGATGCCGAACCTGCCACCGCGCCATGGTCTTCCAGCGACAACACGCCGGCGGCCGGTAATAACAGGCCGAGAAAGCCGAAGCCGATAAACAGCAGCGTCATCATCAAGACCAGGTGATTGCCCCACAGTGTCGTGGCCGCCAACAGCGCCATCACGGCTGCCACGGCAATCACCGACCAGCGAATCAGCGGCGGCAGGCCAAAACGCGCGCTCAGGCGTGCCGTCAGCTGGCTCATGGCGAAAAATGACGCCGCATTCACTGCAAAGCACAGGCTGAATTGCGTCGGCGTCAGGCCGAAGTATTCGATGTACACGAAGGGCGCGCTGCCGATGAACACGAAGAACGTGGCCAGGCCAAAGCCGCTGACTACCGACAACCCGGTGAACACCGGATCGCGGAGGAGGGCGCCGTAGCTGCCGAATGCACTGCCCAGGGTCTTGCCCAGACGCCGCTCCGCCGGATGGGTTTCCGGCAGTTGCACGATCGTCATCACCAGGCACAGCAGCGCCACCACCGCCAACGCGGCAAATACTTCGCGCCAACTCCACAGCGAAATCACCAGGCTGCCGGCCAATGGCGCAAGGATCGGCGAAACGCTCATCACCAGCATCAACAAGGCCATCAAGCGCGCCGCTTCGTGGCCTGTGTACAGGTCGCGGACAATCGCCCGTGGAATCACCATCCCCGCGCATGCGCCAAAGGCCTGCACCGCGCGAAAGCCGATCAGCACTTCGATGCTGGGAGCCAAGGCACAGCCGATACTGCCCACGGTAAAGATCACCAGCCCCGCATAGATCGGCAATTTGCGCCCAAAGACATCGCTGATCGGGCCGTAGAACAGCTGGCACACCCCGATTACCATGAAGAACACGGTCAGGCTCATCTGCACGGCGGCCGGCGACGCGTTGAGACTCGCGCCAAGGGTTGGCAGCGCCGGCAGGTAACTGTCGATGGCAAACGGGCCAACGGCGGTGATCAAGCCCAACAGCAGGGCGAGGTGGGCGATGCTTCTAGGCATGGGCAAGTCCGGGCAAAAAGACGCCCAGCTTAAGGGATTGGCACCGATCCGCAACCTTGGGCTTCACTAACCGAGGCTCGTGCCGATAACGGTACTAACGACGCTCGAACGGTTGGTTTCCCAACCGGCGGTCCAGGTATGGGGATACCAGATGACGATCAAACTACGCTTGATGCTGTTGATTGCGACCGGGCTGCTGACCGCCTTGATCATGAGCCTGGCCGGCTACCTGGGAAATTCCCGAATGGGCGCCGCCGTGCAGGACAATGAGGTCAGCATGACGGTGCTGCGCAACCATATGGAGGCCGACATGATGCACGACGCGCTGCGTGCCGATGTGTTGTCCGCCATGCTGGTGGGGCTGGGCAAAAGCACCAGCACGCCGGCCGACGTCAGTGCCTCGCTCAAGGAGCATGCCGAGCACTTCCGGCAGATGCTGGCGGATAATTTCCAGCTGCCGCTGGACGCCACCATCAAGGCCAGCCTGGAAAAAACCAAACCCAGCCTGGAGACCTACGTCAGCGCCGGTGAGCGCATCGTCGCGCTGGCCCTGGCCAACCCCGAGGCGGCGCGTGGGGAGCTTGAGACCTTCAATGCTGCGTTCAGGCAGTTGGAGGACCAAATGGCCGCGCTGAGTGAACTGATCGAGACCAATACCCAGCAAACCAGCACCGGCACCCGGCAGGCGATCAGCAACGCCAACTGGATCCTGGGCGTGGTCCTCGGCGCCAGCCTTTTGCTGCTGCTGGCCCAGGGACGCTGGGTGATCATGAGCATCATGGGACCGCTGCGCACCGCCAGCCGCATTGCCGACAGCATCGCCCGCGGCAACTTGAGCGAACCGATTGTCGAACCGCGCAACCAGGACGAAGCCAGTACGCTGATTCGCAGCCTCGCCACCATGCAGCGCGATTTGCGCGGCATGATCGACGTGGTGCGCAGCAATGCCCATGACGTCAATGGCGTCAGCGAACGCCTGAGCCAGGGCTGCCATGAAGTGGCGGACAGCAGCCAGCAGCAAAGCGAGGCCGCCAGCACCATGGCCGCCGCCGCGAGTGAAATGACCGCCAGCATCGAAGAAATCACCCGTCATGCCGGGCAGGCGCTGGACATGGCCAACCAGGCTGAAACCCTGGCCAAGGACGGCGGCCGGATCATTCATCAAGTGGTCAGCGACATGGACGGCATCGCACGCTCGGCCCAGCAATCGGCCCAGGTGATCCGCACCCTGGACAAAGAATCCGAAGCAATCTTCAGCATTATCCAGGTGATCAAGGGCATCGCCGACCAAACCAACCTGCTGGCCCTGAACGCCGCCATCGAAGCCGCCCGCGCCGGTGAGCAGGGCCGCGGCTTCGCCGTGGTGGCCGACGAAGTGCGCAGTCTGGCAGGGCGCACCAGCGCCTCGACCCAGGAAATTGCCAGCATGGTCGGGCGTATCCAGCAGAACACCCGTGAAGCGGTGACCAGCATGGAGGAGGGCGTTGCTCAAGTCGACAAGGGCATGGCCGTCACGGCCGACGTGGAACGCGCCATTCGCGAGATCCTCCAGGCCACGCTCAATACCACGGAGCTGGTGAATGATATTTCCCGCACCATCAGTGAACAGAGTTTGGCCAGTAACGAGATTGCCCATCAGGTGGAGATGATTGCGGGCATGTCGCAAAGCAATAGTCGCGTTATTGGCGATACCGCCTCGACCACTGATGAGTTGGCTGGCTTGGCCAGCAAACTGTCGCAGTCCGTGGATCGGTTCAGACTGTAACGCAGGCGTTTTCGTGGCCGGCTCCTGGTGGGCCGGTTTTTTTTTGCGTGAAATTATCATTCAGCGACGGCTCAAGGTCGCGTCTCGGCGCTTGATGCCCGACCCTTGTCAGCGCCTGTTCGTACGATGACTTGAATCGTTCGCGCAAAAAAAGATTGAATATTCACACCTTATGTTATTTAAATAACAAAACAAGAGCGGCATGGCCTGCCTGGTCCAGCCGTAACAAGGTGGAATAGCAATGAGCAAGATCGCAGTCATCGGCAGCAACATGGTGGATTTGATTACCTATATCGACCGCATGCCGGTTCAGGGCGAAACCCTTGAAGCGCCTGGCTTTGCCATGGGTTGCGGCGGCAAAGGGGCCAACCAGGCGGTGGCTGCCGCCAAGCTTGGGGCTGATGTCCTGATGCTGAGCAAGGTCGGCGACGATATGTTTGCCGACAACACAGTGGCCAACTTCCAGCGCTTTGGTATCGACACCCGTTATGTGCAGCGCGTGCCTGGCGTTTCCAGCGGCGTCGCACCGATTTTTGTTCGGGCCGACTCTCACAACAGCATTTTGATCGTCAAGGGAGCCAATGCGCATTTGCTGCCGGCGGACATCGAGGCGGCTGCCGCCGACCTTCGCGAATGCACGCTGATCGTGCTGCAGCTGGAGATCAATCTTGACACGGTCTACCACGCCATCGAATTCGCTCACCGACACGGTATCGCGGTGCTCCTCAACCCTGCACCGGCCCTGGCCGGTTTGAGTCGTGAGCACCTGGCGCACCTTGACTTCCTGATCCCCAACGAATCGGAGCTGGCGTTGATCAGCGGCCACGTTGTGGACTCGCCGCAATCGGCCCAGACCGCCGCCCGTAGCCTGGTGACCAGCGGCATCCGCCACGTGATCGTGACACTCGGCGAGCACGGTGCGCTGTACGTGGGGGAGGAGGGCGAGTTCCAGGTGCCGGGGGTACGGGTTGAAGCCCGTGACACCACCGGTGCCGGGGATGCCTTTATCGGTTGTTTCATTCACCACTGGAACCGCGACCGCCATATTCGCCAGGCCATGGAGCGGGCGGTGGCGTATTCCGCCTGCTCGGTCATGGGGCTGGGTACGCAGAGTTCCTATCCCGACAGTGAAACGTTCAATCGCTTTGAGCAACAACAGCGCTGACACCCTCAGCCCAGCCCAGCCCGGAGAACAATAATGAACACACCTGCGCTGCAACAGACACCCGACGGTTTCTACCTGAACCGCACGCCCTGGTTCGCTTTTATCCTGCTGTGCAGCATCTTTGCCCTATGGGCTGCGGCCGCGAGCATGAACGACGTGCTGATCGCCCACTTCAAGAAAGCATTTTTGCTGAGTGATTTCCAGACGGCCTTTGTGCAGTCGGCGTTTTACCTGGGCTACTTTTTTGTGGCTATTCCGGCCGCGATGGTGGTGCGTCGTTTCAGCTACAAGAGCACGATTCTGATCGGGCTGCTGCTATACATGTTGGGTTGCCTGTTGTTTTTCCCGGCCGCCTCCACGGCCAAGTACGGCATGTTCCTCCTGGCGCTGTTTGTGATCGCCGCCGGCCTGTCGTTCCTTGAAACCGCCTGCAATACCTACTCGACACTGATGGGGCCCCGAGAAACCGGGACCCGGCGCTTGAATATTTCGCAGACCTTTCACCCCTTCGGTGCCATGGCCGGGGTGTATGTGGGCAGTTTCGTGATGTTCAAGGACACCGACGCCACCACTGAACAGCTGGCTCGGATGAGCGCCTCCGAGGCAGCGGTGCAGCAGTTGCAAATGATCCAGTCCACGCTGTTGCCCTACAAATGGATGATTGCGGTGCTGGTGCTGATCTTTATCCTGATCGCCATTACGCGGTTCCCTGCGTGCAAGGGCAACAAGCCCGCCGGCAGCAAGCCCGGCAGCCTGGGTCAAAGCCTGGGGCGGCTGTGGCGTAACCCGCGCTTTACCTTTGGCGTATTGGCGCAGTTTCTTTATGTGGGCGCACAGGTCGGCGTATGGAGCTTCACCATTCGCCTGGCCATGCAAATGGGCGGTATGAATGAACGCAGCGCATCATGGTTTCTGCTGACTACGTTTGCCGCCTATTTTGTCGGAAAGTTGATTGCCAACCTTTTGATGCGTCGCCTGCATCCCGCCAAGGTACTCGCGATCTACGGGGTGCTGTGCATCGTGCTGCTGGCCTACACCATTCTGGTGCCGAACATTTCGGCGGTGTATGCAGCGGTTGGCGTGAGTATCTTCCTCGGCCCTTGCTGGCCGACCATCTACGGCCTGACCATCGATGGCCTGGGTGAAGACACCGGCGTCGGCGGTTCATTGCTGGTGATGAGCATCGTCGGCGGCGGGGTGATCCCGATCTTCCAGGGCCTGTTGTCCGACGCCAGCGGCGGCAACATGCAGCTGGCTTACAGCGTGCCGTTGCTGTGTTTCATTGTGATCGTGATGTATGCGCTCAAGTGCATGCGCCAATCCGGCACCTTACCGGTGGGCGCGACCAGGGCGGTAGCCTCATGAATACACATATTGCGCTGTACCCTGCGGTGTTTGCCGAGCAGGAGAAGATCCTCCTGCAATCGTCGGCCTTCAAGGTCAGTGCCTGGGTCTACCCGTCCGGCGTGCTGGCGGTGAGCCTGGAGAATAGCCGTGGGCGACTGGTGATACTGCCTTTTCAAGGGCAGATGATCTGGTCAGCCGTGTTCGACGGTTGCGACTTGACCATGAGCAACCTGTTCGAGCAACCTCGGCCCAGTCCGACGATAATCGATACTTACGGCTGCTTCATGTTTCACAGTGGGCTGCTGCGCAACGGCTGCCCCGCGCCGGATGACACGCATGCCTTGCACGGCGAAATGCCCTGCGCGCGCATGGATACGGCCTGGTTGGAGGTGGACGAGGGCGTTGTACGCCTGGGCGGCTCGTATGAATATGCCAAGGGATTCGGCGATCGCTACCGAGCGAGTCCCAGCGTGACGCTGCGCGCCGATTCGGCCGTGTTCGATATCAACATGCAGGTGACGAACCTGGCCGGCAAGCCCATGGACCTGATGTACATGGCCCACATGAACTACGCGTACGTGGACGGCGCCCGCTTTGTCGAGCCATTGGGCATACAGCGCAAGCGTCTGCGCACCAGCGTGCCGGACCATGTCAAGCCGACGCCGGCATGGAGTGCCTATATGGCGCGGCTGGCCGAGCAGCCTGCGCAATTGGCCTGCCTGGAGCAACCGGCATTGTACGACCCCGAGATCGTATTTTTCTTCGACGGGGTCGGCACAGACCCCACGGGCCAGGCGCATTTTCTGCTGGATCATCCCAGCGGTGCGGCGTTCTACACCCGCTACCGTCCCGAGCAATTTGCGCACGCCGCACGCTGGATCCTGTACACGCCAGATCAGCAAGTGGCGGCGTTCGTGTTGCCGTCTACCTGCGAACCCGAGGGCTATAACGCCGAGAAAGCCAAAGGCCATGTGCGTGCGCTGGCGGCCGGAGCCTGCGCTTCATTCAGTGTCAGTACCGGGTATTTAAGTGCGCAGGAACGGCAACGGTTGCTGGATTAAACCAGCAATTGCGCGCCATTGGCCTGAATGACGTCCTTGTAGCTGCGGGGGATTTTCTTGTCGCTGACCACGTACTGAAAATCCTCAAGAGCGGCGAAGTGCGCAGTGCGCACTGTGTCGAACTTACTGAAATCGGCGAGCAATACGCGTTGCTGAGCCTGGCGCATGACCTTTTGCTTGACCTCGACTTCATTGAAGTTGAAGCACGTTACGCCAAACGCCTGGCTGACGCCGGCCGCGGTCACAAAGGCCCACGTCAGGCGCACGCTATCGAGGATGCTGCTTTCGGCGCTGCTTTCAAAGACCTGGTTCTTGCGGTGAAAGGTGCCGCCGCACAACACGATGTGGCAATTGGGTTTGTTCTGCAGTTTGAGCAGCACGTTCAATGAGCTGCACACCGCAGTGAACTCCAGCGCATCGGGGATGAAATCAACGACAAAAGGCGAGGTGGTACCACAGTCGAAAAATACCGTATCGCCGGCCTGAACCAAAGAAGCGGCGAGTTTGCCGATGCGGCGTTTTTCCTCGACGTGACGCGTGTCCTGCTCGGCTACTCGGTAATCGCCACTCTCATTGCCGACCCGGGTGATATAGCCACCCAGCAGTCGCAGGTGATCGCTGAAATGGTTGAGGTCGCGGCGCAAGGTCATCTCGGAAACGTCCAACAGTGCGGCCATTTCCTTCAGGTGAATGGCGTTCTGGTCCTGCAGGGCTTGTTGGATAAGCTTCAATCGCTCGGCTTTTCTACTGTCCACGAGTCTTCCAGGGCTTGATTGTTGGTGTTAAATAAGTATCATTAATTGTTAGTATTGTAACTAAATTATGTAGACGCTGGGACAAGCGCCTCACAATCATTGGCAACATACAGGCAAGGGCCCATTAAATGAACAGTCTCCCACCCGCCGCATTGGCCAAGTACATCGATCACACGTTACTGGCGCCCGACGCCTCCCAGGCACAGATCCGCACCTTGTGCGAGGAAGCCCGCGAGCATGGCTTTTATTCCGTGTGCCTCAATTCCGCGCAGGTGCCTTACGCCGCTTCGTGCCTGACCGACGACAGGGTGGTGATTTGCGCCGTGGTCGGCTTTCCACTGGGCGCCGGATTGAGCGATACCAAGGCTTTCGAAGCCCAACGAGCGATTGCCGCCGGGGCAGGGGAGATCGACATGGTGCTCAATATCGGCTGGTTGAAGGAAGGGCTGCTGGACGCCGTGCGCGAAGACATCGCGCTGGTCCACCAGGCTTGCCGCGCCGTGCCGTTGAAGGTCATCCTGGAAACCTGCTTGCTGGACGATGAGCAGAAAGTTCAAGCCTGCGAGATCTGCCGTGACCTGGGTGTGGCCTTCGTCAAGACGTCCACCGGGTTCAGTCGAAGCGGAGCTACGGTCGAAGACGTGGCACTGATGCGTAGAACTGTGGGTGCCGGGGTTGGGGTGAAGGCCTCTGGTGGCGTGCGCGATTATCCGACTGCGTTGAAGATGATTGAGGCCGGGGCCACACGCTTGGGCAGCAGTTCAGGGATTGCGATTGTGGGCGGGGCGATGACGGCGGCGAGTGGTTATTGAAGCGTTTTTTCGCGGGGTAAGAATAGTTGCCATATGATAACTCAACTAAATAGTCATTTAGTTGAGTTATGCCCAAACCTTGGGATGTGAGAGGCCGTAGTGAGCGTGGAAGCGATAGTTACAAGTATCAAGGATAAGTGGGTCTATTTTACGGGGGGCAATGCTGAGCTCAATGCTTTTTGGCTGAAGTATCTGGCCGCGTTCGTAGTTTGGGCGATCGTGACAGGGCTTATTTATTGGGGAATCAACTCGGAGAAAAAATTCGGGGCCCTTAATATCGCGCGCAAGCATGTGCTTTGCGGTGTGTTTATGGTGGTTTTTTCTGTAGCACCAGGTACGTACGTCTGGTATGCGTTTATCGATTTCAAGCACAACCAACAGCTTAAAGCCGCGAATACGCTTGCTGAGTCACTGAAAAGTTGGTCGAGTGCCTGTGAAAAGGCCAAACAGACCAATGCATGCCCAGAGCCTCCCGACATCCCACTCATTACCGACGGATTACTGCGACGTGAAAAGCCGGTGCCGCGCTCAGGCCAATTCAGTGGAACGCGCATCCGCAAAACGATAACGCTGGAAGTGAACGGGAAAGTGCTGCAGCACGAAACCATCGTGGATTATCCGGACAAGCGTTAATCACGAGCAGTTGCGTGCACGACGGCGAATTTCTCGACTCAGAGAAATTCGGCCTGGTGAAAAGCAGCTGTGGAGATACCCGTGGGCGGTATATGCGGGTACGCATAATGTATATTATGTTAAATAACGTACCAAGTCAGATATGTTCATGAGCCACGATCCTTGTGGCTGTAATCATAAAATGATAATTCGTGAGTTTAAAAATCGTACCGTGAAATCAACAGCTTAGCCCCACAACCTGTCAGCTTGGCATCGTTACGATAAGTCATTGAGGCGAAATATCTGTCTTTCGCTCGTTACCTGAAGCCCAAATAACAATATTCTTCTCTTTTGAGCGGCCCCTTAAAGACATAAAAATCAAGGGATTGAAACTTTTATAGCTCAAATACTTGAGCCTGATTAGGTAAAAAGCACTTGAGAAACAATGAGATATTTAGTGCTGATGATTTTAAAAAAAATGCTCGAAATCGAATTTTTGATAATGACGAACCAGATCAAGGGTTTGCTGACGAAGTGTTTTTTTAAAAAAAATAATGTCAAATTTCATGATGATCTCCTACCCTCATTAAATCATTTGTCGAGAGACAGCCATCATGAGCTTGCCTAACCCACTCTTTTCAGGCATTACCAGTATTTCTTTAAGTGAGCTTGCCTATTACGGGGAGCATCCAGGAGTAGAGAGATACTTAGCTAAATTCGATTCAAACCTGAATGCTTTCAAGTTCGCGAATATAGCGCGAGAATTCATTGCTTCTCGTGTCGGCGCACATAGTGATGGAGAAAATCTTTCAGGTTTTGGATCTTCGAGGAGTATTACAGAACGCCTATTACTCTGGTCATGGATCGTAAAAGGAAAGTCTGTAGAAGCGATCGAAAAGGAAGAGTTTCGAGAATTCTTAGAGTTCAACTCATGCCCCCCTTCCGAATGGGTAGGCGACGTCGCACGTCGACGATTCGATTGGGTTGATGGAATCGGCTACATTGCTAACCCGGCCTGGCGCCCATTTTCAAAGCCCGCCAATGAAACCGGGATGCGTACAATGAACATGTTTAAGCTCATAGTCTCCTGTTGCACGTCTTTCTATGATCACCTAATCCGCAAAGGAATTTGCCAGTTTAATCCGGCACAAAATGTAGAATGGCTCCCCCTTCAAACTTTTAGTGCCGAAGCTAGGTCAATTGACCGCGGACTGACGATTTGGCATGTGGATCAAATCTTAAGAGTTGGTGCAAATCTAGACTGCGGTCGCCATGAGCGAGCCTTATTCATTGTGGCCTTGATGAGGTATCTTTTAGTGCCGATCCGGTGGATTGCGAAAGACGTAAGAAGAACTCCTTCATTTAACCTCTTAAAACATACTACCTGCGGTTTTCAGTATTTGGTTGAAGGTCTACGGGGCGTCGAAGCAGTGACTGCCCCAAACATATTCATTCCATATCTTCAAAGGTATAGGTCAAGTCGTGGTCTGCCTAGGGAGGCTCCCGACGATGAGGATGAGCCGTTGCTGGTGACTTCACATGGTCGTCCTGGTTTGACGCAACGTCAAATCAGAAACCTCGTGTATGAGATTATACTAGTAACGGTTCACCAGCTGGAAATTGAAGGAGCGGATAATCAAGAAATAATTCCTCTAAAGTCATCATGTTTGGACTCTATACGAATTGCTAGCATAAGTGGCAGCCTTCGAGAGTACGGTATTTACGAAACTCAAAAAAAATTAGGCTCCGAAATATTCAGTTCGATTCTGCGTAAAGGAATCTGAAATGAGTGCTATTTTCCAAGAAGACCGTTCGATTCCCGACGGGACAATGGCTATGCGACCCGGGGCGTTCTGGCACAGCGGTTTCAGGGGGTTCAGGGGGTTCAAATTCTCGTACTCATCACGCGCGTTGTCATAGAAAAAAAATGTGCTTTTTTCGCAGGGCGGTCCAATTCGTATTTCCATAAAGACTGACTAGCGCCCTACTCCTAATCCCAATTTCCTCCTTTGAGGATTGGCGGAAATTCGAGAGCTGGCGCTCCTCCCTGTGCCTGGAAGACTTGGGTCGCAGATCAGAATGTCCGCCGCCAAAAGCAGTCATTGATAGATCCTATATGGCGGTAATTTAAGATTTGCGCCTTTACGCGTTAGTGACCTGCGCTCTAGCGCACTAACAGGGCTTTAGCTTTTCGATCTGCGCAGTGGAGTGCCAGAAAGGAAATCCAAATTTTATGTGGCCGGCGAAGTGTATGATTACGCCAGCTGTATACTTGAATCTGATGATCTTTATGTTTGCCATGAGACGTCATGCGCGACGGAGAGCGCTTTAAGTAATTGCTTTAGGGAAATAAGTTTAACAGTCTTCGGCAGGAAGCTACTCATTAGCCTGCATCAGTTCCAGAGTGATATGATCTGGCCCAGTCACATATACAACTAGAGTTCCCTTGCGTGGGCCTGCGGGAATCGCTTGAGGCTTGCCTCTTGCTTTCCAGCCTGCTTGCTCAATGCGTTCGAGTACGGCGTATATGTCTTGCACCCTCAATGCCAAATGCGCTGAACCAATCGCTGATGCCGTAGGTGTAGTGATACCGTGGTGGTCACCCTGCGAATATTCCAGCAACTCTACTCGACTGCCATCCGGGCCTTTGACTATCGCCGTTCGCACGCTCGGATCGGCGGTGCCGGTTACTTGCAAAATGAATGATCCGCCCATTTCCGACTGACGCTCAAGAATGAACCCAAGTCCAATTGTCCAGAAGCGAATGGCTTCTTCCAATGAACTGACTGCGAAGCCAATATGATCGACGGCATGCACCATGTGGTTAGAATTCATCAAATGATCCTTTAAAGGTTCACGGGCCAAATAGGGAGTTGAGCTTGCACATCCAGCTGTTACGGCCAAAACACAGAAAATAAATCTGTGAGAGGTACGCATAATCAGGCCAATCCAAGAGAGGCAACATTTGCGATTTTTAGACATTGAGTATTCCTCTGACCGGTCTTATTCTCCATTAGGCATTCAGGATATGGCTACCTCGGATATGACATTGGATAACGTAAACCAGCCATGAACCGCGCGCTTATGCCACTGCTGGCGATAGAGCAACGCGACCGGGCGATCCGCGAAACGGCGGCCCACACTCATACGACAGGCCAACTAATCGCAAGCCTTGCCGGGCTGCTTTCCGTGAGCACTGACGGCGGCTCATGGGTAGTGCCGGCTAGCCATGCCATTTGGATACCTCCCCGTGTCGCACACGCGATGATGTCGCATGGCGCTTTTGCAGGAGCGATGGTCTATATCGCGGAGCAAGAGTGCGGGATCCTGCATCAAATGCCATGCACATTTAGGGTCAGCAGTTTGCTGCGCGAAGCGGTAAGCCGCGCTGCGTCGTGGGGACAACCACCCCGCAACGAAATGGAGTCGCGGGTTGCAGCAGTCATCTTGGATGAAATTGCTACCTCACCCGCTGAACCCATCGGTCTGACGCACCCCAATGACCCGCGCTTGAGGCGTATCACCGATGCGATACTTGCTCAGCTTGATGACAATAGATCACTTGAGGATTGGGCTGCTTGGTCAGGTATGGCACCTAGAACACTTGCCCGGCGTCTGGTCGCTGAAACCGGTTTTAGTTTTTCTGAATGGCGACAACGTGCACGCACGTTGCGCGCTATTCAACTATTAGTCGAGGGGATGTCAGTGACGACAACGGCGATTGAGCTTGGCTACGAAAATATTAGTGCTTTCATTGCCATGTTCCGTCGGATAATGGGTGTTACGCCAGGACAATATGTGCGAGCGCAGACACTGATTAGCAAAGAGGCAATTTCTAGATCAAGTTGATGGGTGTAAGAACCGCTGTACCATCCAACCCGATCTTGCACGGTATGCGTCCGGCCAAGTCATCTACCAGTGCCGGGAGTTGATCGGTATCCAGCTCCATTTCGCTGGATTGGGCACACTCCTGAATGACCTGGGCTTTGAAGGAGTTGGAGTCGGAATAGCGTGTTGGCTGCATGAAATACCCGCTTAAAAGGCTAGAACTGGTGTCCACTTAAACTTAAGTGCATACCATGTCTGGGCTTTGCGGGGTTGGGTACCCCCTCTGCTCTGAATATCGTCTGGATGTCTGATGAACCTGCGCGCAATCATTATTCTCGGTGCCTTGAGCGCCTTCGGCCCCTTGGCCGTCGACTTTTATCTGCCTGGCTTCCCTGCCATTGCCCTCGCGTTTGGCACTGACGAGAAGCATGTCCAGTTGACCCTGGCGTCATATTTTCTGGGCTTGTCCATCGGTCAACTGGCTTACGGGCCGGTGGCGGATCGCTTCGGCCGACGTGTCCCGCTGCTGTTCGGGGCTTCGCTGTTCACCCTCGCATCGCAGGCGTGTGCCTTCGCGCCGAATCTGGAATGGCTGATCGGCGCGCGCTTCGTTCAGGCGCTGGGCGGCTGTGCGGGGATGGTGATTGCCCGAGCCATTGTCAGCGACAGGTGCGATGCCGTTCAGTCGGCCAAAGTATTCTCGCAATTAATGCTGGTGATGGGCTTGGCGCCGATTCTGGCGCCCATGCTCGGCGGCTTGCTGGTCAACCTCTATGGGTGGCAGTCGATCTTCATCAGCCTGACGGCGTTCAGTGCGCTGGCTTCAATAGCCGTGGCGCTGGGCCTGCCGGAAAGCATGCCCGCCACTCATCCTCGCCAGCCTTTATCAGGCGCACTGACGCAGTACCGCCGCTTGTTGGGCGATCGTATTTTTCTAGGCCACGCGCTCACTGGCGGGATCGCCATGGCTGGGATGTTTTCTTACATCGCCGGTTCGCCGTTCGTGTTCATCAAGCTCTACGGAGTGCCGCCTGAGCACTATGGCTGGCTGTTCGGTACCAATGCGGCGGGTTTCATTCTGGTCTCGCAGCTCAATGCCCGGTTGGTGGGCAAAAAGGGGCCTGCGTTCCTGCTGTCGCGGGTTATCTGGATGTACCTCGCTGCTGCACTGGCATTGTTGGTGATTGCCGGTCTGCGCACCGAACAGCTCTGCCCCCTGCTGGTGCCCTTGTTTGTCTGCATTGCCTGCCTGGGCTCCATCACCCCAATGCCTCAGCCTGCGCCATGAACGGGCAATGGGCGCGTGCGGGCAGCGCGTCGGCATTGCTCGGTTGCCTGCAGTTCAGTGTGGCGGCAGCAGCGGCCGCGCTGGTGGGTGTGCTTCACGATGGTACGGCGTTGCCAATGGCGCTGGTTATCTGCTCATGCGGTGCGTTGGCCGTGACGCTTGCAATGCTGACCCGCCGTTTGCAGAACAAACGTGATGTAGCGCTCCCGGGCTCATAGGAGATTACTCGATGCTTCACCGCCGAGTAACGAAACAGGTACATACGGCAATGATCAGCAAGGCCAGAAACATGCCGCCGAAGCCTTGGGACAGGCCCAGGTTCCAGCCGGAATACTGCCCCGCCACCACCGCACCGACGCCGAAAATCAGCAGGGTGAAGAAGCCTGCATGACGCTGCAGGCGACGTTGCTCAAAGTAAAGCACCCAGAGGTCAGCGGCTTTGATGGCTCGGTTGATTGCTGCCAGTAGCGAGCCTCCGAACATGCCAAGGAGGAAACCAATCCCGGCGACGATCTTGGGCTCGGTGACATTCAGGTAGGCGCTGACCATGCTCGTCAGGTACAGCGAGCAGGCAGCACCCGTAACCAAGAACACCATCCAGGCGCGCCAGTCGGGCAAGTCGTCCTTGTGCCACCAGCTCGCAACTACGGCCCCAATGAGGCCCGCAATCAAAAATTCGAACCTGTCGATCTTGTCGAGCAGGCGCTGTAGATACTCCATGCGCTCGATTCCGTGGGGCATGTTTTTTGGAATTGAATCGGCTCACACAGCACTCCCAGCTCGGAGCAATGGGTGTGGTGGGTCGGAAACGAAAAAGCAGCGGGAGGTGTCAAGTCTCGGAAAGGCGCCTAACTGGTAGCACAAGTTTTCACGCTATGGATTCGAAAGCACTGGACCCATTAATCGCTGGTTAATCCCGAACTCTGAGAATGGCAAACGGAAGCGTGGCAACAGTATCTTCCATGACCATTATCAGAGAGATGCAAAATGAACCTTCGCAAGCTTGCCATTATTTTACTGCTCAGTATCAGTGCCACTAGCGCGCTCGCTGAAGGCGGTGCTGACCGTTTGATACAACGAAATTTGGAACAGCAGCAGGCCTATCTGGCCGCTCAAAAGTCCGCAGAGACGAAGTCAGAAATCGCAAAAAAACAGCCGAGTGTTGATGCCCCTAAAACTCAGTCGAGTTCAAACGATAGCTGACATCTGGCCGCTGGTAGGTCGCCCTTAGGTGGCTTGCCACAATCATATGAGACAACCGCTACCCAATCGCTGGAGCCCAGCTTCGCTCCCCTAACAGCTAGTGCTTCCAAAGGCTGCCCTGGCTGCAGTGAAACTCAGGCAATAAAATCTATGGTCACCCCCATTTTTGCAATACTGGGTGACGTGGTTGGCTTGCTTAAATCTATCCGGCGTCTGTTTGGGGCAGGCCCCAGCGCCACGATGAGAGTCGCGCCTGACGATCTTTAAAAACCCGTCGGCTTCTGAAGCTGATTTTTATGTCAGGATTTTCGTCAGGCCGGTGCGCCGTTCACATCATCTGTTGTTCAGCTATCGCAAAACCTGAAGGTGAATCGTTCTACTGCAACAACCGCAGGGTCAGGCGTTCAAGGCGTCTGGCCCTGTTTCATATTGCGTATGGTGAGCGGCTATTGCCCGAGCGATACGCGCCAGTTTGTTAGCAAGTGCACAAGCCACGTAAGCGCCTGGGCATCACACCTTGCGTGATGAAACCGGCTGCCACCTATGCGGCAGCAACTGATCGATTTCACTCGCCCGCTGCGTCGGCAGGCGCGTAAGCACATCCTTCAGATAAGCATACGGATCATGACCATTCAGCCGCGCAGACTGGATCAAGCTCATGATCGCCGCCGCCCGTTTTCCGCTGCGTAGCGACCCTGCAAAGAACCAGTTCTTGCGCCCAAGAGCCCATGGCCTGATTTGGTTCTCAGCCCAATTATTGTCTATGGGCACGACCCCGTCATCGAGGTAGCGCGACAGCGCTGCCCAGCGTTTCAGGCTGTAATCGAGTGCTCTGCTGATGCCTGAACCTTCGGGTACAAGCTCGCGCTGAGCGCTCGTCCAGGCATGTAGCATGTCCATTACCGGGACGGCTTTTTCTTGCCGTATTCGGCGCCGTAAATCCGGTTCCAGGTCGCGGACTTCGCTCTCGATTTCGTACAGCAACTGGATATAGCGCAAGGCTTGCTCAGCAAGCGTGCTTTTATTCGTAGCATGCAGCTCGAAGAATTTGCGCCGCGCATGGGCCATGCACCCGATCTCGGTCACGCCGAGTTCGAAACTGGCTTTGTAACCGCCAAAATCATCGCAGACCAGTTTGCCCTTCCAGTCTTTCAGGAAGTTGCGAGCGTGCTCACCGGCGCGGCTGGGGCTGAAATCGTAAACCACCGCTGACAGATCCGAGAATTGGCTGGTGGCGTAGGCCCAAACATAGGAGCGATGGGTTTTCTTTGTTCCCGGCATGAGCATCTGCACCGATGCGTTTGAGCGCGCAGCCGCATGGGCAGTGAGTGTTGTCCGGTTCGTGATGGATCAACGTGCGTGGAAATTCTGCCGGCAACGCGGTGCGCTGGGGATTTTGCTTTTTCTCGGTCGGCGCAGGCGCTGTTTGCAAGGCTTGAAGCTCAGCTTCAATCGTGGCGATATCGGTATCGATCAGGTCATCGAGCAAGCTGGCCTGCTCAGGGTTCATCTGCTCGCTACGCTTGGCAAATTTCAAGCGCTTGAGCTGCGCGATCTCGAAGGTCAGCTTCTCGATCACCGTCTGATCGCGGTTGGTCTTCTTGCCAATGGTTTCGACCGTCTTACCCATTGCATCGACTTGCAAGAGCAACTGCGCAGCTAAGGCACGCAGTTGCGTCAGGAGTCATTTGGTCGAGATTGGGAGAAGAATTCATGCTGCAGATTGTGCCAGAGCAGGCCGTTCGCAGCGATACACCGATAGGCTAATGGCAGCCGTTAAAGCAGTGTGATCACACCGCCAGCCCCAGCGCGCTGCCAAGGCAAGCCCAACACTAAAGCCTGAAGTTGCTCGGTATCCAACTCAAGTTCAGAGCCTTGACGAATTCCTGGTCAGTGAAACTTTCCTTGATTCAATCGGCGGGCAGCCAGCCAGATGCCAAACCCATCATGCACCAGGACTTTCATGCGAGTGGCGCGGCGGTTGGCGAATAGATAAGCACAGTGCGGCTTCGCCGCACCGAACACCGCTATCACCCTGGCCAACGCAGTGTCGGTGCCAGCACGCATGTCCATGGGTTCGGTGGAGAGCCAGATGGCATCGATGCGGATCATTGGGTGAGCCCTCGAATGAGTCGGGCGCATCCTTCGGGATCGGAAATTGGCCACTTCACCGTAAGCGTTTGCTGGCCAATCGGTAATTCAATGATCGCCGACGCTTGAGCTACTGGTTTCGATTCGACTTTCAAAGGAATGAACGCTGGCAAGGTGGCGACCGGCTGATCGCGGTAAAGCGGTAGCCAACGGCGCACGACATTAGCGTTGATACCATGACTCATCGCGATGGCTGCCACGGAAACGCCAGGTTGCAGGCATTCATGGACGACTTGGGCCTTGAAGGATTTTGTGTAGGAATTACGTTGGCGCATGGCGATCCTGACATTAAGGGTAGTTGTGTCCGCATAAAATTACGCGGACACAATTGCCCTTATTGGCCGGGGTCGGAAGGTGGGTTTGCCGGTCCCTTACCCTGCACGCTACAGGCTAGACCTTCAACCATGTGCCGGAACAGATGAAGAAAGAAATGCCAGCCACTTCAGGAGTCGCCAGAGCATCAGTTTTCTTTTAACTGGTGGGGCACTCACGCTGCACTCAGCTGGCGCTTGTAACTTCAACCGTGCTAGTTGCGTATTTCCCCCAATACCACCACAAGCATTCTACGAGCTGTTCGTTGATGCGCCTTGAAGGTCTGCGTTCTCAGACAGGTTATCGACGCCGCCCTGGAAAGTACGGCGGTAAGCCAGCGGTCGCCTCACCCAATTTGCTGAAGCGCCAGTTCGATGCTGCGTTCTCGACTCCTTGGGCTGCTGTGGCTCCTCTCCTCTCCCCCCCCCTTCACTTAGAAGCCGCTTCCATTTCTTCCTGCACCTGTCTGATCAGGGAGGCTAGATTAACTGTTGGGTCGAGGATCAGGAAAGTCTCGATTATCAGAGTGAGAGGATGAACGCCAGTGCGCTCGGCCAATGCAGCTGCCTTGTCAATGGTAACGTTTTTCAGCCCGCGCTCTAGCGTGCTGATGTAGGTCCTACTGCTGATATCGTAGAAATCTTCCTGCGTTAAGCCCCGACGAACCCTGGCATTTCGGAGCGCAATCCCGAACGCCTGCTTCACTTCCATGACCATTCCTCGCAAAAGGAACGATGAAGCCTTTTTGATCACTATAGGGCTACAATCTATAGTGTTCATTTCGGTAGAATTGCGTTGCGGCAACGCAAATCCGCAAGGGAAATTTCTTGGCGCTGCTGTGGGCTTTTTTTCTATCCATCGCAAGCAGAGCATTTTCCAAAACCGATGCCTTCTACCAGTCAGGGTGCCCTAATTGATTTTTGTTTATGACCCCGCTCAGCGTGAGGTACGGAATTGGACTCACGGCGAAATGGAGGGACTATGCTTTGTTGCCACTATCATCTCCCTGCACACGGGGCAGACCAATCGTGCAGCCATACTCAACTGTGCTTACGAATTACAGTACTACCTATCTGCAGTCACGGACGTAGAGGTTAGGCATGTGCACATGATGTGCCCTCCGTCCATCAGCGGTCGCACCTACTGGACTTTAGAGGAGCTAGAGAGCGTTACCGTCTTTAACGGCATCTCTACTGATCAAAGCGCGGTCGTTTACCGAACTGCTTCAGCCAGTTACAAACTGGGTGACCTGGATCTTCGTCGGAAAAAGAAATCACGGGTGTTGTATTGCCCCAGGCACCTTCAACAACAGAACTTTCAGCTATCAGAGAACTATTCGGCAGCATCCAATACCCAGCTTTTTGGACCCTTAGGGAGACAGTGAGAAATATAAGCTTCCATCAACCGCTCTATTAGTACTTTGCATGTTCAGGCCTGCTGGCCGCTACAGGTCAGCCAAGATAGTTGAGCTTGCTATACCGTCGTAGTCACTGCTGGTTCAATGACTCCGACCTGAATGACCTCCTCGGCTAACGCGCTGACTAGACAGCGCTGGCTGAATAACCGCATGGATACCAAACATGGAGATATGATGTGGTTTCACAGAGCACTCGTTCGCATCAGACTTTGCCAGGCGGTCGCATGCGATTCAAGCACCGACCTGCATCGAATTTCATCAAAGCGCTTCCAGGGCGAGGAAATTTCTCCAACGCACAACAACCCTGCCGCTCATCGTGTGTTCGGCAAATTAAGACAGTTACTCGCTTTCTGCGTTGGAGATAGTCTCCATCAGTGCTTGATGCACCTAGTATTACTATGACTTTTGAAACTCAAAAAGGGGGGATAATGAAGGGGAGACGAAAAGTAAAGACACTCAAGTGGAAAATGAAAGCAGATTTTGAAGAGCATGCTCAGGGCTTGCTTCGGAACAGATCTGATAAACAGAACAGGTTTCTGGACCGGGCCCTGTTAGGCGGATGCGAACTGGAACCGGGTTGAAGGCTCGCCGGCTGATCCACGCATCTAGGGATAACGTTTCAGTAAGAAATACCATAGATCTTTTGAACCCTCACCAAGTCAATGGATGTTTTCAAACACGCAACCAAGGACTGCTGATGGTGGGCGATGTTGGCTATTTGTCGGGGTTTGGTGGCTTCACTTCGGGCAGGGCTAACGTGTTCTGCACAGGAATCCGTTGCGCAGCATAACGCCGATTGATTTCGTCCAAGCACTCACGCATGGGGGCCTTAGCCTAAGGAACCTAGTAGCATGTTCTCTGTGTGGCCGATACGGCACGTCAACTAACTGTAGGTCAAGACATCATAGGAAGCACTCGCCAAGCGTGAGCACCTAATTGCGGCAGCACGATGACCAAGAGGGCTTAAACATGACCATGCCGATTGAACGTACCCGGGCAGTCATCCAAACGGGGGCGTTTCTGCTCGAGCTCTCCCGAGACTTATCGATGCCAGAAAGGGTACGCCGTGACGCCAAATTCCTCCTGCGTCACTATCCATCTCAGTTTCAGGTGCTTCTGGCAGGACGGATTGAAGAAGCGTCAGATACTGACGTGTCCCCGATGGGCCCAGTCTTCAGCTCCGCAATCGATAGCAGCTACCACACCCCGTTCGTTTGCTCTGCAGCCGACAAAGCTTCCAGAGGACATGCTGGGATCGCGCCATCAAAGCCGTGACTGACGCTCGAAAGGTTGTGTTTTTTACCGGCGCCGGCATGTCTGCTGAACGTGGAGTTCCGACTTTCCGTGACAAACTCACAGGCCTTTGAGAAAGGTACGATCCTGAGCGGTTGGGAACGGCAAAGTTTAGCCTTCAAAAGAACAGCAACACCGAGGACAGCGGAAAGAATGGAGCCCATTAGCACCCCAACCTTCACCTCATCGACCAAATGCAGGTTATCCGGGAAAGCCAGCGCCCCGATGAACAGGCTCATTGTGAAACCAATTCCGCACAGCAGCGCTACACCGTACAGCTGAGACCAATCACATTTCTCAGGCAGCTTGGCCAGCCCTGCGCGAATAGCCAGCGCAGCCAAACCAAACACGCCAATTTGCTTGCCTAGCAATAGCCCAAGCGTTACTCCCAGAGGTACCGGGTCGATCAGGTTATTGGGCGAGATACCGGCAAGAGAGACATCCGCATTGGCAAAACCGAAGATGGGTACAACGGCGAAAGCGACCCACGTGGGCATCACCAGGAACACAATAACGCTCAGTGAGGCCAGCAACATGCTGACCGACAAGCCGCTGGTGTAAAACAGGGCGATGATCAGTACAGAACCAAGGTCATCAAGAATCGCCAGCGCGGACAGAAAGATTCTCAACGAAATGGGCACACGTTTACCGAGCAGCGACAGTACGCCCAAGGCAAACGCGATACCGGTCGCTGCAGGAATAGCCGACCCTTGGCGAACAGTGCACGGTACTCAGCCGCGAAATGGCTGAGCGTCGTCTTGATGGTGATGCCAGGCTGGTTCATGTGGCTGGCAATTTTTTCTTATCAGCTAACACGTAACAGGAAGTCTAAAACCGTAGTTGAATATGCAGATCAATTCGGCTGAGTTTCTCCAAAAAAGCCTCTGCGCCAAGCCTGGCCAGCATCCGCTGACCAGGCAATGCAACTAAAGTCTGCTTGCGCCCCCGTTGCGATCTATCGGTCGATAGACTGGCCGACACACCGTAATCCCGAACAGTCAGGTACTCACCTGCCCTACCGCGCTCAATCCTCGAGCGCACGAACGCGCTGCATGCGCTTCTGCTCTACCGGTGCAGCGGCCACCTGCAGCTCAAAGTCGAAATCAATCCGCGCAAAGCGCCCTTGCACGCCCAACTCCCGCGCCAGTTGCTGATCGTCGCTGAAGCGGATTTCGGCGATCAGTTCATCGCGTGTGGCATACGCAAAATCGTCGTGCAAGTACGGGTCATCCGACAGGTTGATCTGTGTGGTCAGGTGCCGGTAACCCGGTGCCGAAATAAAGAAATGGATATGCGCCGGCCGCTGCCCGTGGCGCCCGAGTTGATCAAGCAACTGTTGGGTCGGCCCGGTCGGCGGGCAGCCATAACCCGACGGCACGATGCTGCGGAAACGATAGTTGCCCTGGGCATCGGTTTCGATGCGTCGACGCAGGTTGAACTCCGATTGCGTCGGGTCAAACCACGAATACGTGCCGCCGGTATTAGCTTGCCACACATCGACAATCGCGCCGGCTAGTGGATTGCCGTCGGTATCGCGCACCTGACCACGCATGAACAGCGGCGCGGCGGCATCGGTCCCATCATCCAGCCGCGCTTCGTACTTGGACAACGGCGCACCGGCCACGTAAAGCGGGCCTTCGATGGTACGCGGGGTGCCACCGGTCTTGCCGGCCTCGACATCGGCGGCGTCCATCAACATGTCCAGGTAATGCTCCAGCCCCAGCCCCGCGACGAGCAGCCCGGCTTCCTGGTTCTTGCCCAGTTCGTTGAGGTAGTTGACCGCCTTCCAGAATTCTTCGGGGGTCACCTCCAGGTCTTCGATGATGTTCACGGTGTCGCGCAGAATTCGGTACACCAACGCTTTGGTGCGCGGGTTGCCGCCATCGTTAAGGTTGCCGCTGGCCTCTTCAAGAAACTGTTGAGCGTGGTCGGTCTGTGACAGTCGGGTGGACATAGTGCATTCCTCATCTTGTAATTATTGGGTGAATGACAGGCTTAGCGGTCATCTTCATGGATCGACGAAGGGTGCCGGCACAAGGCGTTCACTTCGATGGCCATATAAGGGAAGAGCGGCAGTTGCATCAGCAGGTCGTGAAGGTCTTGCACGCTGTCGACATCAAACACGCTGTAGTTGGCGTAATGTCCGGCGATACGCCACAGGTGGCGCCATTTTCCTTCCTGTTGCAGACGCTGCGCCAGGGCCTTCTCATCGACCTTGAGGCTGGCCGCGCGCTCGGGGTTCATGTCCAGGGGCAGGTTCACGGTCATTTTCACATGGAACAACATGGCAGGTGCCTCTCAGTGTTTGTCACGACGAAAGAACGCCAGGCGCTCCTCATCGATGGCCAGGCCCAGGCCCGGTGCGGTGGAGACATGCAGGTGGAAATCACGGTACACCAGCGGCTCCGTGAGGATGTCCTCGTTCAGTAGCAGTGGGCCGAACAGTTCGGTGTCCCACGCCAGTTTGTTCAGCGTGAGGAATGCATGCGCCGACGCCAGGGTGCCGATACCGCCCTCGAGCATGGTGCCGCCGTACAGGCCGATGCCCGCCGCCTCGGCGATTGCCGCCGTGCGCAACACCGCGCGGGGGCCGCCGTTCTTGGCGATCTTGAGGGCGAACACCGACGCCGCGCCTTCGCGGGCCAGGTTGAAGGCGTCCTCCACAGATTCGATGGATTCATCCGCCATGATCGGTGCCGGGCTCGACAGGTTGAGCCGCGCCATACCACCGCGGTTATTGCGGGTAATCGGTTGCTCGATCAGGTCGATACCGTTGTCGCCAAGCACCTTGCACGCGCGCAATGCCACCGCCTCGTCCCACGCCTGGTTAACGTCCACGCGCACACTGGCGCGGTCGCCCAGGGCCTTTTTGATTGCGATCACGTGGGCCAGGTCGTGGTCGACCTCACCGGCGCCGATCTTCAATTTGAAGATGCGGTGGCGGCGCAGGTCGAGCATTTTCTCGGCCTCGGCAATGTCCTTTTCGGTGTCGCCGCTGGCCAGGGTCCAGGCCACCGGCAACGCATCGCGCACGCGGCCGCCGAGCAGTTCGCTGACCGGCAGGTTCAAGCGTTTGCCCAGCGCATCGAGCAAGGCGCTTTCGACGCCGGACTTGGCAAAGGTGTTGCCCCGAATACTGCGCTCCAGGCGCAACATGGCCGCATTGATATTGCTGGCGTCCTGGCCGATCAGCAGCGGCGCAAAATGGCGATCGATGTTGACCTTGATGCTGTCGGGGCTTTCATTGCCGTAGCTCAGGCCGCCAATGGTGGTGGATTCGCCGATGCCCTCGATGCCGTCGGCGCAGCGCACGCGGATGATCACCAAGATCTGGTTCTGCATCGTGTGCATCGCCAGCTTGTGCGGGCGAATGGTGGGCAGGTCGACGATGATGGTCTCGATCGACTCTATGGCGCAAATGGGCATGGCGATACCTGTTGAGTTCTTTTTAGATTTGATCCGATTCTGTTCCCTATTCTTCAGGGCATCCAATATAGAATGAGTCTCGAACAATACCCTTAGGGTATGGAGGGAGTGATCATGGAGCTACGTCACCTGCGTTATTTCCAAGCGCTGGGGGCAACCCTTAACTTCACCCGCGCCGCCGAACGCCTGCACATCGCCCAACCGCCCTTGAGCCGGCAGATCCAGCAACTGGAGGATGAGCTGGGGGTTGTTCTGCTCGAACGCGGCCGGCCGCTGCGGCTGACCGAGGCCGGACGGTTTTTTTATGAGCATGCCAATGTGCTGCTGGAACAGCTGAACACGGTGTGCGCCAACACGCGGCGCATCGGCCAGGGAGAGAAGACTTGGCTGGGCATCGGCTTTGCGCCGTCGACCCTGTATGGCGTGTTGCCGGAACTGATTCGCATGCTGCGCACCCACGAGGCGCTGGAGCTGGAATTGGGGCTGTCGGAGATGACCACCTTACAACAGGTCGAAGCGCTCAAGGCCGGGCGGATCGATGTGGGTTTCGGGCGAATCCGCATCGACGACTCGGCCATCGTCCAGCGCGTACTGGTGGAAGATCGACTAGTCGCCGTATTGCCCGCCCGCCACCCGTTGCTGGCCGCACCAGCCACCCTCGCCCAGTTGGCCGCAGAGCCTTTTGTGCTGTACCCCGGCAATCCGCGTCCCAGTTATGCAGACCATGTGATCGCGCTGTTCGACGCCCATGGCCTGAGCCTCAAGGTGGCGCAATGGACCAACGAATTGCAGACCGCCATCGGCCTGGTCGGCGCGGGCATGGGTGTGACGTTGGTACCGGCTTCGGTGCAGGTGCTGCACCGCGCGGACATCGGCTACACGCCTGTTGTGGAAACCACTGCGACCTCGCCGATCATTCTGAGCCGGCGGATGAATGACCAGTCGCCGGGGCTTACACATTGCCTGCAGTTGGTGGAAGAATTGATCTGAGTTCCTCCGGCCGGGTTTGTCTGAACCCGGCTACCGTTCGCTCTCCAGCGAACGTGGCATTCAGCAAGCCTTGGAGGCTTCACCCAGGCGGTGATAGGCGCGGTTGAAATATACCAGGCCCTCGTCCGCACCGCTCTGGCGAATGGTCTGCACCTCGCAGTAGAAAATACTGTGGGAACCCACTTCGTGGACCTGCGCGATCCGGCAGTCGAAGTTCACCAGCGCTTCGAGCATCACCGGCGCGCCGCTTTCCAGGGTGGTCCACCCCGTCACAGCAAAGCGCTCATCCATGCTCAGCGTGCGGTCGGCGAAAGCACCGGACAGGTGCTGATGATCGCCGCATAGGGTGTTAACACACACCACGCCATTGCGCTTGAAATGCTCGTTGGAATGAGAGGAACGGTTCATGCACACCAACAGCGTGGGCGGTGAGTCGGTCACGCTGCAGACCGCCGACGCTGTAAAGCCGAACCGTCCTGCGGCGCCATCGGTGGTGATGACCGACACGGCACCGCCCAGCATGGCCATTGCATTGCGAAAGCTGCCTACATCTATCATGGTCGTTCCCCTTAGATATCCAGCACGAGTTTTTTGGATTTGGCTCGTGAACAGCACACTAGAATTTGGTCATTGCCGGCCTTTTCATCGTCCGTGAGGTACACGTCGCGATGGTCCGGCTCTCCTTCGAGCACGTCGCACAGGCAGGTCCCGCACACCCCCTGCTCGCAGGAAATCTCGATCTTGACGCCCACCTGCGCCAGCGCGGCGAGAATGCTCTGCCCTTCGGCCACCTGCACGGTCTTGCCGCTGCGTGCGGCCACCACTTCAAAACTGCCACCCGAGTTGTCCACTTCCACCTGGAAATATTCCTTGTGGATGTGCGACTCGCTGTAGCCCTGCTTGCGCGCGCCCTGGATCACCCAGTCCATGAACCCTGCGGGGCCGCAGGTATACATGTGCACGCCGGCCTCGCCCTTGCCCAGCACCTTGGCCAGATAGAGCTTCTGCTCGGGCCCTTCGTCATCGAAGTGGGTGAACACCTGCGCGGCAAACGGTGCGCTGGCCAGTTCCGCGAGGAACGCACTGCGCTTACGCTCACGCCCGCAGTAGTGCAGTTCGAAAGTTTGGCCGGCCGCGTGCAACGCATAGGCCATGGCAATGATCGGCGTGACACCGATACCGCCACCCAACAGCACTGAACGCCGCGCATCGGCCGCCAGCGCAAACAGGTTGCGCGGCAGGCTTATCTGCACCTCGTGACCTTCGAGCAGGATGTCATGCACCCCGACCGAACCACCGCGCGAGGCCGGATCCCTGAGCACACCCAGGCGATACAGGCTCGGGTCGGCAGGGTTGCTGCACAACGAGTACTGGCGCACCAGCCCCGGCCCGATATGGATATCGACGTGCGCACCGGCATCGAACATCGGCAGCGGCGCGCCGTCACGGCGGGTCAGGTCCAGGACGACAACACCGTCCCCTTGCAGCTCGCGCTTGCGCACGACTACGTCCAACAGTTCTTCAGTCATGGCCATTATTCCATGGAGTTCGCAAAGGCCGCCGTAGCGGCCGGTATCAGTCAGCGCATGAACAGGCCGCCATTCACATCCCAAGTGGCTCCGGTAGCGAAATACGCCTCGGGGCGTGCCAACTGCACAATCAAGTCACCGAGAAAATCCGCATCGCCCAGGCGCTGCACCGGAATATTGGCCATCAGGCCCGGCAAGCGTTCGGCCGGAATCGCCGCGCGCACCGCCGCCGATTCGATAGGGCCTGGGGCAATCGCGTTGACCGTCACCCCGCGCGCGGCAAATTCCTTGGCGAAGATCTTGGTCAGCGTCACGATGCCGCCCTTGCTCGCGGCATAATGCGCGCCGGTCGCGGTGCCGCCGTTTTGCCCGGCCAGGGAGGCCATGTTGATGATGCGTCCATAGCCGGTTTCGGCCATGTGCGCGCCCAGCACCTGGCAGCCAAGGAACACACTGCGCAGGTTCAGGCCGACCACGGCGTCGAATTCCTCGGGGCTGATCTGCATCAGCGGCGTGGTCTTAGTGACGGCCGCGTTATTGACCACCACGTGCAGCGCGCCGAAACGCGCCAGCACCTGCTCCAGGCCCGCTTCGAAATCGGCCTTGCTGCCGGCGTCCAGTTGCAGCGCAAGCGTGTGCTCGCCGGCGGGATCCAACTGTTTGGCGCAGGCTTGCGCGGCGTCAAGGTTGAGGTCGGTAATGACCACCGAGTACCCGGCCCGCAGCAGGCTCGCGCAGAAATGCTGCCCCAGGCCCTGACCCGCGCCCGTCACCAATGCGATCTGGCTCATTTCGGCGCTCCTTAAAGGATGTAGCCGATACCGGCAAGGGCATCGTCACTGTTGATCAGGCTGACCACTTTGCGCTGGATCTTGAAACCACCCTCGCTGCGGATCAGTTGGTAGGTGAGGTCGGCGCTGTAGAACTTCAGGCTTTCCTTGCGGAACTCACGGATGTTCTGCGCGCAGCGCACCGTCACCTGCACGCCGTCATCGGCCAACACCCGAAACCGCGACTGCATGCGCACCGTGCGCGGTTGCGGGCTGGTGGAAATCGATTCGCCGCCGGTCAGGCGTTGCACCCGCAGCTCACGCATATGATGGTCGTCGTAGGCGTAGTTGAGGGTGTTCTCGAAGTCGGTTTCCAGAGGATCGATGGGTATGATGTAGGTGCCCTTCTCGGTCCACATCTTCAACCAGCCGTCGTATTCCCCGTGGTCGAGCATGTCGCCTTCCTGCCAGATGAAAGCGGTCACTTCGTGCAGTAATTGCAGGTTCATAAGGTTCTCCACGGGTCAGGCCGACATCATCTTTTTCCACTGCTGATAGGCCGCGCGCATGCCGGTTTCGGCACTCACATCGGATACCAGCCCGTCTGCACTGGCCTGCTCGCCGGGCAAGCCGCGGTTGAGCATGATCCACAGGCGTTCACCGGCGCTGGCGCCCTTCTGGACCCGTTCCCAGGCCTCGGAATCGTCCGGGGTGCCGAAGCCCATCGGGCCCTGGAAGTGCTCATGCAGACGCAGGCGATAACGGTTGGCCACGGCCGGGCCGCCGTCCATGGTGATCACCGAGTGGTGGATTTCGGTCTCGGTCACCGAGATCGGTTGCAGCACCCGGAAGAACGCCATCGAGCAAGCGACATTGGGGAACAGGTTGAGGTTGAAGCCGGTGCCGCCGACCGCACGCACGATCCGGCGCACCTGTTGCTCTTCGATACCTCCGTCACGCAGCTCGGCCGCGAGGCCTTCGAAGCGCTCGGGGATCGGTTTGTCCAGGTCGGCTTCGAGGTCGATCAGGTCGGGAATCATCACCATCACGCTGTGGCCGTTGCCCAGGTCCTCGACGTAGCCGGGGCCCTTGACGAAGTCGAACAGCGCCAGGGTCTGCTCGTCCACCGACGACAGAAAGCTCTTGTGCACCAACGGGAAGTGGTAGGCGTCGGTGGTGTTTTCCAGCTGGATCTTCCAGTTGCCGGGGAAACGGAAGCGGTGTTCGCCCGGAACCTTGATGCCATAGCCGGCGCCCTGTTTCATGAACAGGTCCATCCATTTTTTCGCCGCGCCGAGGTAGTCCTCCAGCGGCTCGATGTCGTCCTTGAACGTGGCGAAGATCATGCCGGCATAGCTTTCGGTGCGCAGGCTGACCAGCGGCAGCTCGGCCTTGTCGATGCAATCGCCGTAGCTTTCCGGGTGCGGAATACCGCGCAGCGAGCCATCGAGCGCGTAGCCCCAGCCGTGGTACGGGCAGACGAAGCTGTTGGTCTTGCCTTTCTTGTGTTCGCATACGGTGGCGCCACGGTGACGGCAGCGGTTGAGCAGCACGTGCACGTCTTTCTTGCGGTCACGCACCACGATCACCGGCTGCTTGCCGATATAGGTGGTCTTGTAGCTGCCGTTGTCGGGGATCTCGCTTGCGTGGGCAACCCAGATCCAGGTGCTGTAGAAAATCTTCTCCAGCTCGGCGTCGAACAGTTGCGCGTCGGTGTACATCGAGGTGTGGACGCGGTCGGCCTGAACCAGGTCGGCGGGGTCGACGTCAAGGTTTACTGCGGGAATCAGCTTGCTCATGGGAGTGTCCTCGTCGGCATCAAGTACGCTGAATGATCAGCTCGCGCCCAACCCGGGCTTCGATCTTGGTGTAGCGCCACAGCTTGTACGGGCCATCTCCCACGGGTGTTGTGCGAAACAGGTTGCAGGCGGCATGCACGGTATCGATGTCCGGCACGTCGGCCAGCAGGTAGGTGGTCCAGGGGAAGCCATCGGAAGGCCCGACCATGCTCTGGTCGTCATCCATGTTGCCCAGCACCTTGACGCCGGCGAGGTCGTGAATGCCGTTCCACATTGCACTGAACGCTGCCCACACCTGCAATTGCTCGTCGCGCGCGGCATCGAAAAAATTCTGGTTGATGCCCATGCAGAACAGCACGCGCAAGGTCTTTTTATCGCTCATTTTATTTCCTCGACGGTTAGAGGTAGCCAGGCAAAGGCTGTTTGCCGAAGAACATGGCTCCGGCGTTTTGATAGGTGATGTCGCCCATGAAGGCGTGCTGGGTCACCACTTGGGCGTCGTTGACGCAGCGGGCCAGCGGGCTGTCGTTGTACACGCCGCTCATGCCCGAGAGCATTTGCGCGGTACGCGCCACATCGGCGGCGACGCGGGTGGCATGGGTCGACGACAGCCGCAGCAGGTTAGTCGCGGTCACGGGTACCGCGTCGCCGGCCAGGACGTAGTCCCAGGCGCGGTCGATGGATTCGTAGAAAAACGCCCGTGCGGCACGCAACTCGGCTTCGGCACGGGCAATGTCGACCTGGGCCAGGGGCCGATCGGCAATCGCCGGGGCGCCAGTGACCGAGACACGCCCACTGGCCATGTCGGCCAGGGCATCGAGTGCCGCACGGGCAACGCCCAAGCTGACCACCGAGAGCACCTGGGTGGCGAATGACAGCGATGGGTAGCGGAAGAACGGCTCGTCCAGATTCGGCAAGCCGCCACGCACGAACGTCCACTCTTCGCAGACCCGCACATGTTCGGCGACCAGGTCATGGCTACCGGTACCGAGCAGGCCGACGGTGTCCCAGGTTTCGTCGATGCGGATCGCGCTGCGCGGCATTACCGCAATGCGTGGCAGGCCGAAAGTGTCGCCGTTTTTCGGGGCGATGCCGACGCCGACAATGTCGGAGCCCAGGGAGCCGCTGGAATATTTCCAACGACCATTGACCACAAAACCGCCTTCGACCACTTCCGCCGGTTGCGGCGGGAAGATGCCACCGGCGAACACCACGTCCGGACCGTTGGCATACACCTTGGCGATGCTCTCCAGCGGCAGCGCCGCGAGGTACACCGGGCTCATGCCGAAGCTGGCAACCCAACCGGCGGAACCATCGGCCTGGGCAATACGCTCGATCACCTGGCAGAACTCGGCCGGCGAACACTCCAGGCCACCAAAGCGCTTGGGCACCAGTGCCCGGTAAACGCCGTGCTGCTTGAAGGCCTCGATCACGTCCTGGGAAATGTGGCGCTGGCAGTCGAACTCGCCGGCTCGGGCACGTTCACGCACATCGACCAGCAAGGCTTCGAAGGCGGGGCCACTGGCAAGCGAGCTCACCGTATCAACCGCTGGTTTTTTAAGCGAATGCATAGATTGACTCCGTTTTCAGGAACGGTATTGGGCTGGGCGGGAATTCAGCGTCGAGCGGGGACGCGGGGCGTAACGAGGGCGATGGATCGGCATAGTGGTTACCTTTGTTTTTGTGGGTGCCGTTGGGGTGAATTTGAGCTTGGTTACGTGAATTGTCAATTGATTTATCACGCTTAAAAACAATAATAATCACGTAATATTTTGCGTAAATATTGGATGAAATAAGTATTACTCATTGTTTTAAATGGGATTATCGTTAATAAATTAAAAATTTATTTTTAAAAAATATAAAAATTTAGGAGCGAGCTTGCCCGCTAAAAACCTCAACGATGACGTGTACCACCTGGATAAACGCGGTGTCTGAGAGTTCTCCGCTAGCAAGCTCGCTCCTACAGGGGGTGCTCTGTGCAATTTTTTCAGCGCAGCGGCGAGAACGGCGCCGGCAGATAGACCGTGGAGTGCATCTGCAACAGTTGCGGCGCGGAATTTTCCGGCGGCCAGGCGCCTTCGGCCACGGCGCGAGTGCGCACTTCAAGGCGCTGTTCCAGCGAGCTGTAGGGCCAGATGTGCAAGTAGCGCGGAATCTGCCCGCTGGTGGCATAGAACGCGGCATACACCTGGGAATAGTCCGGTCCGGTGCGCCGCTCCACGGCCTTGACCCAACCACGCAACGTCGGTGCCAGCCCGCTGGGCACGAGGTTGTATTCGCGCAATTCATAGAACGGGCCATGAGCCCCGGGAGGCAGCGGTTCGACAAAATCGAAGGCGCTGTAATCATCCACTTGCTGTTCAAGCAGAAATTCGCCGATCGCAAAGCCATCGGACGCCAGCAGATAGCGCTCGCGTTCGCGTTCACGACAGCCGCCATCGTCGAACCCGCGCAGCACCGCGATAAGATTCTGCGAGCCGATTTCCGATACCCAGCAGCCCATCAAATGCACGCCCTCGCCCGCCTCGCGCAAACTCTGCTCCAGGCGTGGCAAGGCTTGCGGCACGGTGCGTACACGCAAGGTGAAGGTCAACAGTTCGAACAGTTTCAAAGCAATCTCCAGGCGCCACGCGCACAGCGCGCCCGCCGTTATCGGCAGTCGCGGAATATGAAAGTCAGGGGTTATTCGTGAGCGCTATCGCTCACCTGTGCGGCAGGCTTGGGCACCGGCAGCTCGGCGTCGCTGCTCCACGCCTGTACCGGGCGGCTGAACAGGTTTTCGGTCTGGAAATGCGCCATGCGCCACTGCCCGTCTTCCTCGGCAAAGCGCACGCTCAGACGCGCGGCGTTGAGGTGGGAGGCGCCGCTGGCGAAGGTGGACGTCTGCAACATCACCCAACTGCCGACCACGGCGGCGTCCCGCGCCTCGATAAGCTCGCTGGCGAGGAAGTGCACATTGAGGGCAAAGTGCGCCGGGGTTTTCATGTAGCCGGCGAACATCGCGGCAATGGCTGCGCGCCCGCGATAGCCGCCGAAGCTCTGGACGTACTTGGCGCCCTTGCCCTCCCACACCGCATCTTCGGTGAACAAGCCGGCCAGTTCGTCGAGCGGCGTGTGTGCGTCGAGGGCGTCACACAACACCATGTAGCGGTTCATGCAGGCGCGGACGCTGTCCTGGATCTCAAAGCGACGCAGGCGTTGTTCCAAGTCTGCGCGGGGAATGCTTGTGCTCATTTCAGCCACCATGCCCAGCGTACAGGCTTTCAAGCAGGCGACCGGCGATGGCCAGCAGTTGCTCATCCGCGCCCTTGGCGGCCACCAGTTGCAGGCCAACCGGCAGGCCCTCGGCACTGGCTAGCGGGATGCTCAGCGCCGGATGCCCCGACAGGTTGAACGGGCGGACGAAGGCGGTCATGCCCAGCACCGCCTGGGTGTCGGTCGCCTCGGCCAGGGTCAAGGGGAAGTCCGGCATGGTTGGCAGCACCAGCACGTCGACCTGTTGCAGCGCCGCATCGACTTCGGCGGTGAAGCGCAGGCGCACCTGCTCGGCCTCGGCCAGCGCAGTGGCCGTGGTGTTGTCGGCGGCCGCCAGGCGCGCGGCGATGTCGGCGCCGACCTTGCCGGTGTCCAGCAAATGTCCGCAGGCATCGAAGGTCTCGCGGTTGATCACCACCATGCCGGCGTCATAGGCCGCCTTGAGGCTGGGCAGCGTGAGGGGTTCATTGGGCAATTGGCTGCCGGCGATGGCAGCGTCGATCACGCGCTGTACTTCCTTGCTGGCCTGCACCGTCACAATCCCCAGGCGCGGCGCGGCGGGTGTCGGCACGGGCTTGAAGGTCGTGTCGATCGCCTGCATGGCCGTGACCAGCATCGGCAGGCTCGCGGCAAACGGGCCGACACAGTCGAGGCTGCTGTGCGTCGGCATCACGCCACGGCGGCTGACCCGTCCGAACGTCGGCTTAAAACCGAACACACCACAGCAACACGCGGGGATGCGCACCGAACCGCCGGTATCCGTACCCAGGGAGAAATCCGCCAGCCCCGCAGCCACGGCAGCTGCCGAGCCGCTGGAGGAACCGCCTGGAATACGCCCCGGAAAACGCGGGTTCGGCGCGGTGCCGGCCCAGTGATTGATGCCCGTGGTGCCGAACGCCAGCTCGTGCAGACTGGTTTTCGCCGCCAGGCGACAGCCCTTGTCCAGCAAGGCCTGCACCACATCGGCGTGGGCGGTGGCCGGCGCGGCATCCGCCAGGGCCTGGCTCGACGCACGCGTTGGCAGGCCGGCGATATCGATAGTGTCCTTGACCATCACGGTCGGACCATCGCCGCCAAGGGAAAGCTGTTCAATCACCAGGGTCATGTCACGTCACCTTCAGTACGAATTACGGAATACGGACGCCCGATGCGCCCTTTCCTTTTTTTCACACTCACCGAATATTACGTGAATTGTCAATTATATTTATGATTGTCGACCCAGACCGTACGGCTCAATAACCGTGCCCAATTCACGAGAAAAGTCTATGATTACTCGCCTCCTCTGACATGAGCACGCCATGACTTCTGTAAAAAAAACCGCAAACCGCTACGACCCCGGCAGCGAAAACTTTCACAAGGAAGACTTTCCGTTCTACTGGCTGGCCATGGTGCATGGCCGCTACAGCCAGTACATGGAAAAGGCGTTGAAGAAAATCGGCCTGGATATCCCGCGCTGGCGCGTGCTGCTGATCCTCAAGGAGAACGGCCAGTCGAGCATTTCTGAGATTTCCACCCACGCGATCGCCAAGCTGTCTACCATCACCAAGACGGTCTATCGCATGAAGGAAGATGGCCTGGTCGATACCGCGCCCTGCGAGGACGACGGCCGCGTCACCCAGGTGCGAATCACCCCTGAGGGCCGCGCGGCGATCGAACGCATCCAGGTGGCGACCCGCGATGTATTCAAACGCAGCTTCACCGGCATGACTGAAGCGCAGATCCAGCGCCTGAGCCGCCTGCTCGAAACGGTGTTCGACAACCTCGGCGAGCCCTAGGCCAGCCGCGACATAGCCTGTCGCGCATAGTCAACTTCCTGGCAGGCTTGAACAAGCAGCCAGGCGCGTATCGGCTTTTAATGCAGAGGTCTTTCGAGCGCCCAACGGGCGCGACGAACCTTTCACTGGAGCCCCGCCATGCACATTGCCTTATTGCCCTCAGTCGTTGCTTTCCTGGGTCGCGATCATTCCAACTTCATCGATGGCGCCGTGCACACCAGCGCGTCAGCGCAGCGCATCGGCGTGATCGACCCCGGCACCGGCGAGACCGTTGCGCAGTTGCGTGATGCGCAGGCCGAAGATGTGAACCTGGCCGTCGACAGCGCGGCTACAGCCTTCAAGGGCGCTTGGGCACAGGTCACGCCTTACCAGCGCGGCGTCCTGCTCAACCGCCTGGCAGATCTGATAGAAGCCAACGGCGAAGAACTGGCGCAATTGGAAACCCTGAGTTCCGGCAAATCGATCAACCTGTCGCGGCATATCGAAGTGGGCCAGAGCGCGGTGTTCCTGCGCTACTTCGCCGGCTGGGCGAGCAAGATCGGCGGCCAGACAATGACCCCGTCGTTTCCGGCCATGGACGGCGAGCAGTACAGCGCCTACACCCTGCGCGAACCGGTGGGCGTGGTGGCGGCCATCGTGCCGTGGAACTTCTCGTTGATGATCGGCGTATGGAAGCTCGGCGCCGCGCTGACTACCGGCTGCACCGTCGTGCTCAAACCCAGCGAATACACGCCGCTGTCTCTGCTACGCCTGGCAGAACTGGCGATTGAGGTCGGGATTCCGGCGGGCGTGATCAACGTGGTCAACGGCCGTGGCCAGGTCGGTCAGCAGTTGATCGCACACCCGCAGGTGCGCAAGGTGTCGTTCACCGGCTCGGTGCCCACCGGCATTGCCGTGGGCAAGGCCGCCATGGCCGCCGACCTGACCCGCGTCACTCTGGAACTGGGCGGCAAGAACGCGGCGGCACTACTGGCCGATGCCAATGTCGATGACGCCGTGGCGCGCTTCGTGCAGTCGGCCTATGTGCATCAGGGTCAAGTGTGCGCCTCACCGGAGCGCTTGTTCGTGCACTGCTCCCTCGTCGAGCAAGTGACGCAGAAGATGGCCGCGATGCTGTCGCAGATGGTCATCGGTTCGCCCCTGGACGAACACGCCCAGTTCGGCCCGCTGTCGAACAAGCCGCACTTCGACAAAATCCTCGGCTTTTTCGACCGCGCCCTGCAGGGCAACCAGGTGGTGTGCGGCGCACGTGCAGTGGACCGCGCCGGTTACTACGTGGAACCGACGCTGATCGTGGCCACCGGCAAGGACGACCCACTGCTGCACGAAGAAACCTTCGGCCCGGTGGTGTGCGTGCTGGGGTTCGACGATGAAGAAGAACTGGTCGAGCTAATGAACGACAGCCCGTTCGGCCTTACCGCCAGCATCTGGACCAACGACCTGTCCAAGGCCTTGCGTCTGATCCCGCGAATCGAAGCGGGCACGGTGTGGGTCAACATGCACACCTTCGTCGACCCCAGCGTGCCGTTTGGCGGGATGAAAGCGTCGGGTGTCGGGCGTGAGTTCGGCAGTGCGTTTATCGACGATTATACCGAGCTGAAATCGGTGATCATCCGCTACTGACACGAAGGAACTTGAGGGCAGATCAAAAGCAGATCTCTATCTACCTGATAGGTAGAGATCCAACATTATTTGTGAACGAGTACGGCAGACACGCATCGCCCCGCCGTACTCAACTGCTCCTCGTTGCCGGCCGGAGTCACGTCCCACGTCACCCAGGTGTAGGCCGACTCATCGTTGAGTTGCACCAACCGGTTGAGATGGATGACGGTGCTCCTGGAGCCCGCCATCAGGTGCTGAACCAGGCCGGTAAGCTGCGCCTTGCCCTGATAACGCTCCGCTACCCCTTCGCCGGTGATCTGGGTCTGCTCGGTGTAGACCTGCTCGACAACTGTCCTGGCGTCTTTCTTCGGCCGGCTGGCGGCAATACCGTTCAGCTTGTTCTCAATGGTGCTCTGCAACGGTTCGGAGGATTGCGCCTGCGCGTGTGGAAAGCCGCAGGCCAGTGCAGCCAGAAGCACAAGGGAAGACGATACTTTCTTGGTCATGAAGCACCCGTTTCAATGAATGAATGGATCAGATCGCTGTGGGCCGGTTTCTAAGCTGGTACACAGAAATTCTGATGCAGTCGGGCGCCGATTGATTGGACATGCTGGACAGCATTTTGCAAATTATTGTCAGGTTGCGCTCAAATCGCGGACAACAAAAAGCCGCGCGGATGCGACACGAAAGCAGTCATATCCGCACGGTTCGCTGAACCCGGACTCAGCGCCCGCGACTTCTGTAGGTGCTCGGTGTCAGCCCCGTCTGCTTTTTGAACGTCTTGGAAAAATGCGCCGAGTCGGCAAACCCCCAATAGCTGGCGATCTCGGTGATCGAGCGATGCGAGCAAACGGGGTCGCGCAAATCCTGCGCCGCCTTCAACAGCCGCTCACGCATAATGTACCGGCAAACACTGTCGCCACTGGCCTCGAACAGCCGGTAGAGCTGGCGGCTGGAAATGCCAAGTTCTTCGGACAACGACGCCGGCGACAGCCGCGGTGAGTCGAGCCGCTGCTGGATGACCGATTGCACTTCATGCAACTGCCACCCCGGCGAGTGGTCGCTGGCGCGGTACTCCATCACCGACTCAAGCAAGGCAACCAAGGCTCGTTGCACGCCGTCGCCATCCTGCGGGCAAGACCACTGAGCCAGCTCGCCTCCAGCGACCTGACGCACCAGCGTGCCAAGCAGTTGACCACAACCCCCCGTAGTCGACAGTTTGCCGAAGCGGGCGCGCTCCAGGTCCTTGAACAGCTCACGCGGCAGAGGGATCGACACATGGGAAAACAACCCCTGGGGGATCATTTTTACCCCCTCGGAAAAGTCGAGCAAAGCAAGGTCACCCGCCCGCAGGTCAACCACCCGGTCCCCCAGTTCAATGGCCATTGAACCCTGCTGTTGTAACACAAGGAAACACCGGCCCACTGAATCGCGCCCGCTTGACCGACTATCCATGGCAATCACATGGGCATTGCTGCGGATGTGAGCAACAGCCGTGCTGCCTATCAGTGTTTGTTTCATTTCCCCGATGAAAAGGCTCTGGCAATGGTCATAGCGCGTTTCGAAACGACCGCAAGCCGCGTTCACACTTTCGTTCCATGCCGACAACGCTTGACCATTCATCATATTCTCCCAGGGGCACGCCCATTATTAGTGCGCTTTTCACGTGATTCAGGTAACAAAAAAATCTTACTTTTAATGATTAAGCACAGAGCGCGCCAACTCGCAAAAAAATCAACTGGAAGGCCGTAGTTTGCCTGCTGTTGCCAAACCTTTGTGCAAGGGCGCCAGCCCATATAGTTCGCAGACCAGGCCCGATAGCCTGTGGTGTCGACCACGCGCTGCGAAATCCAACTTCAGCGCATGACTCAAAGGCCAGTCGGCGGCGTTGTACTACTGGCTGGCGCCCAAGCGCATGATCAAGACCATGGCGCAGGCCACCGGGGAGTCTTACAAAGAGCTGAATGCCGATGCCAGCGAACGCCTGGCGGCGTTCGTCGAGGCTCAGCGCAGCAGCGCAGTGCGCGCTGAATAACAGGTGGTCGCCTGCTTCACAGTCTGGACATGACTGCGGTGTCTGAATCCCTGGCGCGATTGAACGCCAACCGAGCTCTCAACACCGCAGCACCATAGATGGCCAGGACCGCAACCGAACAGGCGCCAGAGAACACGAATACCGCTGAGTAGCCAAACGCCTCGATCAGGAACCCACCGATAGCTGGCCCGAATGCCGCACCGAGAGACAGGCACAGTGCGCCCAACGCGACAAGCTTGCCCGACAGGTCGAACTCGGCCATGACGCCAAAGGTGTAAGCCAGCACGAAGCTGATCGAAAACAGGAAGCAAATGACCCCTACGACATAGGTCGTCAGAGAGGAAAACTGCGCCAGCGCCACCAGGCCCAGCAACTCCGCGAGTATGATAACCGCCACCGGCATGAAGCGCCCCACCTTCAGGCCGATTGCCGACGCGATGAAACCACCGCCTGCATTGATCAAAAAGCCCAGCGCCAGCACCATCCCGATGGTATCGGAGCTCAGTCCGGTCTTTTTCCCCATCAGTTCGAGAAACGCCCACACCGACATGATGCCGGTCAGGAACACCAGGCTGGCCACCAGACTCAACCACACGATGGCGCGACTCTCAGTACTGGCAATCTGCACAGCAGCATCGGACGCATCCAATTGGCGCTCGCTGCGACGCGGCACCCAAGGCAGCGGCAGAATGCCCATCACCACCATGGCAAGGGCGATGGTGATCAACATGCCTTCAAAGCCCCACACCGGCGCCACCGCCACTGGCAGCAGGATGAGCAGGAAGGCGCCCGGTACCGTCTCGATACCCAGCTTGAAACCAAACGCACGTTCGGGCCGAGAGCTGTCACCGAAAATCGTCATGGCCAGGGCATACAAGGCGCCTGTCCCGGCACCCGCCAAGGCCATGATCACCTGCAGCATTTCATAGGAAGGCTCGCGCAAAACAAACAACACCGCGCCCACCACCAGCGCCGACGACAACGCCGAAATAACCCGCCAGCTGAGCCGGTGAATCCACAGCAATGACGCCAGCCCGAACGCGCCGAATCCCAGGTTCATCGCCATGGCGAGGTTACCCAGTTGGTGCTCGCCCAGCCCGAATCGCTCGGCAAACGCTCCAAACAGGACCGGCAGCACGTTCAATAATAGTGCGCCCGCCCCCGAGACCAGCCCTGCACACAAGTAAACGGAAGTTTTATCGATCGGATTTTTTTTTGTAATTTTCATTGAGGTATCCCGGCTTGATGAACAGAAGTCCACGTTTGCTTAACGACGGCCTACACGGTAGGCATTGAGTTGGCGAGAAACCTTGCCCAGAGAGCACAGCACTGCCCTGAAACGATCCTTGCCGAAAATACGCTTGCGCGGAATTGAACTCATCGCGTCCCAGGCGGGCGAGCCACCGCTCATGCCGTCGGCGATGACTCTGGCGATCACCTGGCTGGGTGTGACCCCGAACCCGGAATATCCCTGCACATAGAACACATTCGGATGCTCATCCAACGTGCCGACCTGCGGGAAGAGGTTCAACGAGCAATCCATCGGGCCGCCCCAGGCCAAATCGATTTTGGTGGTGGCAAGGTAGGGAAACAGTCTCAGCATCTTTTTATGGTTCCACGCCTTCAGGTCCAGCGGGACATACTCGAGCAGCATGCCGGCGGTGCCGTACATCAGCCGGTTATCCGCGGTGATCCGGTAATAATCAATGATCGGCGTGATATCGCTGAAGGCGCCACGGATCGGGCTGATGCGCTCGATCATTTCATTGGTCAGCGGCTCGGTGACCGTATTGATTGCGTAGACGTTGATGGTGGAGTTGTCGAGCGAGCGGTCCAGCTTGTTGAGAAAGGCCCCGCACGCAAACAGCAGTTTGTCGGCCTTGACCGACCCTTTTGCGGTTCGCGCGGGGACTTGAGTCCCATAGTTCACCTCAAGCACAGGAGACTGCTCGAAAATCCTGCTGCCATGGATTTCAGTGAATGCCTGAGCCTGCCCCAGCAGCAGGTTCAGCGAATGGATATGCCCATTGCCCATATGCTTGAGCGCGCAGGTGTAGATATCGGACCCGACGATGCTGCGCACTTCGTAACCTTCCAGGTAAGTGATTTCTTGATCCGGATTCAGGCTCTGGAAACCCTTGGCCCAGGACTGCAACAGCTTCCCCTGGCGCTTATTGAAGCCCAGGTAACCATAACCGTGCCGAAAATCTGCCTGGATGTCATACCGCGCGATGTGTTGCTTGATCAGGCTTGCACCCAGGTCGCTGATCTCGAAGATTGCCTTGAGCCCCTCGGGGCCGACGTCCTTTTCGATATTCTCCAGATCATGGCCGATGCCCGCCATCTCGTGGCCGCCGTTGCGCCCCGAACCGCCGAAGCCCAAGTAATTGGCTTCCAGCATCACCACGTTGGTGATACCCCGCTCGGCCAGCTCCAGCGCCGTATTGATACCCGAAAAACCGCCCCTGATAATCACAACCTCTGCCTCGATATCCCCTTCGAGATCCCGATAATACAGATCGTATTTACGGGTCATGGTGTAGTACGAAGAAGGGTTTTCCAGAGACAACGACATACCAGACTACCTTTTTATTATCAGGGCCTATCACGCCTACAGTGTGTAGCGGATTTGCCTGGCTGGCATGTCCAGTATTGCCGAATTCTTGGTCAGGGCTGACAACTCAACTGCCACCGGACTCAAGCTTGCATTGCGACCGCCCGAGCAGGCAGGCGACGGCTCACCGCATAAGCGACGAGACTACCCAACCCGCAACACCCCACCACCAGGCACATCGGCCACGCGGTGCCATCAGCCAACTCGCTGACCCACACACTGGCCAGCGCGCCAGTGGCAAATTGCACCGAAATCCCCAACGCCACGCTCGCGCCGGCCCGGCGTGGAAACAGCGTCATCAGGCTGGCCATGCAATTGGCGCCGATCAACCCGGTCACACCCATGTACAGCGCCATGCAACACACGATACTCGCCAGTCCACCCCATTCGGTATAGCCGACCAGCATCAGCCCCAGCCCTGCCCCGCTGACCAGCACCGCGCCCACGCCGAGCATGCGTTGCGGCCCATAACGGCCGACCCAGCGCGCATTGATGAAGGTCACCAGGATGATGCCGAGGATGTTCAAGGCGAACAATGCGCTGAATACCCGAGGCGAGGCACCGAAATACACCACGTACACGAAAGGCGAAGCGGTGATAAAGGCGAACATGCCGCCAAAGCCCAAGGCCATGCACAGGATCAGTGCCACCGCCCTGGGCTGGCGGGCAATGGCAAGGTAGGCCGCGAAAGCCGCCGCCACGGACGCGCCGCGATCCTGTATCGGCAGGCTTTCCTTAAGCGTCAGGGTAACCAGCAACAGGCACAGGCTGGACAGGATGAACAAGGTCGCGAAGATCGTGCGCCAACCCTGGATCAGCACCAGCCAGGTGCCGATCATCGGCGCGACCAGTGTCGCCATCATCGTCAACACGTGCATCCACGACAGCACTTTGGCGGCCTCCACCAGGCCGACCATGTCCCTGGCAACGGCGCGCGCCAGTACCAGCGCGCCCGCGCCACCGAGCGCCTGGAAAAAGCGCCAGGCAATCAATTGTTCGACGCTGCCGGCAAACAGGCAACCCAGGGTCGCTGCCGCGTACAGCACCAGGCTGCCAAGCAGCAGAGGGCGTCGGCCATAGCGGTCGGACAACGGGCCGTAGCACAACATGCCCAGGCACAGCCCGGCGAGAAACGCGCTGATGGTGTGTTGCACCTGCGCAGTGCTGGTCGACAGGTCCTCGGCGATTTGCGGGAAGCTGGGCAGGTAAGTGTCAATCGAAAACGGCCCGAAGGCCGTCAATGATGAGAGCAATACAATCAGGCGTGCCCGCGGGTTCATCGACCGGAAATCGCGAGTCTGTGAAGAAACTCGATGACCAGGCGGTTGAGGCCCGCGCCCTGGTCGTCGTGCACATAATGGCTGGCGTCCGCGACTTCGGCGGTGCGCACCTGCCCATTGCAGTCGCGCATGGCTTGCAGGGTCGCCGCCGGCAGAAAGTCCGAGCGCAGGACATGCAGGTTCAGGCCTGCTCGAGTGGTGAAGAAACTGCTGGCTGAGTGCATAGCTTCGCTCCGCTAATCTGCGTAGGAGCGAGCAACCTCGCTCCTACAGTGGCATGAGGTTTGGGTCAAATCAGAAACGATCGAAGCGATACGCGCTCGGACAAGTAGATCAAGTCTATGTTTGTGGTAGTGGACATTATTATTCTCGACTGAAGGAGGTATCGACTGCTCCCACGCTATCGAGGTCGAGTATCGGCGTGCGGTTGGTGACGGTATTGTAAATTTCGGACATCAAGCTTCAAGCCGGCCCTCGGCGTTGGCGCGAAATGATGCTCGATGTCGCGGCGACGCTGTCAGGAAAGTCGATGGGGCTAAAATCGTGAGTGCTCCAGACGAAATAGTCTTGGGAAACGCAACGCCAGAATAAAGCGGCCAAGAACCGCTCAAAAAGAGTGGCTGTCTAAAAAGGGTGCCCTCGGGAACGAGGGCACCTCCACCAAGGAGCAAAAGTGGAAACTATTCCAGGCGCACGGATGAAACGCTCTGCCGGTTTCTAGTGCTGACTGCGTTATTTACGTCATGCTTTTCTTTGATCAAGCTAGATCTCGCAAGAAGTACAGAACGTTTGCCAGGCAAAACTCGGCGATCCGACGGTGAGCTATGGCGTGTGCAGGGATACAACTTTATCTAAACGGCGAGGAACAAAAACAGGTGACATCAGTCACCTGCCAGGTATCAAAATGTCGTAGAAAACACCAACTGGGTGTACACATTTGTATCGTTGTTACCCAACTGCGTCCCCCCCTTCTCTGCGCTCTTGTCTGGCTGGTAGATGCCTAACAACGGCAAAACGGTCAAGTGCTGATTAACGCGCCATTCGGCATACAAGTCGATTTCATGACCATCGGTGTTACTCACGTTACGATCGATGGTGTCGTAATTAAAGTACATGGCTCCGAGGGTCAGGCTTTCCAAAGGATTGACCTTGAACGTAACATTCTGGATACGAGCGTTATTGTTGAAGGGGCCGGCATAGTTACTGGCCACTTCACCCTGGAACCATGTGCCGTAGCCACGACCCGTCCCATAAAACAAGGTGTCATAACCTTCTGAAAAGCGGCTGTAGCGATAGCTGGCGCTCGGCCTCCACGGAGCATCAGCAAAGGTCCACCCTGCTTCCAGATACCAAGCGTCCTCATTCGCCGCATTCGGTTTGTTTTGCCTGGCGTATTCACCCGACAAAAACAGGTTTTCCACGCCAGCATTACCCACTGCGCGCACGCTGTAGGTCTTCATGCCTTCACGCTCAAGCTGCAGGGGCGAAGCGTACTGTTCAGCGATTTTCGTGGTGTTGATGTACGTCAGGCCAACCGTACCGGCTGCAGCCACGTGTTCCAGCGTACCGACGTACATCTCGGTATTGGCCTGAGAGGGGTTATCGGATTTAAGCCACATCAGATCGCCACGCCAGCCCTCTTTACCGCCAATGCGCAACACGGCTGTCTTATCGAACGCTTTGCGGGCAGCCACGTAGAAAGCACCTCCACGATTGTACTGCCCGTCGCCGAGGCCGCGACCTGCACTGAAGGCATCGCCCTGAATAAGGAAGCCGTCGCCCACTGCAATATTCTGTCGACCGAATGAAAAGTCGATGCCGTCTTTGCCAAGGACTTCAACCAGGTTGCCCGAGCGCCATCCCAAATAAGCATCTTCAATCTTGGTGGTGCGCTCAGATCCATCAGTGTAGCCAGCAGCGTCCCCGTCCCCCCAAGTGGCCGAACTGACCAGTGAGAAGGCACCATAGGCCGTCCCTGCGCCTCGCAATCCCTGATCGCCGCTCACGCCGTACTTGATGTAGCCCTCTCGCCATGAGGACGCCCCCTGTGTTAACCGGCCAGAGGCTGGATAACTTTCACGACTGTGGAAAACGCCAAAAACCGCATCCAAGTTAGCATTGAGATGGGTGTCATCTCGGGAAAAAAGCTCATAAGCGCCCGCGGGAGTTGTTGCATTGAACAGTGCAGCGAGGGTACAAAAGTGAAGCAGGGAATATCGACGCATGGTTGCATTTCCATTTTTTTTATTGGGTTAAGCGATACATTAAATGGGCTATTCCTCACCTGCATTTAAATGCCGCCAGGATTCTGCAGTCGTTGGGGTAGTCAATGCGAGCTACCGATTAATAGTTGCGCAGTCTATGCTTTAAACATCTGTTGCGTTTTTTTAAATCTTCACCTCCTCGCGATATCTTGCTTGAATACCTCTCTAGCAGGCCTAACATGAGCATTATTATCTGTACAACAATCGAGTCTGACGTGCTTTTTCTGTAGAGCCTGTGCCACGTATAAGAAGGGCTAAAAATTTGAGTATGCTGACCCGACAGAAAACACCCGCCTCTACAGAGACTGATATTTAAATCTATAACCGACACCCTCAGTAGACCCTGTTCAACCCCGACAAAGTGCCTTCCGATCAAAACGCTTGGCGAGTGTCAGAAGGCACCACTGTTATAGTCGGCAGAAACAGTTTGGACACTCCTCGTCTTCGGCACCCGAACTGTTAACTTAAAGTATATAACCTATCCCAGCGAGCGCGTCGTCAGCGTTGATCAAACGAATCAACTTACGCTGAATCTTGAAAGTGTCACTGACGCGTTCAAGCTCGTAGACGATGTCCGCGCTGTAATGTTTGAGCGAGTCCTTACGGAACTCGCGCACGTTTTGCGCGCAACGGACCGTCACTTTTTCATCGCTTTCGAACAGCACACGAAAACGTGACAGGGTGCGCACGGTACGCGGCTGCGGGCTGGTGGAAATCGAATCACCTCCGGTCAGACGCTGGATTCGTAACTGACGCATGTGATGATTGTCATAGGCGTAGTTGAGGGTGTTTTCGAAGTCTTCTTCCTTGGGATTGATCGGGATAATGTAAGTACCCTTTTCGTTCCACAGGCTCAACCAGGTGTCGAATTCGCCATGGTCGAGCATGTCGCCTTCAGCCCAGATAAAAGCGGTGACTTGGTTCAGTAATTGCAGGTTCATTTACTTAGTCTCTGCCGTCATCATCTTTTTCCACTGCTGGTAAGCAGCGCGCATGCCGGTCTCGGCGCTTACGTCGCTGACCAGCCCGTCTTCGGTCGGTTTCTCACCCGGCAGGCCACGGTTCAACATGATCCACAGGTCTTCGCCAGCACTGGCGCCTTTCTGCACACGCTCCCAGGCTTCGGAATCGTCCGGAGTACCAAAGCCCATCGGACCCTGGAAGTGCTCATGCAAACGCAGGCGGTAGCGGTTGGCTATAGCAGGGCCGCCGTCCATGGTGATTACCGAGTGATGAATTTCTGTTTCTGTCACCGATATCGGTTGCAGCGCGCGGAAAAACGCCATGGAACAGGCAACGTTGGGGAACAGGTTAAGATTGAAACCCGAGCCACCGACAGCACGAACAATACGGCGCACTTGCTGCTCTTCGATACCGTCTTCGCGCAATTGCGCAGCAAGCTCCTCGAAGCGCTCCGGAATCGGTTTGTCGAGATCGGCTTCAAGATCCACCAGGTCGGGGATCATCACCATTACGCTGTGCCCGTTACCAAGGTCTTCGACGTAACCCGGCCCTTCAACGAAGTCGAACAGTTTGAGGGTTTGCTCATCAACCGATGCCAGGAATGACTTGTGCACCAGAGGGAAGTGGTAAGCGTCTGTGGTATTTTCCAGCTGGATTTTCCAGTTGCCCGGAAAGCGAAAACGGTGCTCGCCTGGGACCTTGATCGGGTAACCGGCGCCCTGCTTCATGAAAAGGTCGATCCATTTCTTGGCAGGCCCGAGGAAGTCGACCAATGGTTCGATGTCATCCTTGAGCGTGGCAAACAGCATGCCCGCGTATTCTTCAACACGCAGGCTGACCAGAGGCAGCTCGCCCTTATCCAGGCAATCACCGTAGCTTTCAGGGCTCGGCACACCACGCAGTGAACCATCCAGCGCGTAACTCCAGCCGTGATATGGGCAGACAAAGCTGTTGGTCTTGCCCTTCTTGTGTTCGCATACCGTAGCGCCGCGATGGCGGCAGCGGTTGAGGTGCACATGGACCTGTTTCTTGCGGTCGCGCACCACGATCACCGGCTGCTTGCCGATGTAGGTGCTTTTGTAGCTGCCCGCCTCCGGGATCTCGCTGACGTGCGCGACCCAGACCCAGGTACTGTAGAAAATCTTTTCCAGTTCCATGTCAAACAGCTTGGCGTCGGTGTACAACGAGGTGTGCACGCGGTCGTGCTTGACCAAGCTTGCGGGCTCCATATCAAACCCGACAACGTTAATTAAATCGCTCACAATTAATTACCTTTCTATCGCAATGTGACGAGAGTCATTTTTAAATAACCTTAAGCCCGCACCCACAGCTCATCAACCGCCGACCGCGAGAGGTTTATTGTTTTAAAGACAACAAGCGTAAGCCCACCTGGATCAAGCTTAACGGCGGTTTAGGTAAGGCCTATATCATTTGATCCCGGAGGAGTCAGCTTTCCTGAAGCGCCCCTTGATTATCCCGTAGAGAAACAAGACAACCAGAAGTAATGGAGTGCCATTGACCCAGGCAGATTCACTGCCCGTTAGCATGCCGTAATTATCGTAGATAAGATAAACGGCAGTACTAAGACCCGCCAGTGCGATGAGTGGGCAGAGTAATGTTTTAAAATACCGTTTATCGTTGGCTTTTTTGAAGTGAACGACGACCCCCAATGTGACAAATGTCTGAAGCCCTATCAATCCAAGCGTCGACAATGCCACCGTTACGGGAAACAAAAATACAAAGGCGTCATAGCCCAGGGAGGAAGAGACGATAATGGTCAGCGCAACGAGCACGGTTACAAGAAGACTAGCATTGGCTGGAGATTTTTTCGTTTCATGAACATGTGAAAGCACATTCGGCAAGTGTCTGTCTTTGGCCAAAACTTGAACATAGCGCGTCGCAGCATTATGCAGTGACAACAAACAGCAAAAGTTGCTGGTGCAGAGCATGAGGGAAACAATCGTCGCCATCGTGCTACCCAGACGAGTCGTGAACAGATTAATGACCAACCCGCCCTTCGCTATTGCTGCCTCGTCCTTGATGGAGTCAAACCCAACCTCACCGATGATCAGCCAGATAATGATCAAGTAGGCGACGCCTACCAAAACGACCGCCAAACGAGTGGCATGCGGAATGGTTTTTGCTGGCTTCCTGGCTTCCATCGCATAAAGCGCGGCGGACTCGACACCGAGGAATGATGCCAGCGCCACCATGAGCCCAACCCCCAGCCCCGGCAACATTATTGCGTCTACCGAGATGGCTTGAACCGGGAGGGCGTTAAGACCTTTATCCAAGAATATGGAAATACCCAGTAGAAAAAGCACAAAGAACTCTGCAAGCACCAAAGGCACGAGGATCTTTGCGGCAAAATCAATATTCGCCCGACCCAGGTAACAGATCGCCCCCACATATAAGACGGTCCATGCTGCCCAGCCGATATCAATACCAAACCCTTGCAGGGTCATATTCGTGTAATACCCGGACGCCACAGCAATCGCCGTGGTAATCGCCAGATAAGAGGCTAAGGCAACCCATGCCGCCCCCGCTCCTACGCCCCGTCCAAAGATCACCGTGAGGTATTTGTAAAATGCGCCGGCCCCCGGGATCGCCCGGATTAATTCGCCATACCCTATCGAGAAAAAAATCATCAGAATTCCTGCCAGCAGGAATGCTCCGGCAAGGCCAGCGCCATTACCGTGCTCAAAAGCAATAGGGGCTGCGGTGAGAACCGCCCCTAACGGTCCTGCGGCTGCAATCACCAATAACGCGATTTTATAAGCACTTAGATTACCTTCTAATTGCTGGCCGCCTGCAGGCACATCTGCAGATAGGGGCTCGGATAGCTCTGTCATCCCAATTCTCCACTCTAATTATTTTATGAATAACGGAAATAAATCGATGCAGCAGCATCCTTGCGGACCAACGCGAGCGCTCCTCAAGCGCAAGCAATACCTGCGCGCTGCCCCTGAAAACCGCAGCCTGGCTATTCTTTATATCGCTCTCCACTCGTTGCCAAGTTCACCAAACGCTTATCTTGCCAAAAGGCGGGTACTCAGGAACTTGTCTTCGATGACACGATTCATGACGCCTATTCAATGAGGCATCAATGTGCAGTGTATATTCCTGGCCGTGGCAATCGGATTGAATCTGGTTCAAGCGTATCCTTCTAATTGTCGGCGCGATGTAGATTGCGCATCACATGTCGCCGGCTTCATAGCGGTGTACGGCCTACCGGTATCCTTGCAGTACTTCGCCGCGGAAACGATGACACCGTAAGCGACATTCGTTGTACAGATTGCAACGCTGCAACCTTTTGGGTGACATCCCTGATCAGGTCCTTGGTCGCCCGAGAAGGAACTGAGTCACTTTTTGCTTGCACCGCCTGCTGATTGCACCGCCTGACCCGCGTGCTTGCTGCGCTCGATGACGAACGCTGATTTATTCAAAGGAACGCACCAGCAATGGCACACAGACGTGCATCGTCACCCTTTGCTCCGATGAGTTGCAGGCCGGTTTTAATGGAGGAACCCGGATAGGGAATTGGCACACTCAATGCAGGGTGCCCGCTCAAGTTGAACGGCCTGAGGAAGCGCGTCAGATCGATCACCGATTCACCCTTGCACACATCGACCAATAGCGGTGGCAGACGAGGCAAACTCGGAAGGACGAGTGTATCGAAGCGTTCCAGCAAATGGTCTACCTGTTCGCTGAATGCCATGCGCACCGCATTCGCTGCTTGTACGGCCACGGCATCAGTGTCGGCCGCACGCAGTAACCTCGCCTCAATATCGGCACCCAGTAAAGCCTGGCCGGTGTAATGACTATAAGCAGCCCACGTTTCAGCATTAATGACGGTCAATGCAGCTTCGAATGCCTGATCAAGAAGCGGCAGCGTGACGACTTCCCAGGCCCAGCCGCGACGATTCATCTCGTTCCGTATGGCTTGCTCAATCGCAGGATCGCAAGAGACATTGACTAAACCTACCCGAAATTTCCCGAGAGGCTTATGCGCCGAGAAAGTTGAGTCCATTGAAGTCATCGCGGCCACGAGCGTCTCGAGATCACGAGCCATGGGTCCTACAACATCAAGAGAACTGGAGGCCGGATACACACCGTGACGACTCAAACGACCGAACGATGGCTTGAGACCCAAGACCCCACAGCAAGCAGCCGGCATGCGCACAGAACCTCCTGTATCAGTACCCAATGCCACATCCACATTTCCCTGAGCAACGATGACCGCTGAGCCACTGGAAGAGCCACCAGGTATCCGATCTGGTGCCTGTGGATTAACTGGCGTTCCAGCCCACTCGTTGATACCGGTCACACCGAAAGCCAGCTCATGCAGCACAGTCTTGCCAATGATTTGCCAACCATCGTCGAGAAGCGCCTTCACAACAGTTGCATGGTTTTGGGCTGGCGGGGCGTGTTCGAAAGCACGACTCCCACACCGTGTTGGCCAACCTGCCACATCCAAAGAATCCTTGATGGCGACCGTCCGACCTGGCCCCCCGATGCAACCTTCAATGACCAGCGGGCTCACAGTGACGCCCCCTGGACATTCTCGAGACGAAAGGCATCAACGCGTTCAGTTGAAAAAGAGGAGATGCGCCAGGCGTCTGCCTCCCAGAGAAATTCCACGCTGAGGGCGGCGACAATTGATCCTGATTGGCCAGACTCGTAGCGACTGAGTTGCTGCATTACCCATCGGCCTTTGGCTTGAAAACCATCGACAGATATCTGCTCGCCGGAAAGAAAGTGCATATTTGACAGAAAGTGTGGAGCCGGCGGCAGGTAACTCATGAGCATCGCCACTATCGCTTTGCGTCCGCCTACACGACCAAACTTAAGGGCATACCGAGAACCGACCCCCTGCCAAACTGCGTCCTGGCAGAACAATTGGCCCAGCTCGCTTTCACGTGTTTCAGGCCCGGGAACGTCGCACAAAAACATATACCGATTCAGTAAATGGCGAACCGCAGATTCGGCCTCAAGTACCCGAATACGCTCTTCCAGCAGGGAAATGTCAGAAATGGGGGAAATCATGAAAAGGCTCCTGTCGAATCTGCAAAAACAAGACAAGGAAATTACTGACATAGAAATCGGGCCACAATCACAGCAACCAGGGATCATGTTGCTTTTTAGGCAATGATGTTGATCGGTGCTTGACCGGAATAGCCGCTATACCCTGCTAGCGCAAGCGTTGTCATTACCACAACAAGTGTCGCCTCGAATGTCATCGAGTTCAAAAAAACGAACTGTAGGATAAGCGTGGTCTGTTACCTAGTTTAGCTTGAGCGCCAGAACTCATGCCGAATGCTCCAAGGCTGATTTGGAGCAGTTAAGCGCCGAAAAAAGCGCATAACCGTCATGGCTCACCCGATTATTCGAAGGCCCTGCGATTTGGACCGTTCGATTCAGAATGACAACGGCGTTGAAGGTTAGAGCGCAACCGGTCAGATCACGTCCCCGCTGAGAAAGGTTCGTATCAGCGGCAAGAGCAGTATTTCAAAATGAGCATCAACGACTATGCACAACTTACCAAATATTGATTTCATTTACCTCTCCGAACCGGACATGATTCAGGCGGGCGTCACCAATATGGCAGCCTGCGTTGACACGATGGAAGAAATGTTTTCCCTGATGTACCACGGCGACTACAGGATGGCAGGTCCCAATAACAACTCCCACGGATCTGTGGTGGTATTTCCCGAAGACTCACCTTTTCCGGACATGCCCAAACCTACCCCCGATCGACGCTTCATGGCGATGCCTGCGTACCTTGGCGGTCAATTTCGAACAGCCGGGATGAAATGGTACGGATCCAACATCGCGAATAGAGAGAAGGGCCTCCCCCGCTCCATCCTTCTGTTCGTACTCAACGATGCCGATACGGGCGCTCCTCTGGCAATCATGTCAGCGAATCTTCTTTCTGCTTATCGAACAGGCGCCGTGCCTGGCGTAGGCGCCCGCCATCTGGCCAAAAAGAATTCGAAGGTGGTTGGCATCCTGGGTCCAGGTGTGATGGCGAAGACCTCACTTTCGGCATTCGTTGCCGAATGTCCTGAGATTGACACAGTTAAAGTCAAAGGACGCGGCCAAAAAAATATCGATGCGTTTACATCGTGGGTTCGTGAGACTTTTCCGCAGATTGTCAACATTCATGTGGTTGACACCAACGAAGCTGTGGTACGCGACTGTGACATCGTCACATTCTGCAATTCCGGAGCAATTGGCGATGCCTCTGCCTATCCTGTGGTGAAGCGTGAATGGTTAAGCCCTGGTACGTTTCTGTCCATGCCCGCCTTGACGAGTATCGATGAAGGCATGCAGTCACCCGACATCCGCAAGGTTCTGGACAATCCTTCTCTCTACCAGGCATGGCATGAAGAAAATCCCAAGCCAGTGCACAACATCGTGCCAGTAGTGGGCATCCAATTCCTGGATCTGATAGACGAAGGAAAAATGTCACCTGACCAGCTCGAGGATCTGGGCAAGATTGTTGTCGGTGAAGCACCTGGCCGCAAAAACGACGATGAAATCATCATCATGTCCGTCGGCGGTATGCCGGTAGAAGACGTTGCGTGGGGCACCGTGATTTATCGCAATGCCTGCGAAAAAGGCATAGGCGTCAAACTTAATCTCTGGGAAACCCCAACGCTAAGTTGATCCCGCACGGCCACCGCGCCTTCTGAGTTTTCATTGAATACCGGACACTCCACATGAAAGAAGTTATCGACGTTATTAAAGTTAAAACCGGATCCAAGTTTGAGGAGCTGGGTAGCTATTCGCGCCTCATCGCCGTCGGCGATCTGATTTTCGTATCCAATACCGCCGGCCGCAATCCCGCCACAAAGGAAATGCCCGAAGACCCGGCTGAGCAGACCCTTCAAGTCTTGGCCAATATAGAACATGCCCTTTCGGCCGTTGACGCTTCGCTTGGCGATATCGTTGCCGCGCGCGTGTTCATACCGTTTGCGAAGGACATAGATATCGTAATGGCCACCTACGCAGAAAAAATGCGCGGTATTAATCCAACGCTGACGCTGACCAGCCCTCCTCTGGGATCTGAGATATACAAAATTGAAATTGAAGTCACCGCCTATCGCGGGGTCTCAAAGGCCAATGTCAAAGAAATCACGATTACTCATAACAATACGTGACACTTAGCAGCCTCAGGGCGTAGCGATTCAGTGCACTTTCGATAACGTATACAGTATCAAGGACAAGAAACTTGGCCCCCTCTATCTCTCCCGTTCAGACTTCTGTCGTTCTTCCTGCCGCCACGACAGTGGTGGTGATCGGAGGGGGCATTATCGGACTCACTGCGGCATTGTCGCTGGCAGAACGTGGCATCCCCGTCACAGTACTTGAAAAGGGCCGAATTGCTGGCGAACAATCCTCGCGAAATCTGGGGTGGATCAGGAAAATGGGGCGGGCCAAACTGGACCTCCCTCTTTCAATCGCCGCAGAAAAACTATGGAGCACCATGGCACAACGGCTCAATGCCGATGTTGGCTACAGACAGACGGGTATTTTGTATACCGCCAGCTCAGCCGGGGAAATGGCTTCACATCAAGAATGGTTGAACTCAGTCGCTGATGCCTCGCTCGACTCACGCCTGGTCACGGCGAGAGAAATCGTTGATATTTCTCCAGGGTGCACCGTCGATTGGGCAGGCGGAATTTACACAGCCTCTGATGGCCGAGCAGAACCTACTCTTGCCAGCAGTGCCATCGCACGGGCGGCTATCGCTAAAGGCGTTATCATCGTGGAGAACTGCGCGGTGCGAACGCTATCCATGTCGGCAGGCAGAGTAAGCGGTGTTGTAACCGAGCGGGGGGAAGTGCGTTGCGATAACGTAATCCTTTCCGGCGGCATGTGGTCAAGACGCTTCCTGGCTACCTGCGGTGTTCCCCTGTTGACGTTACCGGTAGTCGCCTCAGTCCTTCGAACGGCTCCTCTGACGATAGAGGGCATGACTGAAGTCGCAGTAGGCACTCCAGATATCTCTTTTCGCAAACACCAGGACGGCGGATACATCATCACGAACCGGGGAGCTTTCATGGTGCCGATCGTACCTGACAGCTTGCTGATCGGGCATCACTACTTTTCCACACTGCGTTCCCAATGGAAAAACATGAATCTTTCCCTGGGACGAGATTTCATGACAGAACTGGCCCTGTCGCGACGCAATTCTGACCAAGGTACCTCTGCTTTCGAGCAGAGACGGACAATAGACCCAAAGGTCAATCACGGACTGAATCGGGCTGCATTACGCAATCTCACTGAAGCTTGGCCCGCTTTTAAAAAAGCCACCATAGAGCTCGAATGGGCTGGCATGATCGATGTAACGCCGGACGGCCTCCCAGTGATATCCCCCGTGGATAAAATCCCGGGCTTGACGCTTGCTTCCGGATTCTCAGGGCATGGTTTTGGCACCTCTCCAGCAGCCGGACAACTGGTCGCTGATCTCGTCACTGGCGACACACCCATAGTTAATCCCGCACCGTATCACCTCAAGCGCCAGCACAGCTGATCAAGCCAGGAAATCAGGGGTACCTCCGCAATCAAGAGCTCCATAGAACGTTAAACGTGCAACCTGGAACCGCAAATTTCGGCGCAGACAGAAACGCCCCTTAGATCAAAAAGCTATAAAAGTATTGTAGGTCACTGACCAAAAAAACTAGCCCGCAGTATTGCTTCCCGGCATTCACTAGCATAGATTCGTCAGCATAATAAAAAACTTGATGATGCGAACCGTGCGAGGCACCCATGATGAATTCCCAAACTGAGCTTCAAGATCAACGCTTCAAGTATCTGTATTTGAGCTCCAGACTGGGAACCATGCGCGCGGCGGCCGAAGAGCTGGAGCTCGCCGTCTCCTCCATCAGTCGACAGATTGCGAAACTGGAGTCCGATCTAGGTATTCAGCTCATACAAGAAGGTACTCACAGGATCTGCCTGACCGCCGCTGGTCAGGCTGCAGTTGATTATTATGTTGAGCGTATGGGTCATCACAATCAACTTTTGAAAAAACTCGGCCAACTCAAAGAAGGATATTTAAATAGAACCAGCATTGCGGTGGGCGAAGGATTACTCAGTACTCAGGCCATAGGTGAGCTTTATCAATTTTTCAAAGCTAACCGACAATCGCACACTGAGCTGTTGATTGCGCCCTCTCACGAAGTTGAGCGAATGGTCGCTGAAGACGAAGCAGACATAGGATTGGTGTTTTCCCCGACCAAGACCACCAACATCAATAGGCTCCATTCTTTCGATCAACCCATGAGAGCTATTGTCCACCCCGACCATCCGCTGGCGGGCAGATCGATACTCAGTCTTCAAGACCTGGCTGAGGAAGATATTGTTCTACCCCCGCCTGAGTACCGGATCAGAGGAATTATTGATCAGTTGCAAAGTGAAAGCAGCGCTCACTTCCAGCCTTACATTACTTCAAACTCACTGAAGATAATGTTGGACCTCACGCGCAATGGCATAGCCTCGACAATACTCAGTGACTTTCCCGTCATTGATGAGTTATGCAACGGTACATTAAAAGCTATTCCTATCGATTATCACGCATTGAATGTAACACAAGTACAAATTATTTCGCGCCAATCCAGGAAGCTGTCCCCTCTTTCGCGTGATTTGGTGCATTACTTGGCAATGGCGATAAACGCACAGATTCGGCGCATCCGTGACTGCACCAGCAGAAATCCCAATAAGATTTTCTTGGTTCGGAAAAATGCCATAGCTACGGCAGTTGACTAGCCTCTTTTTTCTGAGCGATGTTTTCCATGATTCTCCATATGATGGATTTAGCGTCTTGAACTATTCGCTCATAATTCTGCGCATCCGGCCAATCCACCATGTAAAGCACCATAATGCCATCGATGTGTAACAGCACCTGGGTTGCGACCCGCTTGATGGTCTCACGCGATGCATCAGGGTAAACCCTGGTAAGGATTGTCGAAAATTTTCGCCTATTGACTCTGTACAGTTTACGCTGAAAAAGGCGCGCCTCTACATCCCGGAGTGCCATCCCCCAGAGCTCGACGAAGATAGCTGTAACATCCAGTCGCATGAGATCGCTAAACAAATAATCCAACACAGCACACATCTGTTGTTCGGGACTATTATAGGACTCCATCATGATGAGTTTATAATTTTTCAGATAGTCATTTACGGTATACCTGACCATCTCCAAAAATAGTTGATCTTTGGTCGGAAAAAAATATTGAAGATGACTCAGCGACATATCGACTTTTTTAGCCACGCTTCTCATACTGAATCCAGCATTTCCCGAGTCGAGAAATACCATCCTTGCCTCGACCAAAATAGCCGTACGTTTCTCTTCAGTCTTTTGATTGTTTTTAGCAACCCTCATTGAGAATTTCCTTTTTACCTAAAAATTGCAGAAATTATACAACACTCTTAATTCGCCTTAAAGACCATACTTGCTTGTATTCCATACAGGCTAGATATACCTGCCCGGTCAGATGCACTATTGTTTTACCCGATATCGTCATCGTCTCAGCTTAGTGCAGTCGTGGTCCACGACCTAGGGCACGATCAGCAAAAACCAATCCGCCCTAAACGCAAGTGAGACATTGGACGCACCACCTGGATGATTCGCCTTTGTTGCAGCAAGGGCAACAATAGGTACCTCTGCTGTCATTGTCCAACTCGTGACGGTGCGGGATATTAATTTCCTTTATATTCCGCTAGTACGATAGCGGCCCCTGAAACAATAACAATGGGCATTCGATCATGACATTGGCAAATAACTACGAACACCTCACCGCTGGGGCTAAATCCAAGATCGGCAAACGTACCCAAATCTTCATTAATGGTGAGTTCAGGGACCCGCATTCAGAAAAATACTTTTCTATTGCCGATCCTAGTAACGGTCTTGAATTAGGTCAAATCGCACAGGCAGACCAATTTGACGTCGACCTGGCAGTGGCCGCTGCACGCAAGGCATTTGAAGACAGCGCCTGGTCCAGAATGAGACCCTATCAACGTGAAGCTTTGATGCTGCGGCTCGCTGATCTGATTGCGGAAAATGCTCAGGAGCTTTCTGAACTCGAGACGCTCAGCAGTGGCCGCCTTATTCGAAACACTCGCGCATTCGATGCGGACCTGTCGGTTTATACGCTGCGTTATATGGCCGGGTGGTCCACCAAAATCTCTGGAAAAACCCTGGATCTATCCGTTCCTTACCTGCCGGATCAAAAATTCTTTGGTTTCACAAAACGATCGCCACTGGGTGTCGTCGCAGCAATTACCCCGTGGAACGTTCCGCTTTGCCAAGCGGTCTGGAAATTGGCACCTGTTCTTGCAACGGGGTGCACTGTTGTTCTCAAGCCCGCTGAGCAAACCCCGTTCACTACTTTGCGCCTGGCGGAGCTGTGTAATGAAGCTGGCATTCCACCTGGAGTTGTCAATGTCATTACCGGCCTAGGTCATGAAGTAGGTGCGGCGCTTGTTGAGCACCCTGGGGTGGACAAGATAAGTTTTACAGGCTCGACTGAGACAGGGAAACGAATCGCCGCAATAGCAGCGCCCCTGATGAAAAAATACACGCTTGAACTCGGCGGTAAGTCACCGGTCGTCATCGCCGAAGATGCCGATCTGAACATCGCTATTCCCGGCGCTGCCTGGGCTATTTTCGGCAATCATGGTCAAAACTGCTGCGCAGGTTCTCGGCTGTACGTCCACGAACGCCACTACGCCGAAGTCACTGCGGGAGTCGCTGAAATCGCACGGACCATCAAAATTGGCCCGGGTCTGGATTTAAGTTCGCAGATGGGTCCACTCGTTCATCACGCCCACCGCGACAAGGTGATGAGCATGATCCACCAGGGCCTTGAGTCCGGTGCAGAATTACTGTGTGGGGGCGAAACGATCAACAGCCCTGGCGCTTATATTCAGCCTACCATTTTGACCGACCTTACAAACAACAGCATCACATCCCAAAAGGAGATTTTTGGGCCGGTGCTAACAGCCTTTTCCTTCAAGGACGACCGTGAGGTTATCCAGCGCGCCAATGCGACCTCATTTGGTTTGGGGGCCAGTATCTGGACCAAAAACGTTGATCGGATCACGAGCTTCTTCGGCGGCGTGAAGGCAGGCACTATCTGGATCAATAACCACAATGTGCTGGATCTCAGTCTCCCCTTCGGCGGCATGAAGGATTCAGGCGCAGGTCATGAATTGGGTGAAGAAGGCTTACTCGCTCACACGTCACTCAAGGCCGGTGTTATGCGTGTTTTTGATCAGTCTGAATGAAGATTGGCGAGCTTTTTTAAACCATCAATATGAATTGTCTTCCCGCGTGCGTACAGGTATTACCCGATGAATGAACTCCTAAACGTAGTCGTGCTTAAACGAGTGCTGCAAGGTGATGATGTGGTCGTCATCGAGCTGGCGCGGGCAGACCGCGGCAATTTACCGACCTTTGAGGCCGGTGCCCATATTGATGTGCACCTACCCTCAAATGTGATCCGCCAATATTCGTTGTGCGGCGATCCCGCTGACGCAGGCATTTATCGCCTTGGGGTATTGAGAGATCCTCAATCCAGGGGTGGGTCCATTGCAGTCCATCAGGAATTACTTGAAGGCGTAAAGGTAAACATAAGCCTGCCTCGTAACCATTTCCCGCTGGACTTGAATGCCGAACGTTCAATCCTGCTCGGAGGGGGTATTGGCATCACACCGATGCTGGCCATGGCCTATGCGCTTGAAGCCAGGGGAAAGGCGTTTGAGATGCATTATTGCGCACGCTCACGTAGCCGAAGTGCGTTTCTTGAAGAGTTGGAGCTCTCCGGATTTTCCCAAGCTGTCCAGCTGCACTTCGACGATGAACCTGAAAGCCAACTGGACCTCAAACGCGTATTAGGAGGCAGCCAGGACACGGCTCACATCTATACATGTGGACCGGGAGGTTTTATGAAGTGGGTTATCAATAATGCTCTCGAACTCGGCTACCCTGATGCACACATTCACCGCGAATACTTTCAGGCCGACATTGATACCAATGGGTCTGGTTTTGAGGTTGTGGCGGCGCGCAGCGGTAAAACCGTCAATGTCATGACCGGGCAGACCATTTATCAAGCACTGGCTGAAGTAGGTATTGATATCGAAATATCCTGCGAGCAGGGTGTTTGTGGCACATGCCTCTGTGATGTTTTAGAGGGTGAACCAGACCATCGCGATGTGTATCTCACTGCTGATGAAAAAGCGGCGAACGATACGATATTGGTATGCTGTTCACGATCAAAGTCTCCACGATTGGTGCTGGACATATAACGTCAAAAGCGGTGCATCGCCGGCGTCATTTGCCTTGGCCGTCCTCAGCAATGTGATGACACACAGGCTATGGCGCAGGGATTGTCATGCGTTGCCGCTCAAGCAAACCCATTGAGCCCACCGGGATTTTTTCTTGCCGTATCGGCGGTTCAAATCCCCCTGTCTTACACATGACTACTGCTTTGCGCCGGTTAGTGTTGGCGCTAGCCATTCGGCAGTTTCAATCCAGCGCTGCCTGACAACGTGCAGCTGAGAATTTTATGCTTAAGAATAACCTTCAGGGTTTATGGAAATATCGAGTGCCGTTGTTGGGCATATTCAGTATCGCGACTGCTCTTGTGCTGGCTTTTGCCTGGGCAGGAGGATTCTTAGGCACCGGCGTTACCACAAAAGAGTTTCTGGGTGACTCCCTGGATAATTTTCCACCAGGCTATCGACGGGCCCACGGTAAGGGTATGTGTTTCAGTGGGACTTTTCATGCGAGCGGCGAGGCCGTCCCTCTGTCGACCTCACGTATTTTTCTACCGGCCAACATCCCAGCCGTCGGGCGTTTTTCAATCGGCACCGTGGACCCGCATGCGGCGGACAATTCGACGGCGACCGTCAGCATGGCACTCATGCTGGTAGGCGACGACAAGTCACAGTGGCGAATGAAGCTCAACAACGAACCCTACTTCGCGACTCGGGATGCCGAGGGTTTCCTGGCGCAGGTCGAGGCCTTTGAACCGGTGGCTGCCACTGGACAACCAGCCCCGGACAAGGTGGCCGCGTTTTTTCAAAAATATCCAGAGGCTCGCAAGTCTGTAGAGCGAGAGGCGAACGCGACTTGGCCGGCCAGTTTTGCAGGAACCGAGTATAATTCCATCAACGCCTTCGTACTCATTGCAGCGGATGGAAAGCGTCAACCTGTGCGCTGGTCCATGCGCCCTCATGCGGCGGTAGAGATGTTGAGCAAAGAGGCTCATGCGCAAGCCAGTCATGACTTCCTGTTTGATGAAATAACTCAGCGTGTGGGTGTAGCACCCTTGTACTGGGATCTGGTATTCCAACTGGCCGAGGCGGGAGATCCGGTGAACGACCCTTCTCAACCATGGCCGAGCAACCGCAAGGAGGTAATCGCTGGGACGTTAGAGGTCAACCAGGTGGTAGAGCAAACTCATGGGGCATGTCGTGACATTAACTTTGACCCGACGCTTGTACCTTCAGGAATAGCGCTTTCAGACGATCCGGTGCTTGCAGCCCGTGCGGGTATTTACTCCCAGTCCTATAACGCCCGATTACGAGAAATAGGTTTTGGTAAAGCCACTGACGCGGTTGGCAAAAAGGAAATCAAATAATGCATACCCAGCAGAAGCACACCGGTGTGCAAAGTTTCAACTTCGCGGCACGGCTTCTCCATTGGCTCATGGCTGTCCTTATCCTGGCTATGCTATTTATAGGTGTAGGCATGATGTCTTCTCTGAGCCTGCGTCCCTGGCTCATTGATCTTCATAGGCCTCTGGGAATCGCCATTCTTCTTTTGGCTATCCTGCGTCTAGGCAATCGGCTTTTAAGCACCACGCCGCCATTGCCTGCCAGCGTACCGTACTGGCAGGCAATTGCGGCGCATGTTTCGCATCTATTGCTCTACTTGCTGATGCTCTGCCTGCCACTGCTCGGTTGGGCCACGCTCTCTGCCGGAAATTGGCCTGTCACCATGTTCGCGGGCTGGAACCTTCCACCCATTGCTCCTGTCAGCTCCGCGCTTTACGCTTGGTTTCGGGCCGCACATGGGTTATTCGCCTGGGTTCTGTTTCTGCTTGTGTTAGGACATCTTTGCGCAGCGCTGATACATGCTTGGATATACCGCGACGGCGTCTTTTCCAGCATCACGCGTAAGGCTCGTGGTAAATAAATGACGCACATCAACATGGCCACGATCGATCTGAATCTTCTCAGGACTTTTGTGGCTATTTGGGAATACCGCAGCCTGACAATCGCGGCCGAACGCCTACACCTCAGCCAGCCCGCCGTCAGTCACGCACTGCGTCGACTACGCGATGTGTTTGACGATCCGCTGTTCGTACGAACAGCAACGTCGATGGAGCCGACTGACGCAGCTATTCGCCTGCACGGCCCCATTGAACATGCGCTGATTATTATTCAAAGCGCATTAATGATGTTTTCGAACTTTGAACCGAAAACAGCGGATCGTACTTTTCGCATCTCCATGTCGGATATGTCGCAACTTTATGTGCTACCGACGGTGATGGAAGTGCTAGCGCGCGAGGCGCCGAAAGTACGCCTGGATGTGCGTCAAATGCCTATAGAGCAACTGGCTATGGCATTGCGCAAAGGTGATATAGATATCGCGATAGGCTATCTGGTAGAGCTTGGTGAAGAGTGCATCCACGAAAACTTGCTAGACGACGAATTCATTTGTCTGTTGCGCGACGGCCATCCTTTTCAGGAAGATGAATTGAGCGTTCAGGACATACTCGCCCTGCGCTATGTTGACGTTTCGAGCAATATTACCGGCCATGGCGTAACCGCCGATGCAGCATTCGGAAAGGCCGGCATTGCGCGCGAAATCGCTCTGAAAGTGCCTAACTTCACGATTGCCCCGAAAATCGTTGCCAACACTGATCTGGCATTGATTCTGCCGCGTGCCATTGCCATGCAGCTAAACCACGACCAGCGCTATCGGCTGCTGAGTCTGCCCATCGAATTGCCACCTATCTCGGTGGGACTTTATTGCCATAGCCGTTTCCTATCGGATGCCGGGATAACCTGGCTGCGCCGGTTAATCATTAGTCTGTTTGCCTCCGGCAGCCATACTGGAGTTCATATGAAATGAGGCGTGCGAGCATTCTTTATAAACCCTGTAACCCACGAATGGGGAACTGCAATTATTCAGGATGCCGACGTCTGTACGTTGACGGCTGCAGCCCGCCCCAGACGGTGAAAGTTTCTCCCAAAGTAAATCAGACTCTCCCCCTCTTCACGGACCTGAATTTGGTTAATTTCTACAAATAATACCGAATGCGATCCGACTTCCTTGATATCTACTATGTTTCCTTCGAGGCTTGCTAGGGCGTCGTTCAACACCGGTAGGCCCGAGGAGCCTGTCCGCCAATCCTGGCCGGCAAAACGTTCAGCAGGCGGCAGGTCGGTCATACCAGCAAACTGTCGCGCAACACCCTCCAGATCACCGGTCAGTATATTTACGCACAACGCCCTGTTGCCCAGCAACGCTTCATGAATTGAACTGTTACGGTTGATGCAAACCAATAATGTTGGGGGCGTATCAGTGACCGAACAGACCGCACTCGCAGTTAATCCGAAGCGACCATGGGGGCCATCGGTAGTAATGATATTCACCGCCGCAGACAACAATGACAGCGCTTGCCGGAAATGTTGTTTTGATTGATCGCTAACCATAACCTTCACCTGTTAATTATTGACTTGGTGAATCCATGTTGAGAGGGATTGTTCATTCGGTCAAATTCGCTTTACTCATACGCACTATTGACAGCAGGAATAGCCGTCGCACTTAAACGCCCTCCCCTTTAGAGGCGCATGGCACGACAGTTAATTCCCACGGATTATTTACCTTATTCATATTTCGAATTTGATTTTTTCTTATCAGTCCACGCATTCTGAACGTGTATGCAAACACCCTAGCCAGAGAACAATAAACATGAACAGCAAAAACAATTTCGATTATCGTGACACACGTAAAGGCGCTCCAATCAGCATCAAGGCGGTTTCCCTGGATGATGTGATTGCGGAGATTGCCGAGCGTCGCAGCGAGTTTAACCAACGCTCCCATGTCCCTTTAGACATGATCGAAAAAATGAAAGCAGTGGGTATCTTCCGCGCCAGTACTCCCAAATGTTTCGGTGGCGATGCGCTGCCTCCAGCCGAGTTCCTACGCATCGTAGAGCGGGTTTCCGAAGCCGACGGTTCGGTCGGTTGGGTGACCGCGTTCGGCTCAGCCAACATCTACCTGGCGGCACTCCCCCCGGCAACCCAAGCGTTGATTTATGCCAACGGGCCAGACCAGGTCTATGCTGGCGGCCTTTACCCTCTACAACCCGCCAAAGAGACTGAAAATGGCTGGGAAGTCAGCGGGCACTGGCGGTTTGCTAGTGGGTGCAAAGGCGCCAACTGGATTGGTGTAGGCATAGGTGGCACATCGGCCAACGGTGGAGGACCGACGGCAGGCAAACCGCTGACCGCTGTGTTCCCGGCAAGCGAAGTGCAGATCGTCGACAACTGGAATGTTGTCGGGATGCAAGGGACGGGGAGCCATGACCTCAAATTGCACCAAAAGAACATCCAACGCGAGTGGACTTTCGTGCGGGGCAGTGCCTCCACAATTGACGAGCCCCTCTATCATTACCCGTCCGTTTCCTACCAGGCGCAAGTTCACGCCGCCGTTAACCTTGGGCTGGCACGCGCAGCACTGGACTTGGTGATCGCAATGTCGGGCAGCACCAAGACTGTCACCGGTGCCCCGCGCTTGGGTGATCGAGCTTATTATCGCAGCGAACTGGGTAAGGCAGAGGCGATGCTGCGAAGCGCCCAGGCGTTTTTCTACGAATCCGCCGAAGCTGTATGGGCTTCGCTCATCGCCGGTAATGCGGTGACCCTGCAGCAGACTAACTTATTACGCCTCAGCGCCACCCATGCCGCTCATACCGGAGCGGACGTAGTCATGAAGGCTTATCGACTGGCGGGGACTGCAGCCATCTTCAATGACAATCGTCTGCAATGGATCGTACGCGACTCCATGGTGGTGACACAGCATGCTTTCCTCGGCGAAGCGACTTACGACGGCGCTGGCGCGGTGTTCGCCGGCATCGAACCGACCATCCCCTATCCTTGAGTACCATTATGCACAGCATCTTCTACCACGCTGCTGCAGCCTCTAGAACTGATTCTGCAAGAGAAATATGCAACCTTGTTAGCGCGTCTCTACCAACTGAACGAACGTCGCGTCCAGGTCGTTTGGGTTGAAGATTGTCGCCATCGGGCTGCATCGGGCCACCATCAGTCGATGTCTGCAAGTTGGTGAGTGGGCAATATCAGTTTTAATATGCGGCACACAGCTGTTTTCGCTCAAGTGTGTCATCAAGCGACCGATAAAAACTTATGCGCTGGGCCATCCGCCGCTGCTTGCGGGGAGCACATTCCACGATCTGGGAAAACCATGACAATAAGAACAATTAACATTGCTCCGCGCGCATTTCTGGGGTTCTCCCTGATAGGCGCGCTCATGCTGATTCTCGGCCTCTTCGCCTTGTCTCAGATGAGCAAGATCCGAGCAGCTGGCGACGATATCGCGATAAATGGCGTCCCTAGCTTTCAGACCCTGAATGCTCTCACGGTGACGGGCGTCCGTATGCGGGTTTTATCGCATCGGCTGTTGACTGATCGCGAACCGAATATTCAGAACAGGACCATCGAATTACTTGAGGAACAAAACCAACAACTTAACAAGTCGCAGGCAGCATACGCCAAACTGATTTCATCTCCTGTAGAGCAATCCGACTACAACGACTATATGCGGCTGATGGGTGAATATCGCAAAATTGAAACGCGCCTTGTTACCCTCAGTCGGGCTGGCGATCTGCAGGAGCTAACGCGCGTGCTGAACGCCGAATCTGCGGCTAACGCTGAGCAGATCAACGTAGCGTTGAATAAGCTTACTGACTTCAATAACGCCCAGCTGGCTATCATCAATCAATCCGCTGCTGACCAGTACAGCTCTGCGTTCAACTGGGTTGTCGGCCTCCTCATTATTGCCTCGCTACTGACTATGCTGTTTGCCTGGATGCTGACCAAGAGCATCACCCAACCGATAGCGTTGGCACTTGAAGCGGCTGAAACCATCGCCGAAGGTAATCTGACCCGACCGATAAAGGTTGATGGCACTGACGAAGCGGGCCGGTTGCTGCTCGCCATGCAAAAGATGCAAGAGAAACTGCGCGATACCTTGATGCGTATTTCCGGATCCGCAACACAACTGGCTTCCGCTGCCGAGGAGCTGAACGCAGTTACCGATGAAAGCGCCCGTGGCCTTGCGCAGCAGGACAACGAAATAGAGCAAGCTGCGACTGCAGTCAACGAAATGACCAGCGCCGTCGAAGAAGTGGCGCGTAACGCAGTGAGCACTTCCGAGGCGTCAAAAAACGCGACGGCGTCAGCAGGCGATGGCCGGGATCTGGTTCACGAAACCGTCAACGCTATCGAACGCATGAGCGGGGATGTGCAAAGCACCGCCGATCTGATTGGTAATCTTGCGGAAGAGTCCCGCGACATCGGCAAGGTTCTGGACGTGATTCGTGGCTTGGCGGATCAGACCAACCTGCTGGCGCTGAACGCAGCTATCGAAGCGGCCAGGGCCGGTGAAGCCGGTCGCGGCTTCGCGGTTGTCGCCGATGAAGTACGCGCTTTGGCCCATCGCACTCAACAGTCCACCAGCGAAATTGAACGCATGGTTGGCAGCATTCAAGGCGGTACCCAAAAAGCAGTCAGTTCAATGCGTAACAGCACTGACCGTGCTGAATCTACCCTGAACATCGCGAAAGGCGCAGGCCTGGCGTTGGAAACCATCAACACCGCAGTGATCGAGATCAACGAGCGTAACCTGGTCATCGCCGCCGCTGCGGAAGAACAGGCTGCAGTCGCCCGTGAAGTGGACCGCAACTTGGTCAACATCCGGGACCTGTCGACGCAATCTTCCAACGGCGCCGCCCAGACGAGCGCCGCCAGCGGCGAGTTGACCCGCCTGGCGGTAGACCTGAACAGCATGGTGTCGAGGTTTCGCTTGTAAGAGGTATTGGGGGCCATCTGTTGGAGCAGGCTTGCCCGCGAGAGCGATGACGCGGTTTGCCTGATATACCAAGGCGCCTAGTTCGCAGGCAAGTCTGGCTCTCACGGAGTTCAATTTGAACCCTGATTCCGTCCACACAGTTACGGCCATTGGCGCTAAGTGTTCCGTTGGCGTGCGGGCCAACATGGCCACCCTCTCAGCTTTCCCATCGCTGGTGCGCAAGGTGACAGCGTCTGTCGATACATCCAGCGCACTAGGCTCGAACGCAGCGTGATCGATTTGGCCAACCCGTTTCTGCGAACTGAGTCGCTTACCTTGATCGCTTAAAAATAATGTTTCAGAAATCCCGCTCATTTTCAGCCGCTTCTTGAAAAAAACACTTTGAACTGAAGCCTAAAACACTTACGTGCGCATGCCTTGCGCGGAGCGCTGGCGATGATGCCTGGCCCCTAAGAAAATTACGGCTTGACCTTGCCTCTGGGTTCTCGTTAACTTCTCGCTACCTCCTACCTTCCGATAGGAAGCCAATCATGAGTTTGTTATGGAAAAGAGTCATTTCGGCAATCCTTCACTAAAGTTTGCCATTGCCTTGGGCGCCATCGCCGCACTGGGGCCCTCAGCCGTCGATATGTATTTGCCAAGCCTGCCCGAAATGGCGGTTGATTATTCGACCAGTGTTGCCAGCATTCAGCTGACGCTCACGGTCTTTTTGTTGGCAATGGGGCTTGGGCAATTGCTGTTCGGGCCGGTAGTTGACGCCTTTGGCCGTCGACGTCCACTGATAGCAGGCTTGTTGCTGTTCAGTTTGAGTGCGCTGGCTGCAGGAGCGGCACCAACCCTTGAGTGGCTACTCGTGGCACGATTTGCCCAAGGGATAGGCAGTGCTTTGACGTTGGTAGTCATCATGAGCATGGTGCGTGACGTCACTCAGGGCGTTCAGGCAGCAAAACTTTTTGGCCTGCTGCTGACCATTCAAGGTGTTGCTCCCATCATCGCCCCGGGGTTGGGTGGTTACATTGAGGCGCATTTCGGATGGCGGGCCGTCATGCTGGTACTGGCTGTTCTCGGTGCGCTGGTGGCGGTGAATTCGATGGCTGTTTTGCCTGAAACACTACCAATGCAAAAGCGCGAGCCATTGAATATGCGACTGGCGATACGCACGTATGCGCGCATCGCAAAAGACGGTCGTTTTCTAAGGCCCGCCTTAGCGCTGTCAGCAGTGTTCTTCTTTCTCTTTGCCTATGTGGGCGGCGCTACATTTGTTTATCAGAAGGAGTACGGACTGCCTGCTGCCCAGTTCGGTACGCTGTTTGGCGCAACCGGCATCGCGATTCTCATAGGGGCGGTCGTGGCGACCAGACTGGTGGGCAAGTACGGTTTGGCCCGCATGGCAACGGCTGGAGCTTTTTGCATCTTCGCAGGTTCTGTCATGGCCTACGGCGCAGCAGTATCTGGTTCTAGTTTGTACTGGCTGGCTGCCGGTGTCGCGGTAGCACTGCTTGGATTGGGGATTGCAGAAACCTCACTGATGACGCTGGTGATGTCTTCGCAAACCACTGCCCTGGGTTCAACGGCTGCATTGCTCGGCGCGTTTCAGCTTGGCATCTCGGCCTTCGCCACACCGTTGACCGGTTGGGCGAGCAGCTATGGCGCCACTGCCTGGTGCGCATTCCTGATAGTCTGCGCCGTTATGGTGGGTGCGCTGACCTGGGGCAGTGTGCGCGAAGGCAGAGCCGAGCACATCACCGCGTTAAATCATTGAATTAAAAGGTCATCCCGATGAAAGTGCTGAGCCCTTCGGCAAGCAGAATCTGTGATATCGCTCTGGTGCATTTCGCTGAGCGGGGATACGACGCCTCGTCGCTCAATGAAATCGCTGTCGTGGCAGGTATGCGCAAGCCCTCGTTATACGCGCACTTCAAGAGCAAGGATGATCTGTTCAACGCCGTGCTGAATCTGGCGCTGGCGACGGAGAGGCACTATATCGAAGAGATGTTTGCAAGCGTCCCGGCGAATGATGACGAGCCTGGCAAGCTGTACACGGACAATCTTTCAAACCGCTACGAGTCTTCCGCAGCTCTGCGTTTCCTGCTGCGCACGGCATTCTTTCCGCCTTCGGAGTTAAAGGCATCGGTTGCAAGTGGCTTTGAAGCCTATCTGGATCGTCTTCGCGAACGCTTTGGCGCAAGCCTTGAGAACAGGTATCCAGCACTGTCGGCGAACGAGATTTCGATGTTTCAGGATGCTTATATCGCGGTTATCGACAGTCTTCATGTCGAGTTGATTTACTGTAGTGAAGGCACCTACTGTCGGCGTCTTACCGCTTTGTGGCGCATTCTTGGTGATTCGCTGTCTCTGGCTGTGGGGAACGTGGCGCATGAGTAACTTATCCATGCATACGTTAGACAAAAGGGCCGCCGTTCAGGTCCTCGCCGCCAGCCACCGCTTAAGTAGTTGCCAAAGGTCGGATCGGCCAGACGAGCGGAAAACCTCGTCCATGAACATTAATCGATGAACAAGCACATTCATTTTGAGCGCATTGAGCCCAGCGGAGTGGGCTTACGAGCAGCTTGTGAACATCTGACATCGCCCACTTGTTAAATTACGTGTCAGGGTGGAACTTTCTATACTTGTGCTTGAGGTCACGCGCCACCACGTTCCGATTTTTGCAGACGTTCATGCTCTTATCGTTGGACGTCCTTCCTGAATTCGGTCCCTGATGTATGCATGAAAGTTTTGCCCCGTCTGTACAAGAACTCCAGCCAGATAACAGATATCGCTTTTGAGGCGTTCAAGCACGCCTCATCGATACAGCCGAGCGGTTAACTGATGTCATTCGTTTGCGGCGGTAACAACCAATGTCGTTCGGTGGTCCATCCGAGAAAAACCTGAGCCCCCTCACTTTTCCGGCGGTTCAGGGTCAACGGGAGCCCGGAAGCTGCCACACGCAACCCCATAATTGCCGGTAGAAATCTCTCTCGGAATGCAATGGGTTGAGCCGCGAAATGAGCTTCGATGCTATCGATTGCGCAACGCCTCTCGGCGTCATCCTGCATGGATAAATAAAACACCATCTGGCGCCAGGCATAAGCGGTATTTTTGAGCATCACCAAGCTAGAGTGATAGAACTTGATTTTCATCTGCTGCCGCATGCATATCCATTGAAAGCACTCCTGAGCAAGTGAGCCCAAGCGATGATGTAGCAGCGCTTTCAAACCGAGATCACCAAATAGAAGCGAAAGGTTTTGCGTCGTCAAAATCTGTTGTTGCTCGATGATCCTGCCGTTGGTTGCTGAATGCCATCCACCCAAGGGTGCATTAGCCCGCTGTGCGCACAGGTTCGCCAATGCATCACTGGTATCCAAGTCACGCTGGAAATAGTTTCTGCTCTTTGATTTCGGCTTATCGGGAAGGATCGCCAGTTGGTTCGTGTCGATGTCGTAATAATGGGCGTAAAGGGTGCCATCTATCAATGAGGCCGCTCGCCTGGCTGCTTCCACGAATTTATTCGAAAAGGTTCCCATGAAAATGTCCGCCGCGACCTCCTCCACAAAAGGAAGATCCAGCTTCGCCGTGACAGCAAGCGAACCAAACTCCTGAAGTAGCTTGTTCGGAAGGATTGCCTGAGGGAAAGCAGCGAGGGTTGTTGCCGAGGATTCGATCAAGGCTTGTCTGGCTCCCTCAACGGCGACAGTGTGTGCCTCTCGTTCACCTTCAACGGCCGCCACCCAAGGCAACTCACTGATTTTGACTTGGCTCTGTAGGTTGAGCAGCAGCAATGAACGGCGTCGCCGAAAAGCACGATACGTTGCGATAGACAACGTGCGCAGTGTCGTATCGCGAAATCCAGCACTGCAGATTTCGGCCGTCATCGCTGGCAGTACTCGCGCCACGGTATCCCCAGATGTGATCAATCCCTTGTCAATCAACTGACTGATGGTTCCCTTTCGACAGCGCTCGAGGCGTCGGCGAACTGCTGGTGGAATGGCGACACCGGTTTTCAGCGAATATGCCTTCGCCTCCTCATTGGTAATCGGTTCCAACAGGGACGAAAAATCAGAGATGCCTTCCGAGTTCGTATAGCTGGTCAGACGCTCAGAAACCGCCTTGGCGATCAGATGATGCTCGGGCGCGGCCACCTGATGGCGTTGCATGGCTCGGCTCTGTAGATGATCTTCGGATTCAGGATGACCATGTTTGCACACGAAATCATTGACGATCCGCCGAATACGTCCGACTTGACGCCCTGTCAACGAGATTGGGTCACGGGAGCAGAGCCTTAGCAACGCGTACAACTCCCCTACCCGGCCCCTGAAAGGTTCAACGTTGAGGATGTCATTGCTACCGGTGGCATCGAACTGACTACTTAGCGCATTCGCCTGCTCAAGCCAGCCTTCAGGATATTGCCGGCAAGGCCAATCATCCTGGTACGTTAAGAGGAAGAGCGAGATAGCTGCATCGTAGAAAGGCAACCGAGTCACGACCACATGTTTTTGCACCGCCAGACGCTGCTGCGCAGGGAGTTTTGAAAGCAGCTTTTTGATATCGCCGACATCGAAGATCTGCACTTCCACCGCCGCGAGCGGTAGCCCGTCAGAAGCCATTGGAAAGAAACGCAGTTGCTCAAAAAAAGGTGCGATCGACTCAATCAGTCTGCGTGCTTCCTCCGTGCGCTGCTGTCCCAACAGCCAGGCCACGTACAGTAGCGCTGCCTCTTCTGGTACATCGATCCGATAGTCGCTGTTCACCAGTTGCTTTTGCAGTGCTTCGATCCCCTCATCCGTAAGGTGCCAGGTGTTGAGATCAAGTCGTTCAAAACCAGGGCGGATGCCTGGGATTGAGGCGGCCAGCCGCCGTTCGTACTCGGTCAGTGCACCACTGGCCAGATACCGTCCAGTGGCAAAACCACCCGTGACTACCTCCAGTGTGACCCATTCAGGCACATCCACGAGTGGTATACGCGAGCCATACAGCGCGGTGCCCTGCACCATGTGTTCGACCACCTGCTGCCAGCGCTCAATCCGTTCACGCGCTTTCACAGTGTCTAGACCCGATGCGGTCAATGCTCGAGATAACTGAAAGACCGCATAACCGGCGTTTATGCCGGCCATTGCATCCGATTCCCTATCGTGCCTGGACATATGTCCTTCTGACCCTGCGATGTAGTGGGTCCGGGGGCTGGATTCGAACCAGCGCCCACCCGGTTAAGAGCCGAGTGTTCTACCGCTGAACTACCCCGGAACAGAGCGCACATTGTCTACTCGCAACGAACGAATGTGTAGACTGAAAAACGTTGCCGCTCATGACGCATACAGAGATTACTCCCGTTCGAAAATATTGGTGTAACTTGGGGCG